>JAPLYZ010000017.1 GCA_026395295.1 Candidatus Staskawiczbacteria bacterium
AATCCCTGGGCTACAAGACGCCTTTTGAATTAATGATAAAGCATGGTATGTTAAATCTTGAATATATCAAATCGTGGAGGAACAATCGTTTTTCTTACGACATTAACCGTCAATCAGTTGCGATTCGGGGGTGAATTTGCACTGCCTCATATCCTATTACTCTACCATTTATGCCAATTTTTGTCGATACCTAACGCAAAAAAAAGACCCGCAAAGCTTACACCTTGCGGGTTTGTGAATCTGTCAGCTTGACCCTGTTTTGCTTTCGGCTCAGTGCCGATGCGGTGGTTGCCGGTTAGTAACAGTAACCGTCGGACCCCACATGCCACGCATAGCAGAAGAGATCTCCTCGCGTCGCGTACCGACAACAGTGAGCGTTTCTTCTCTATCAAGACCAAACACACATTGCCCCACACCACTAATAGGAACACAGCGGAGTTCAAGAGAAGCCTTGTTGCCCTTACGGACAATGAATCCATGAGTGGTGAATTTAACACACACGTATTTGTCGCCTGCTTTGGTTTTGACCAAATGAAATTCTGAAACCGGCTTCTCCCTATCAAACAAAACGCAAAGGTATTCAGCGTTGTTGGCGCCCAACCAGACCGTAATCGGAACCGTGAGGGACTGCACGCTATCGTGTGCGTATCTGGCGTCCACGACAAGTGATAACGGCACCATAGGCTTAAGTAATTCGGTCGAAAAATCTTTCTGCTCGAAAACCCGCACCCTTACCTCCTTGGTGATGACGCTAATCGGGTAAGATTCGGCCCGGAGATAATTATTTTCATCGATAAACATGGCATAGTAGTTCGCGTCAATCGGAACGCTCGGAACCAGAGAGTACATAGACATAGCCTCAGTGGGGAACGGAGCATTGAAGGTAATACTGCCCACTTCCGATTCAATAATTCCCGACTTCAGAATGAAACCGTAGCCTTCGCCCAAATATTCATCCCAAAGTGGAAAATACAGCTTGTATGTATCGCCAACAGCAAGGCCATTCCACGAGATAGTAAATGCTTTCGTATGCCCAAGCACCCAATCGTTGTAGTCGACTGCGGAACAAGACATAGAAGCATCACGAGTAATGTAGAAAAAACCGTCGCTTTCGTCGGTAAACACCTGCCCGTCTGGCGATTGACCAATAACACGCAGCTTATACTGTCCGATAGGAAAAATAGACGGATCTTTGCCAGCATAGTCGAGGCCAGCAATAAAATAGCCCTGCCCACCTACGCTACACGCCTGAACGAACACACCGTTCTCATCATAACGGTCCAAAAATTGAGCGACCTGTAGGGGCACTGAGTTAGACCACCAGAGAAACATCTGTCCGTTACGAGGCAGACGCTCACCACCATTTGGATGGATTACGGTAATTTGCGCGGCAAGTGTAAACGCTCCCAGAAAAAGAAGCAATACTGGAATATTTTTTTTCATAACAATCTTCTGTGTAGATTTCGTCCCATCGCAAACACATACGCCTCCCGCAAAGCGGAAAGCTGACAGATATGCAGTTGTGAAAGAGCGAATGAAGCTACTGCCTCATATCCTATTATCTTACAATACATAAGCATACCTTGTCAATAGACGACGATAATTTTTGATTTTTATTAATTTCACGCAATCAAATCTCCCGCCCCAAAGGGGAGGGATATTTTAGTGAGTTTTTTGGCTCGACCCAAAAAACTCACTATTCCACATCTGGCTAATCTGCCTAATAAAAAAATCTGGCAAAGGGGAGTAAAATGTAAAAATTATACAAAAAAAAGGAGTCGAAACTTGTTCAACTCCCTTGCTCGCCGAACTTAATCAGCTTATTTCTTGTGACGAGTTTTCCAATCAGTGATCCAATGGGTTGTCTTGAGCTTCTTGCGCCAATGTCGCCATGCGACAGAAGACGCCATTTGCGCATAATCCACAACTTCTTGGGCTTGTTGTTGGTTGAGACTTTCGAGCCACCATCTGTCCTGTTCTAGGCGCGCTGGAAATTTCACGTCGGAGCCGTATTCCAGCAGATGCAAATGCACTAAGGCTTGCCACAACATTCCGTGTCCAGCTTGAATCCCATGCTTTACGATAACAGCATTAATTTTTTCGTAAAGCAGGCGCCTATTGTTTATATCAAAATTCTTCACACTTTTCTCTCTTTCTATATTGTTATTGTTGTTTCTCTTTCTATTATTGACCGCCACTATAGCGGTCGTATCTAAAAAGTACCGAAATGTTCCGTATCTTTTAGATATAACCGCTATATTTATAATGTAAAAGAGCTGTTTGCAATATTATTTATTATATCATACAGTAATATACCTTGTCAATAGTTGACGCTGTCCTTCTTTTATGTCGAAAAAAATGTAAACAAAAAAACAGAGGACTTTTAATCCCCTGTTTTTATATCTGCTGGGTCCCTGTTTTCACGGGGATGGAAATAAAATAACTATTTTATTTCCACTTTAGCTCCGGCGGCTGTAAATTTCTTTTGAATTTCAGCTGCTTCCTCCTTCTTGACTCCTTCTTTTACCATTTGAGGCGTTCCGGCTGCGGCTGCGTCAACTAAGTCTTTTGACTCTTTCAATCCTTTTGCAGTCACGTCTCTGACAACCTTAATAACCTCAATTTTTTGAGCTCCAACTTCCTTCAACTCAACGTTGAAAGATGTTTTTTCCTCAACTGGAGCGGCGGCGGCTGCCACTGCAACCGGGGCGGCTGCAGAAACACCAAATTTGTTTTCCAAAACCTTAACCAATTCTGCCAATTCTACAATCGGCATTTTTTCTATTTCGGCGACCAGTTTCTGAAATTTTTCTGGTACCTCAACATTTTTAATTTCGTCTGTCATGTTTTTTACAAGCGAGGAAAATAATTTTCATAAAGTGGCGATGTAATAAACTTTTTAATTTAAAGTTTGTTGCCGAGCGATGGAATTATTTTCCGAGCGATAATTAATTATAAATTTATTTTTGTATTTTGCTTATTTTATCTAATGCTCTTACAAAACTTGCCATTGGGGAAGAAAGCGAGCCGACCAATCTGCTTAATAATTCGTTTCTCGGAGGTATGTTAGCTAAAACCAGCACCCTCTCCCTGTCAATAAACCTTTTTTCAAAAATCCCTCCTAAAATCTTAAAATTTTCATGAGTTTTGGCGAATATATTCGCAATTCTTGCCGGAGCAATCTCGTCTTCAATGCCAAAAACTAATGCCAGCTGACCGGGAATAACTGCCTTCATTTTGTTCCAAAAGGAAATGCCCGATTGACCAAAAGCAATTCTTACCAATGTTTTTTTGGCAACCTTTAAGTTACAACCTGCTTCTTTCAAATTCTTTCTTAAAGCAAACATGTCCTTTGAAGGAACTTTTGCGAAGTCAACAAAAACTATTGATTTCTGTTGGGAAATCCTTTCTTTTACATTATCTATTTGCTTTGTCTTTTGTATCTTAGTTAACGCCATATTACGAAAAAAGCTGTCTCACAGACAGCAGTAAAAATAACAAAAAGTTATTACTAGTGCCTTGATAGGACTTCTTCCCTTGCAGGATGCCTATTGTCTGCGGCTTAATTATTTGATTATACTAACATCTTAATCTATCTTGCTTTATATGTCAAGCCTTTTCAAAAAATCTACAATCCTGGATGCGTCTTTTTGAGAGATATTAATATGGGTCGGCAGGTTTAATGTTTCTTTTGATAACCTCTCCGCTATTGGGCACATTCCTAATTTGTAACCAATTTCTTCAATTTTTGTGTCAAACGGCGCTATTGGAGTTGTATACCAGTCGCCTAGCAAAATGTTTTGGTCATGCCAAGCTTCATAAATTATTTCCTGAGCCTTTGGGTGATTTGCGGTGAATCTTAAAAAAACGTTTTTCCTGTCAGAAAATTTTTGAGGCAACCGGAATTTCGTATCCTTTAATTCTTCAAAATAGTAATTGGCTATTTTTTGGCGATGAGCGTTAAACTTTTCTAACTTATTAAATTGGTTAAGGGCCAAAACAGCTAAAGCGTTCGGCAGAGCTTTTGGAAAATAATCCGGCCTCTCCCCTCTTTTCTCCTGCCAACTGACTGCTTTAGATAAAATGTGAAACCATTGGGATAGAACTAAAAATATTTTTCCCAAATCTAAGAAATTATAAATCGGCAAAATAATATAATGCAAAAGAATGGGGTGCAACAGTTGCTGAAATATCCAAAATGAACTTGGCATTTCAAATTCGGCCTGAGCCTGTTGGAGACTTTCAGCCACTTTATCGTCGTTTGTAACTGCTATCCCGCCGTAAACCGAAGAAATAATTTTATCTCTTGAAAAACTAAAAAATGACGCCTTGCTGTGCGAGCCAACCTTGATTCCATTGTATTCAGCGCCCAATGAGTGCGCACAATCTTCAATTAAAATTAGGTTGTTAACCCCGCAAATACTCCTAATTTCGTCCATGTTAGCGGGCAGGCCAAAAGTATGTTGTACCACCACAACTCTGCTCATTGTTGTAATCTTCGATTTCAAGTCTTCTGCGTCCATGTTAAAATCGTCTTTTCTGCAATCAACATAAACCGGTTTTAACCCCGCCCATAGAACAGGATTTGGAACCGCGTTGCATGTAAAAGCCTGCAAAAGAACCTCGCCGCCAGATTTCAACCCTTCGACTTCGCTCAGGGCTTTCAGAATTGCGAAGAAAGAGCTTCTCCCCGAGTTAAAAGAAAAAGCATACTTTACTTCAAGATACTTCTTGAACTCATCTTCCAATTCTGATATTGCTTTGCCTCCTTGCCTCGCCGAAGCTTTGCGCGAAGGCGGGTTTTTCCATAGCCACGGCCGAATAATTAAATTTAAGGCCAGATGTAAATCATCTTTTTCCACGTTCGGCGACAAAGAAATAGAAATTGGTCTAAAATAGCTCATAATGTTAACAGATTAATTAACTCGCCCGGGACTCGGCCCTCCAACAAAACCACATCGCCCGCCTTGCAAGAAAGTGTAATAATTGAACAAATATCCTGCGGCTTGTCGCACAATAAAATATCTCTGTCTTCCATACCCGCGCCTATTGCCCCTTTTTTTATTTCTTCAAATTTATCTTTGCTGGTTATTACTGCTAAGTCACAAATTTCTCCAATTTTTCTGCCGATTTTTTGGTGAATTTCCCCTGACTTCTTACCAAGTTCAATTAAACAAGGCATTACAATTAAACGTTTGCCTTGAAAAACGGAAAGATAGTCCAAATCAGCAAAAACTCCATCCGGATTAGCCGAATAAGAAGAATCGACAATGTTAATTCCGTATTTACCCGATTTTAATGTCATGCCTGCCTGCTCTTCAAAAATATTTCCGCAGGCCACCGAAATTTCTCCAAAGCTCATACCTAACTCCCTGGCAATTAAAATAGCTCCTAAAAGATTCTGCACGCAGTGTCCGCCCAAGACATTGGCGGTAAAATGACTCATTTCTTTATTTCTGTTAACTGCTATAAAGGAAACAAATTTTTTAGCAACAATCATTTCTTCTGTCCAAATATCGGAATTCATTATTTTGTTGCTTAGGCTGTAAATTCTTTTATTCCCATTGAATTTTCTATAAAGATCTAAGCAATATTTATTGTCGCCGTTAACAACCAAAAGCCCGTCTTTGCTTAAAGAGTCTGCCAGCTCTCCCCCGCCTTCGGCCGAAAGCAAGTTTTTCAATGAACCAAAAAGAGCTAAATGCTGCTCGTTCACGCCTGTTACAATGCCTATTTTCGGTTTTAAAATAGAACAAACCTCTTTTACCTTTCCTTTGTCATAAGCGCCGACTTCAGCGATAAAAATTTGGTGACTGGGTTTTAATTCTTGCAGAATGCATTTAGCAATGCCAATTTCAGAATTTTGATGTTCTTTTGTTTTTAAAACTTTATATTTTTTCGAGAGAATGGCTGATAAAAATTCCTTGGTTGATGTTTTGCCATAACTTCCCGTGATGGCAATAACTTTAAGCCCGCCGAGCGATTTTATTTTCTCCATTTTATCTCTGGCTTTTCTCAAGGTGTGATTTCTCATCAAAACAAAAATTGGCTGGAACAAAAGCACAATTACAGAGACAACTATTGGAGTTAAAATGTCAAAACCCAGCAATAAAGCAGGACTATTAAACTTTAGCATTTCTGCCAAAAACAAAACAACAACCGCGAAAGAAACCGCGCCTAAAAATAAAATTTTAAAAGTTTTTTTGGGTTTTTTTATGGATCGGTTAATAACTGACCTGAGAAGCATCAAAAATTCTGCGAGATATACCAGCAATAAAATATATAATAAATAAACAAAGAAAGAACCTAATGCCAAAAACAAAACAAACAACACCAGTTTAATAACTCGCGAAACGTCGAGTAGTATTTTTTTTCCTTTATGCGTTCTGAAATGGTCAGCAAATCTGCCTACGTGGTAATCTTTCAATTGCCATAAATAAAGCCAAAATAGGACATATTTTACTTCCCAAAAAAGCCAAAGCGTGGCGATTATCAGATACATTATTGATGTGATATTTTAACAGTTTTCTAAAACTTTTTCCGCCAAAATTTCCGGCTGCTTCCTGTTTAGATCGTGGCCTGCTCCGGAAATTATAATAATCTTCGATTTTTTGACTTGCTTCTCTATAAAATATCCGTCTTCCAATGGAGTAATATAATCTTTATCACCCCAAATAATTATGGTTGGAATTTTAATAAATGGCAAATGAAAAGAGAGGTCTTCGGAAATTACCTTTAAATAAGTTTCCCTTATTATCCCCTGCACATAAACATAATCGCTTTTATTGATGATAAATTTGTAAACAGCTCTCCTGAAAAGATCGAAGTAGGGTATAAAATAAAAAATTTTGATGACCTTGGATATTCTCTTGAAAAAACTTTTTTTAGCGGTTTTTTTCCTGACGCAAGCCGCTGAAACTAAAAATAGTTTTTTAATGTCCTGCGCGTGCTTAACCGCTATTTTAGACGCCAAGGCTCCGCCAAAAGAATGCCCAAGCAAATAAAAATCTTTCAAATTAAGTTCTTTGACTAATTGATCTAACCAATTTACATAATTATTCACGTCCCACGGAACATGGGGCAATTCGCTTTGTCCAAACCCCGGTAAATCAGGAACAATAACTTTGAAGGACCCGCCAGCGGGCGCCCCTTCTGCAATTTTTTCTGCAACAGCAACCCACCTGTCGGAGTTAGACCCCCAGCCATGCAAAATTAGAAAGGGTTTACCCTCTCCGAAAACTTGGTAATTTGTTTTAAGACCGTTAATTATTATTTCCATTTTTACTTGATTATTTTGAATCCGCAGTATTTCTGCAAAACTTTCGGCACTTTTATTGACCCATCTTTTTGCTGATAATTTTCCATTATCAATATTAGCGGTCTTGTTGAAAAAGCGGTGCCATTTAATATGTGAACAAACTGCATTTTATTATTTTTATCTTTGTACCTAATGTTTAATCGTCTTGCCTGAAAATCTGTGCAATTTGATGTGGAGTGCGTTTCTCTGTATCGGTTTTCCGATGGCATCCATGTCTCAATGTCATATTTCTTTGCCGCCGGACCGCCCAAGTCCCCGGTGCAAATATCCACCACCTGGTATGGCAAACTTAAAGCTTTCATAAGCTTTTCCTCAATTTTCAGCAAAAGTTCGTGCTCCTTTTTGGAATCCTCGGGCTTTGAAAAGATCACCATTTCCAATTTATCAAATTGGTGCACGCGTAAAATTCCTTTTGTGTCTTTTCCATAACTTCCGGCTTCCCTGCGAAAACACGTTGAAAATCCAACATAACGCCGGGGCAAAATCTTTTCTTCCAAGACTTCGTTGGCATGCATTGAAACCAAAGCCTGCTCAGATGTACCAATCAAATACATATCGTCTTCCGGCAAATAATATGCCTCTTTTTCATCGGTGGCCTCAAAATATCCGGTGCCACGCGCCATTTCTTTTTTCAACATTACCGGTGGCATAACAGGAATAAACCCTTCTTTCCTGGCTATGTCTAGTCCAAATCTCATAATAGCAAACTGCAACATTACCAAATCTCCTTTAATATAACCAAATCGAGAACCGGCCACTTTTCCGGCTCTTTCAGTGTCTATTAAGTCCATGGCTTCTGCTAATTCCATATAATCTTTCGGCTTACTGAATAAAAATTTTGGCGTGCGACCCACCTTTCTTAAAACCACATTTTCAGAATCATCTTTTCCGACAGGCACGTCATCAAATGGCACGTTTGGCAGCTGCAAAAGCAGGCCTTTCAGCTCTGTATCAATTTTTAACAACTCGGGCTCCATTGATTTAATTTTTTCTTTAATCTCCTTTGCCTGCGCGAAAATTGCTTTATTGTCAGCTCCGCCACGGCTAATTTTATTCCGTTCGGCTTTTAGCGCTTCCATTTCAGTCATCAATCCCCTTTTTTCTTTGTCCAAATCCAAAACCAAGTCAACGCTAATGCTGACGTTCTTATTTTTGCACGCTTTTTTTACGACCTCTGCATTCTCTCTTATAAAATTTATATCCAACATAAATTTATTATTTAATTTATTTATAATACCAAAATTAAAAAACTCCAGCAACTCTTGACATTTATATGTCGCTATGTAAAAATAGACCATCATCGCCTAGAAAGAAACGAAAGATATGAAAAAAAGAAACATTGTCGTTAGTGTTGAACTGCCGCAAGATGACAGAGGGGGGCCTATCACTCCCGGCTGGGAAATAGTCATCAAGATTGGTAGAACGTCCTTTTCACTTGATGAAAGGATGGATAGGGGCAACTTATCCAAAGCGAAAGCAATTCGCATTGGACTAATCGTTGCCGAGCGCATAGGTGCCGAGTTTAAGCTCATTGAATAAATATACGGCGCATCAAAAAGGCGACCAATTGGCCGCCTCTTTTTTTACATAAAAATATACTCTTATGAATATCCTCCATACAAACTTACCTACCATTCCACCTTTTAGTGGAATGGTAACAGGATAATACTCATAGGATAATAAACACAAAAAAATAAACACAAGCACCAACACGCCAGCGGAACAACCATTCAGCCATTCCACTGTTCCACTAAAAAGTGGAATAGCTCTTTGGGGAATTTAGTAATGTTTATCGAATAATATCTGTTTAAATTAAAGTTTCTGAACTGCACCAGCTCGGCTCGCCTTAAAATACCCAAATCCTTTGAAACGCTTCTAAATGGCGAATCAATCATCTCAGCTAGATCCCCCACCGACAATTCCTTATTCCTGTATAAACATTTCAAAATAAAGAAGCGATTTTTGTTTGCAACTGCTTTTAAAATTTTTACCAAATTTTTCTCGTCCATAATTTAAAGAAACAGTTACTAATTTATTTCCAATTTATCGCATTTCGTACTGAATTATACACATTATAATCCATTCCACCTTTTAGTGGAATAGTTCAGCAACACAAACAACACAGAAGAGGTCAGTGCTTCGTTATTGGTTATTTAGAAATTGGCAAACCTACACAATAAAGTATAGTGAAACAATCACTGCATCCTTTAGGATAATAGCTATAACTGAAGCCTATACACCTTTTATTATTTGAATACTGAATACCAGCGAATCCACCGGCTTTGTCGTAGGGCTTCGGATAAAATAAAATGAAAAGTATAACAAAAATTAAAATTATGAACATTTTTTTCATATTATTATGGATTCAAACGATTGATCGTGCGTGGGAATGGAATTGTTTCGCGGATGTGCTGTATTCCGCAAACCCAGGCAGTAATTCTTTCTAATCCAAAACCAAATCCTCCGTGCGGAACCGAACCATATTTTCTTAAGTCTAAATACCACTCAAAGGCAGACTGGGGCAAATTGTTTTCTTTAATTCGCTTTAGCAATTCTTCATAATTATCTTCCCTTTGAGAGCCTCCAATAATTTCCCCATAACCTTCCGGAGCCAGCAAATCGGCGCACAAAACTCGCGAATCATCTAGCGGATCGCGCTTCATGTAAAAAGCTTTAACTTCTTTCGGATAATGGGTGATAAAAATCGGGTTGTCGTATTGTTTCGTCAAAATTGTTTCGTCGTCGGCGCCCATATCATCACCCTCTTTTATGTCAGATCCCAATTCTTTCAGCTTTTTTACAGCCTCTTTGTGCATTATTTTATAAAATGGCTTTGTAATGTTCTCCAACGGTTTTACATCCCTTTCAAGCATTATAAGCTCTAATTTGTTTTTTTCCAAGACAGACTTTACCATTTGCCTTATTAAATTTTCCTGGATCTCTAAATTATCCTCCAAATTTATAAAAGCCATTTCTGCGTCCATCATCCAGAATTCTGTTAAGTGTCTTCTGGTTTTTGACTTCTCTGCTCGAAAAACCGGACCAAAATCAAAGACTCTGCCATGGGCAAAAATTGCTGCCTCTAAATAAAGCTGTCCAGACTGCGACAAATAAGCTTTTTGTTCTCCAAAATAATCAATTTCAAAAAGCTCTGTTGTGCCCTCACAAGCCGACGGAGTTAAAATTGGCGAGTCAATCTTTATAAAATTATTTTTGTTAAAAAATTCATAAGTCGCCAGAATTAAAGTGTTCCTTATTCTCTGAATTGCCCACTGGCGCGAAGACCTCAGCCACAAATGTCTGTTATCTAACAAAAAATCCGGCCCATGATCTTTTTTCCCAATTGGATATTCTTCTGCAATTTGGATAAAACTAAAATCTTTCACTTGCAGTTCAAACTCTTCTTTTTTAGGATGCTTGGCGACAACTCCTAAAAGTTTAACAGAAGTTTCCAGCGTCACTTTTTTAGATTCTTGCCATTTTTCGTCGGATAATTCGATAGCATCCCCGCCTCCGCCAAGGCTTCGGCGGGCAAGTAAAATTGCCTGAACAAATCCCGAGCCATCTCTTAACTGCCAAAAAGCAATCTTTCCGGAAGACCTAAAATTCGCCACCCAGCCCGAAACTTCCACCTCTTTGCCTTCAAAATTAGATAAGTTGCTTATTAAAACTTTACTCATTTCCTAAGCTTTTTTCATATTATTTGGGCCGCATAAGTGGGAAAATTTGGCAGTCGCGGGCTGGTTTGTCCATTAAAAATGAAAATAATCTTTCCGAAACTCCAAATCCGCAGGTTGGAGGCATTCCGTGCTCAAGCGCCTCAACAAAATCTTTGTCGTATCTTTGAGCTTCTTGGTCGCCTTTGTCGCGAAGCTTTTGCTGTTCTGCAAACCGTTCCGCTTGGTCAATGGGGTCGTTTAATTCTGAATATCCTTTGCCATTTTCCGAGCCAGCTAAAATTACTTGGAAACGTTGAACCAGCTTCGGGTTCTTCTCCATGCGTTTTGCCAATGGTTCCATAATAATTGGCACGTTTATTAAAAACCCGGGACCTGAAATGTTTTTTCGGCAATATTTCCACAAGTTATCAATTGCTCGGGTGATGTTCCAGCCCGAGGCTGGTCCGCCTTGGGCGGAAAAACCTTCAGCCTTTATTCCAAGCTTTGTTATAGCTTTCTCTATTTCCCCCAAACTTGCCTCGTCTATATTCACTCCTGTATATTTTGCTATTGTTGAAGTGTAATCATACTTTTCCCATTTTTTTCCCAAGTCAATTTCAAATCCGCGAATTTTAAATTCTAAAGTTCCAAAGGTTTTTTTAGCCACATATTTATACATTTCCTCAACCAACTTCATTCCTTGTTCATAATCTGCGTAAGCCCAATAAAATTCCATCTGCGTGTAGTCTTGCAAGTGTTCCGAATCCATGCCCTCATTTCTGAATTGCCTGCCAATTTCAAATGTTTTTTCAAAACCAGCCACCATTAATTTTTTCTGCCACAGCTCGCCCATTGAAATTCTTAAATACACGTCAATATCCAAAGCATTGTGGTGGGTTATAAATGGCCTGGCGTCGGCTCCGCCCGGGACAGTTTCCAGAACCGGGGTTTCCACTTCCAAAAATCCTTTTTTAACCAAAAACTCCCTCATTGAAGCCCAAAAAATCGTCCGCTTCTCAATCATTTGCTTTACTTCCGGATTAAAAATAATGTCCAAATATCTTTTCCTTAATTTTTCTTCGGTATCTTGCAAACCATGCCATTTTTCCGGCAAAGGCAAAAGCGCTTTTGAAAGCATTTTGTAATCTTCTGCCTCAAGTGTTTTTTCGCCCCTTTTTGTTGTGAACAAAGTTCCTTTAACTTCCACAAAATCAGCTATATCAAAAACATCCAGAAAAAATTGATAGCCCTTCTCCCCCACTTTATCTTGTTTTATAATTACCTGAATCTTTCCGGAGCCACCTGTGGTGAGCGAAGCCGAACCATCGTTTATATCCAAAAAAGTAGCTCCGCCATGTCCCCTTTGCGCCATAATTCTTCCGGCCAAAACAATAACTTTTTTAGACTTCTCTAATTTCTCAAAATCCTCTAAAGCCTCAGCAATAGTGTGGGTTCTTTTTGTTTTTGCCGGATATGCCAAAAGCCCTGCATGTTGCAGTTTTTCCAATTTTTCTAACCTTATTTTACGTAGTTCCTCAATAGTGGACATGTTCGATAGGTGTCATTCCCGCGAAAGCGGGAATCCAGTGGTAATAATCTGGATTCCCAATCAAGTTGGGAATGACATTTTGTTTATTGTATCAAATTAAAAAAATACCAGCAACCCTTGACGATAACATATCTTATATGTTAGAATAAAACTGTTCGTTGACAACTTAAATCCCGACAAAAATATGAAAATTACCGTTACTAAAAAAACAGATGACCCTAGCGTTGGCGAATGGAAATGGACAGCAAAAGTGGATGGACGCCCGGAAAAGTCCGGAGGAGGACGAAGTTCCGCAGAGGCCATTGGAGAACTTATCTCCCGCGACCTTTCTGTCCAACAGGCGCTTGGTCTGGAAATCGTGGACAAGACTCCTGCCACCACACCCCGCCTTTGCCTCGCTGGGGCTCTGCTTCTCCTGCCCGACGAGATGCATGATGATCCCCCACACTGAAGCATCTAACAAAAACAACCGCCAAATAAAGGATCTATGAAAAAAATCATCGTTCTGTACACGTGTTTCATATCCGGGCTTGTTCTGCTTGCCGTAAGCAAAGACCCGTTATTGATTCGCGCCGGCTTGGTGCTAGTAACCGTCTCCGGCATTACGGCTTTCGTGGGCGTGATTCAAGACATAAGGTCCCGAAGCTAAATATCGGGATCCAATGAGCAATCGCAAGATCGCTCTCTTTTTTTGTCTGGAAACTGAAAATTAGTATTGTCCGTGTTTTTTGCGGCCGCAAAAAACACGGACACCTCAAAATTACAGCAAAAATACAAATTACTTTTTGCTAAAATAATATTGCAAAACGTCGTGAGCAACTGGAAGCGTAACAGCTCCCAGGCCATTTACATCTTCGGCTGTTACAACCAAAACAATTTGCGGATTGTCGTAAGGCGCGAAAACCGATGACCAAACATTGTAATGATTTGCCACTCCAATTTCAGCTGTTCCGGTTTTTGCCGCAACTGCCACAGGCAAATCGTTTAAGTATGCGGACAATCCGTATGGTTTATTCACGCCATCTCTCATTCCCTGCCTGACAATTTCCAAATTTTGAGGGTCAATAAAATTGCTTCTGATAATTTGTGGCTGAAACTCTTGAACTGTTTTTAATGAATCGCTTGAAACAATTTTGTCTACAATCTGAGGCTTGTACAAAGTTCCTCCATTAGCAATGGCGCAGTAAGCGCTTGCCACCTGCAAAGGAGTGGTTTGCAAATCTGACTGGCCAATGGCAAGGTTGTAAGTGTCGCCGTCCCACCATGGCTGGCCTCTTACTGCTTTTTTCCAAACCGGGTCAGGAATAAATCCGGAAAATTCACCGGGCAAGTCAATGCCGGTTTTCTGATCCCAGCCGAAAAGCGAAAGATATTTTTTAATTCTTGCCGGACCCAACCCTTGTTGGTCGCCATAGCCTCCGCCGACAGTATAAAAATAAATGTTTGAGGAAACAGCAATGGCTTTTCTCATATCAACAAGACCATGAGGTGTAACTCCGCCGTATCGGTAAACCACGCTCGGGTCGTATTGGCTGTGAACTAAAATATACCCCGGATCATTAATCAGTTTGTTGGGAGAAATTAGTTTTTCCTGCAAAGCGGCCGACGCCTCAAACGGTTTTATTGTAGAACCGGTCGGGTATTTCGCCGAAATCGCTCTGTTGAAAAGCGGACGAGAGGTGTCGCTTGCTATCTTGTTATAATCTGCCACTGATATCCCTTTAGAAAACAAATTATCGTCGTATGAAGGATAAGAAACCAGCGCCAAAACAGCTCCTGTCCTGGGGTCCATGGCAACAGCGGCTCCTTTTTTAGCCCCGATATTTTTAATGCTTTTTCCAAGGGCTCCATAAAGACGTTCCTGTAAATCAGCGTCTATGTTTAGAATCAAATTATCCCCAGGGTCGGGAGCCACAACAACATGGTCGGCCTCTTTTGAACTTGTGGCCGATCTTGTTGATTTTGACTGCCCTGGCTTGCCCCTTAAATACGTTTCGTAATATTTTTCTAAGCCTGTTTTGCCGATATAATCGTTGATCGCATACCCTATTGAACTTGAATATTCGTCTTTGTTTATCCTTGCCGTATATCCTAAAACCTGGGAAAAAATCGGGCCTAAAATATAATCTCTGGCAGTATTCTGGGTAATCCTGCAACCTTGGAGATCGTTTATTTTCGTTTCCAGAATTAAAAGCTGTTCATGACTTAGGTTGTCAGCGACCAAAACTTCCGATGAATCTGCGCCTTGAATCTTGTTTGCTATGTCTTCTGCAACCAGTCCGGTGGCGCTGGAAATATCTTTTATATCTTGTGAAATTTGTCCGTCGGGAAAGGAAAAATGAGCCCTGTCACATACTAAATCATAAGCAGGAGAATTCAAAACAAGCTTTGTCATGTTTTTGTCGTAAATTATTCCCCTTGCCGGCGTGATCAGGTTGGTGCTGCTTTTATTATTTTCTGCTTGGGTGTAGAGTTTTTTTCCTTCAAAAAATTGAAAATAAAAAACTCTGGAAAAAAGTATGACAGCTAAAACAAAAAAAATACCGAACAAAACGTAAGATATTTTTTCTTTGAGCGGAACTTCAAATTTTTTTTCAGACAAGCCAAGCTCCTCTTCCTTATACTGGGCGAGTTTATCTAGAAAAACTTCGTGAGGCTCAATGTCAAGGTTTGACCTTTTGACTTTATATTCCTTTGCCATATTTTTTAAAAATCCAAAATCCTATAGTTGCCAAAATTAAATTGTAGACTATCCCTATCGCGAATAAAGAGTCAAAAACAATTAAGGAGCGGGACGGGTCAAGATATCGCAATACAACTTTAAGAAAAATTTCATAAAAAACTAAATATACTAAAAAAAGAGGCGCGAAATAAATAAATGGATTATTATCGCCCCTATTTTTCAACATTGCCTGCGTCTTTTTCAATAAAAACCCCACAAGCAAGAGTAATGCAATCGAAACGCCTAAATATGTATAAGGAGAAAAAAGGTCTAGAAAAATTCCGGCTATAAACGCCAAAAAAATAATCAGGTAATTATCTTTTTTACCAAAAAAAACTGATAAAAAAAACAGGATAAAAACTAAGCTAGGAACAGCTCCAAACAAGCTAAACTGCGCAAAAAAACTGCCTTGCAACAGGGCAAGAAAGTAAAATAAAAATATTACGACTAACGCCTTTTGCCATGTCATCTTTTGAAATTTGCAATCACAAATAAATTGTCCGATGATTTGACATTAAAAAACAAGCTAATTTCAGCCTGCTGAAACGGTTTTTGGTCGTTTTTATTTTTTTGAATAATTTTCCCAACCAGTAAATCTTTTGGGAACGATTTCTCTATTGCAGAAGTCACCAAAACATCCTGCAAGTCTATATTATCACTAATGGGAACTAAATCTAAATAAGCGTTCAATCCCCCCTCGCCTTTTACCACCCCGTCAATCTCGGAACTTGTAGCGGAGGCACTCTCTGGGACGTGTTGAGTTTTCACATTTATAACGCTATTTTTATTTGAAATAAGCATTACTTTTGAAAAATTTTTGTAGACTTTAGAAATTTTGCCAAAAAGAACATTTTGTTGGTTTATAACCGGCATTCCCTCTGCAATTCCGTCGGCGGAACCTTTGTTGATTGATAAAATATCTTCGGAGTCTAAGCCAATTACTCCCGCCATAACCAGTTTAAACCCGCTGTTTTGGCATGACACCGAAACATCGCTTTGCGCCTGATTGCTTTGTTCTATTGATTGCAGAAAAGCGAGCTGTGACAAAAGCTTTTGATTTTCTATCTTTAAATTCTCATTTTCTTTTGCCAAAGACCCACCCGAAGAAAGCGAACTCAAAAACAAAGAAGATGATTCACCGGCTGACCAAAAAATTTTCTGAATTGGCGATGAAATGGTATAGAAACCATTCCTAATTGGTGAAACAAAAATATTCAAAACAAAAAACAAAAATAAAAAAACGATCGCCCCAATTAAAAACTTCAACCAGTTTTTATTTTTGTGTTTTATTGAAAACTTTTTCGCCTCGTTCATATGTTTTGTTTTTGTCATTTTACCCCATCATCTTTTTTTATGCAAATTTCCTGCAACAAAAAAATCCTGCTTGGCAGGACTTTTTTCAATTAAATACTCTGGTGACGATTACCTACTCTCGCGCAAAGCACTACCATCGGCCTTGGAGTATTTCACTTCTGAGTTCGAAATGGGATCAGGTGGGACAACTCCAGTATAATCGTCACCGGAATATTCAATTTCCGGCTTCATACAAAATCAAGATAAATAAAATCTGTATCTATTAATGTCGCGTGGTGAGACGCTAACAATTAAACTTACGCTAATGTCTTCGACTACTCAAATGCTAAGTATATCGAAGGATAAAATGACTTATTAGTACTCCCCGGCTGAAGCTATTGCTAGCCTTACACCTGGAGCCTATCAACCCCGTAATCTGCGGGGAGTCTACGAGTTCTCATCTTGGAGTTAGTTTCACGCTTATATGCTTTCAGCGTTTATCTATTCCCGACTTAGCTACTCAGCAATGCCCTTGGCAGGACAACTGATACACCAGAGGTCAGTTCGTTCCGGTCCTCTCGTACTAGGAACAAATCTCCTCAAAACTCAACGCCTGCAGTAGATAGGGACCAACCTGTCTCACGACGGTTTGAACCCAGCTCACGTAACTTTTTAACCGGCGAACAGCCGGACCCTTGGGACCTGCTCCAGCCCCAGGATAAGTTGAGCCGACATCGAGGTGCCGAACAGAGCCGTCGATATGGACTCTCGGGCTCTACTAGCCTGTTATCCCCGGAGTAGCTTTTGGCTGATGATCTTCGTGTTTTCTATAAAATACACGTCGGTTCACTAAGTTCTGCTTTCGCAACTGCGCGACATAGCCGTCTTGCAGTAAAGCTGGTATATGGCTTTGCCCTATCGCTTCGATTTCCATCCGAAGCTAACCAACCTTTAAACGCCTCCATTACTTTTTAGGAGGCAAGTGCCCCACTTAAACTGTCTAGTAAACACTGTCACCTCAGTTAAGAGGATTAGAATATTAATTTCTAAAAATGGCTGTTTCATCGGCGACTCCACGGTGGCCGAAACCACCGCTTCAAAGTCTCACCACTACGCTACGTATCAGAAATCAATAACCAATATCTACGAACAGTAAAGCTTCCGGGGTCTTTCCGTCTAGCTGCAGGTAAACAGCATCTTCACTGTTATTGCATTTTCACCGGGCACCTCGTTGAGACAGTCTTCAACTCGTTAAGCCATTCATGCGGGCCGGAACTTACCCGGCAAGGGATTACGCTACCTTTGGACGATTCATTTATTGTTACAAGTGTTAAAGAAGTCAATTTTAACACCGTGATGCAATATTTCTATTGCATTCTGCATATCGCTATGCAGTTCGGACTATATCATACCGCTTAAAAATTAATTTAAGACAGTCTTTGCGTGTAGTCTCTGGGGATTCTTTTGATAAGAAATGAGGATTTCTTTGTTAGAATATTTCCTTTTTCGGCCAACTATTATTTTATCTCTAAGTTTCAAGATTTTTTCCATTCCGTCAATAGTTAAATGCTTTTTATTACTCACTATTTCCAATGCCTCGCAAAAAATTGTAAAAACTTTTTGCTTATTTGAAAGCAATGGGAATTTTTTAAAAAATGGCACAACGATTTTTACTAAATCATCGGTTTTTCTGACATCGAAATAACATATTCCGTCTTTTCGATATCTGATTTTTCCGCACCCTAGAGCATTTTTAAATATTTTAGGGACAGTGTCATCTTTTTGTGAGATATTAAAGCATAAACTTATTTTCCAGCCATGAACATAATCTTTTTTTCGGTTTATTACTGATATATTGAAGCTTCCTTCTCCATCAGTAAAACCGCTTAGATAGCTGCCTAATTTCTCTTCAAAAGCCTTTCCTGCTGATTGTCCGCGATTGAACATTTTTACTTCCATTAATTTATTTTACTAAATTACGGATAGTAGTTCAATATACCCGGAGTTTCCAGCATATAGCAAAGTTTTTTAACTACAATCGTCAACTTATAGTTATCGCCGACGTTCACTGGTGCTTCATTCAGTGAGCAGTAAATCTTGCGACCTACCACCCCCAAACTTAACATTCCAGCACTGGTCAGGCTTCACCCTCTATACATCCTCTTACGAGTTAGCAGAGAGCTGTGTTTTTGATAAACAGTCGGTTGAAGTACGTTTGTTGCAGCCCCAACGCTTGCGCGCAGGGCAGGCCATATTGCGAACTTACGGCCACTGATTTGCCGAGTTCCTTAACGAGGTTTAACCCGTTCACCTTAGCATACTTACGCTTGTCCACCTGTGTCGGTTTGCGGTACGGTTTCTCTATTTTGTTTAAATAAAGCTTTTCTGGGAAACTTGCTCGGTAAGGTTCGCCGTGTAAACACGACTTCCCGTCAATCCTTCTTGCGTCAGATTGCCGACGAGAATCCAATTACTCGCCTTACCTACTAGATTCCGCACTTTATTGAACAAATAAAGAAGGGCAGAAATATTAATCTGCTGTCCATCAGCTTCCCCTTTCGGGTTCACCTTAGGACCGCCTAACCCTTGGTTGAATACCATTGCCAAGGAAACCTTGGACTTTCGGTGTGCGGGGCTTTCACCCGCAATGCGGTTACTCAGGCCAACATTCTCTCTTCCCAGCGCTCCACAGTCGGTTACCCTCCTGCTTCTGTGCCCTGGGAATGCTTCCCTACCACTCAAGTAATAAATTACTTAAATCCGTGTCTTCGGTATTAAACTTTAGTCCCGGAAATCTTTGGCGCATCTCGCCCCTCCTCTCGGAAATCAAAGAAGTTTGGGCAGTGAGTTGTTACACTTTCTTTAAAAGATAGCTACCTCTAAGCTAACTTCCTGCCTGTCGAGGGCAAAACACCTCCTTCCTAACACTTAGTTTAATTTAGGGACCTTAGACGACGATC
>JAPLYZ010000004.1 GCA_026395295.1 Candidatus Staskawiczbacteria bacterium
CCCTGGGCTACAAGACGCCTTTTGAATTAATGATAAAGCATGGTATGTTAAATCTTGAATATATCAAATCGTGGAGGAACAATCGTTTTTCTTACGACATTAACCGTCAATCAGTTGCGATTCGGGGGTGAATTTGCAAACCACCCTAATACTTAATTATACACCCATTATAAAACTTTGTCAATCCATTCACGCAACTTAATACCCCACTGGTTTAGGGTGGGGTATTTTAGTAAGTTTTTTGGCTCGAGCCAAAAAACTTACTATTCTTTAACATTCAACAAATTTTATTCAAGGAATTAACAAATTTTATTCTTTTATTTTGGGAATAAAACCGGTGCCGACTGGAATAAGTTTTCCAATGATTACGTTTTCTTTTAATCCGCGAAGCTTGTCTTCCTTGCCTTCAAGAGAAGCCTTAATCAAAACTCGAGAAGTTTGTTGGAAGGAAGCCGCTGACAGGAATGATTCTGAATTCAAGGCAACCTCGGAAATTCCAAGCAATATCTGGATGCCAACCGGCGGAGTTTTCTTTTCTTGTTTTAGCCTTTCAACTTCTTCGTTGAAAATTGCGCGCTCAACAACTTCTCCTCTTATCCAATCAGAATCGCCCTCCTCTTTAATTCTTACCCTTGAAAACATTTTCTGGATAATTATCTCAATATGCTTGTCGTTAATATCAACGCCCTGCGAGGAATAAATTTTTTGCACTTCCTGCAAAACATATCTCTGAGTTGCCTCAACCCCGGAAGTTTTATAAAGTTTTTTCAAATCCAAACTTCCGTCGCACAACGGCTGGTTTTCCTTAACTTCCTGACCTTTCTCAACTATAATGGCTATTCTTCCAGGAATTTTATATTCCATTGTGTCTTTTTTACTGCCAGATTTCTTGGATGGCTGAATTTTAACAATCCTCTGTTCTTCATCAATGCCGATGACTTTACCCTCTGTTAAGGACATTATGGCCTCGCCTTTAGGGGCTCTGCACTCAAAAATTTCCTCAATTCTAGGCAAACCCTGGGTAATGTCGCCTGCTCCCACAATTCCTCCCAAATGGTGAGTTCTTAATGTCAACTGAGTGCCCGGTTCTCCAATTGCCTGAGCCGCCACAATGCCAACCGCCTCGCCCAATTTCACAGGGTGGTTTCTGCCTAAGTCCCAACCATAACATTTTTGGCAGACTCTCTGAACCGATTTGCAGGTTAAAGGAGAAGCCACTGTAACTCTTTCAATTCCGGTTTCCTCTGCGATTGCTTTGGCGGCCTTCCAGTTAATTATTTCTCCTTTTTTGGCAAAAACCATTTTGCCGTGTTCAACTGTTTCTAAAGCAGTCCTGCCAACTATTTTGAAAACAAAGTCCTGTTCAATTAAGTCAGCTTCTTTTTTGTAAACAGTCAAACCAACTTTATCTCCGCAGTCTTCCTCTGTGATAATCACATCGTGAGCAACATCAACCAGCCTTCTTGTCAGGTACCCGGCAGAAGAAGTTCTCAAAGCTGTGTCGGCTGTTCCTTTTCTGGCTCCGTGAGTTGAGATAAAATATTCCAGCACGTTAAAGCCCTCTGTGAAAGATGACTTTACAGGGAGTTCTATAATATTTCCAGATGGGTTGTTCACCAAGCCCTTCATTCCGGCCATTTGAACAGGCTGAGCCCAAGTTCCCCTGGCGCCAGCTGAGATAATTGACATTACAGGACCTTCGGCAGGCAAAGTAGTTTTCAGCAATGTTTCAATTTTTGTTTTAACAGTCTGCCAAACCAAAATTTTCTGTGAAGTTTTTTCTTCGGGGCTCAAAAGTCCTTTTTCAAAATGGCTATCAATCTGCCTGACTTCTTGTTCTGCGGTTAATATCAACTCTTTCTTTTCCGGTGGAACTATCAAGTCATCCATGCCCCAGCTAATACCGGACAGTGTGCAATATTCAAAACCCAATGTTTTTATGTCGTCTATTATAACAACTGCTTTTTCGTTAGGATATTTTTCAATTATTTCTCTCACCAAACCTTTTAGAGCCTTGTTATCAATTAATTTGTTCACATAAGGATAATCATCCGGCAAAACAGCGTTCAAAATTAATCTGCCCACAGTTGTCTCAATTAATTCCATTTTCTCTGACCCGCCCTGAACCGCGTCGAAGGGTTTCGGGTGAGGAACTTTTATCAAGTCGTTCTGTTTTAAATATCCATAGTCAAATGCTGTGGTTGCTTCTGAAATGCTTGAATACACTTTTACATTGTTCGGATCTTTTGTGTCTTGCGCAGGGTTTAATTTTGTTAAAAAATAACAACCTAAAGCAATATCTCTGAATGGCCCGATTACCGGCATTCCGGTTGCAGGTCTTAAAAGATTTAGCGTTGAAAGCATTGTTTCTCTGGCTTCTTTTTGCGCTTCGTCGGACAAAGGCAGATAAACTGCCATTTGGTCTCCGTCAAAGTCAGCATTAAACGCTTCGCAAACCAAAGGATGTAATTTTATTGTTTCTCCTTCTGTCAAAAGCGGTCTGAATGCTTGTATGCCAAGCCTATGCAGAGTTGGAGCTCTGTTAAGCAACACTAATTTATCTTTTATAATTTCTTCCAAGATTGCCCAAACTTCCGGAGTTTTTTCTTCAACTAGTCTGGCGGCTCCCCTAATGTTGTAAGCCAATTCTTTGTCTAAAATTCTTTTAATGACAAATGGTTTGAAAATTTCCAAAGCCAGCGTTTTAGGCAAACCGCATTGTGAGAAATGCAATTCCGGACCAACCGCAATAACCGACCTGCCGGAATAATCCACGCGCTTTCCCAAAAGATTTTGTCTGAACCTTCCCTGTTTTCCTGCAAGCATTGCCGCCAAAGATTTCAACAAGCGCTTTCCGCCTGTTGTGGCTGTTGTGGTAACTCCCTTTCTCATTTCGTTATCAATTAAAGCGTCAACAGCTTCCTGTAACATTCTTTTTTCATTTCTGACAATTACCGGCGGAGCTTTTATTTCCTGCAAGTATTTCAATCTATTGTTTCTGTTTATAACTCTTCTGTATAAATCATTTAAGTCAGAAGAAGCATACCTTCCACCATCTAACTGAACCATTGGCCTCAAATCAGGAGGCAAAACCGGTAAAACATCCATAAACATCCATTCCGGCCTTACGTTTGCCTTTAACATTCCTTGAAACAATTTCAATCTTCTTAAAATTTTCTTTCTTGTTGCCGGTGGAGCCTCTTTTGCTTCTGCGGCTATTTGCTCGGTTTCTTTTTTCAAATCAATTTTTGTAAAAAGATCTCTCACGACTTCCGCTCCGGTTCCCGCCTCAAAAACTTCTCCATATTTTAAAGAAAGAGTGTGATAGGCAACCTCAGACAAAATCATCAACGGCTTTATATTCAAAACTTCTTCTTTGGCTTTTTCCCTTGCCTGTTTTAACTCGCTTTTTGCGGCCTCTGTTTTTTCTTTCTTAACTTTGGACTTATATTCTGACTCAATGGCCTCCATAATCCTGTCGCGGGCCGCTTCATCAATTTTGGTGATAATATACGAAGAAAAATAAACAACCTTTTCCAATTGCTGCGAGCTCTTGTCCAAAACCAAACCCATTCTTGACGGCACACCCCTCAAAAACCAAATATGCGAAACCGGGGTGTACAATTTAATGTGTCCCATTCTTTCCCTTCTTACAGAAGATTTTGTCACCTCAACTCCGCACCGATCGCAGACAACTCCTTTGTACCTTATTCTTTTATATTTCCCGCAGGCGCACTCGTAATCTTTTTCCGGTCCAAAAATTCGTTCGTCAAAAAGCCCGTCCTTTTCAGGCTTCTGGGTTCTGTAATTAATGGTTTCCGGCTTAATCACCTCGCCATGAGACCAGGACATAATGTCCTCGGGCGAAGCAATTTTTATTCTTATTGATTCTAGGTCAAGTACTCGCATGGGTTTGTTTTTTTAATTTTAAATTAGCGCCTATTGTCTCTTCTCTCTTCTCTGTCGTCGCGAAGTTCGCGCGGCTTTTCTTTGACTTCAACCGACATGCCAAGAGATTTTAATTCTGCCACAAGCAAGTTAAATGAAGCCGGAATGTTTGGATTCCTTATTGGCTCGCCTTTCAAAATTGACTCGTAAGCAGCGGCTCTGCCCTGCACGTCGTCAGATTTTATTGTCAGCATTTCCTGCAAAGTGTGGGCAACCCCATATCCTTCCAATGCCCAGACTTCCATTTCTCCAAATCTTTGGCCTCCAAATTGCGCTTTTCCTCCCAATGGCTGTTGAGTAATTAACGAATAAGGACCAATTGACCTGGCGTGCACCTTATCATCAACCATGTGGATCAATTTCATCACATACATGTAGCCGACTGTAATTGGTTTTGGAAATGGCAAGCCTGTTCTTCCGTCATAAAGCGTAGTCTGTCCGGATTCTGGCAAACCGGCCAATTTTAATTCTCTTTTTACATCTGTCTGATCAGCTCCCAACAATGCAGGAGAAATTGCGATATAATTTAATTTATGAGCCGCCCAGCCAAGGTGGGTTTCCAAAATCTGACCTATGTTCATACGAGAAGGAACAGATAACGGAGAAATTATCAGATCAATTGGAGTTCCGTCAGCTAAAAATGGCATTTCTTCTTCGCGTAAAATTTTTGAAACCACTCCTTTGTTCCCGTGGCGTCCCACTAATTTATCTCCAACTTTAGCTTTTCTGGTTTCGGCAATTTCAACCCTAATTCTTTTTATTACCCCTGGCTCCAACTTGAAGCCAAGCTCTCTTGAGAATATTTTTACATTAACAACTTTTCCTTTTTTCCCGTGCTCCATTCTCAAAGAAGAATCTTTGACGTCTTTGGCTTTGTCTCCAAAAATCGCTCTTAACAATCTTTCTTCCGGAGTTAATTCTGCCTCTCCTTTCGGAGAAATTTTTCCAACTAAAATATCATTAGGGCCGACTTCGGCTCCAACTCTTACAATTCCTTCTTCATCTAAGTCTTTTAATTTTTCCTCTCCAACATTTGGAATGTCCGATGTTGTAACCTCGGGCCCCAATTTTGTTTCCCTGACGTCGCAGGTAAAATCTTCAATGTGAATTGAGGTGAATTCGTCTTCTTTGGTAAGCTTTTCTGAAATGGTCATTGAGTCCTCAAATCCTCCGCCCCTCAATGGCAAGAAACAAACCAAAATATTTCTGCCCAAAGCCAGCCTGCCCTGGGAAATAGCGGCGCCGTCAGCCATCACGTCTCCCTTCTTAACTTCCTCGCCTTTTATGACTATTGGTTTTTGGTGAAAACATGAATACTGGTTAGTTCTGACAAAAGTTTGCAATTCGTATTCAACCTCGCCTTTTTTGTCATATTGAACTTTAATGTGTTGAGCATCAACCTCTTTGACAACTCCATTGTCTTCTGCAAGTATTACTTGACCGGAATCTCGAGCGACATTCCTCTCTGTTCCTGTTCCAACCAGTGGAGCTTCGGGCCTTATCAATGGAACTGCCTGACGTTGCATGTTAGAACCCATCAACGCCCTGGAAGCATCGTCGTGGTTTAAAAATGGGATTAAAGAAGTGGCAACAGAAATAAACTGTTTTGAAGAAACATCAATATAATCAATCGCGGAAATTTCAACCTCGGCCGGCTCGCCCTTTACTCTTGCTTCAACCTTGTTTGGCGGAATTTCGGGAAGAATTTTCAACGATTCAGTTAAAGGAACCGAGGCTGGCGCTATGCTGTGCCTCTCTTCTTCTTGAGCCGAAAGATATTCTATTTCGTCAGTCACCTTTCCGTTTTTTACTTTAAAATATGGGGCCTCAATAAAACCATAAGGATTTATTCTGGCGAAAGAAGCCAAGTGGCCCACCAATCCAACATTAGGACCTTCCGGGGTTTCTATAGGACAAATTCTGCCATAATGAGAGGGTTGAACGTCTCTAACTTCAAATCCGGCTCTTTCGCGAGTCAAACCTCCAGGGCCTGTTGTGGTTAATCTTCTCTTGTGCTCTAACTCCGCCAACGGATTTTCGTTATCCATAAACTGCGAGAATTGCGAAGAAGCAAAAAATTCTTTGATAACAGCTATCAATGGTCTTGGGTTAATCAGTTGTATCGGAGTGACTGTGCCTGCCTCCAAGGTAGACATTTTGTCTTTGATAATTCTTTCCATTCTCATTAAGCCAACTCTCAGCCTATTCTGCAAAAGTTCCGACAATGTTCTCACCCTCCTGTTTCCCAAATGGTCAACCTGGTCTGGTTTTGCCATTGGATCGTTGTTTAAGCGAATAACCTCCTTAACAACCTCAACAATGTCTTCAATCTTTAACATTCTGTCTTCTTTTGTTATCTCTTTGCTCAAATCTTTTGGAGCTAAGTTGGGCAACCTCAACCAGGTTTTCCATCTGCCGACTTTTGACAAATCGTATCTGTCAAAATTGAAAAACATATTAAAAATCAAATCTTGGGCAGTGTCAGGGGTAACCAAATCTCCCGGTCTCAGCCTTCTGTAAACTTCCACTAAGGCTTCCTTCTGGTCTTTGCAGGTATCTCTTTTAAGAGTTTCTTTTATATATCTTATTTCTCCGGTGTCCACATCCTTGAAAGCTTTTTCAACTTTTTCAACTCCGTCCAAACCAAGCGCCATAAGCAAAGTTGTTGCCGGAACTTTTCTCTTCCTGTTTATTTTCACTCCAATAAAGCCCGATTCTTCTGTTTCAAATTCAAGCCAAGCTCCTCTGTTAGGAATTATCTTAGAACCGAAATAATTCTTGCCCCTCCAAAGTCTTGCTGTAAAAAAAGCTCCGGGCGAACGGATAAGCTGGGAAACAACCACTCTTTCCACTCCGTTTACAACAAAAGTCCCCCTCTCTGTCATAACAGGGAAATCAGCTAAATAAACCTCTTGTTCTTTGACTTCTTTTGTCTTCAAGCTGACAAGCTTGATTTTTACTCTGAGCGCGGTTTCTAAAGAATCATTGTTCTTTTTGGCCTCCAAACCGTTTTTGTAGTTTGGCTTGGAAAGCTTGTAGTCGCCAAACCAAAGTTCAAATTCTTTGCCGGTGTAATCTCTAATCGGAGAAATTTCCTCCAAAAGTTCTTTAACCCGAACATTCCAAAAATCCTCCCAAGTTTCCTTTTGCATTGTCAAAAGGTGGGGAGTTGAAAAAGAGAGCTTAGATTTTGAAAAGTTCTTTACCTTACTTATAATCTCTGCCATAAATTAGGTGCTTGGGTGTTGAGTTCTGGATTTTAGACAAGCCTTTAATCAGCTAATGCCTAATGCCTAAGACTCAACACCTAATTTTACAAACAAAAAATTTCGGTAATAAAAAATAACCGAAACAAAGGTGATGAATTGTTCTTAGAGAAAAATTAAAGTGACCACAGTAAATACATCTTAATCCTTTTATGTTGATATGTCAATACTTTTAAGCAACCGAGGCCGGCGCAGGAGATTTTTCGGCGTTTTTATTCAAATTAAGCACGGCGAAAATTATAACTAAAATTGTAAAGAAGAATGGGAATGTGAGCTTAAATGAAATTGCTTCAAGAATGCTGATTACAATAATGGCTCCGGTCATAAGTTGCATACCCGCGATGTACGACTTTTTGTAGCCTATTTTTATACCCTTAGTTTTTGCCACCAGCCATATCAGCAATGCTCCAAACAAAAGATAAATCATTTTCAGTATTACGGCCATGTAGCCGATTATATAAGCTCCGACAAAAACAATCGGATAAAGAACAACTATAAATGGCTTTAATGTGTTAATAAAATCTGCAATCTTTCCTCTATTCAAGGTGAAATCTTTCACGCTAGACAAAGGAATTATAGAAATTTTGTTCTTGTCCAAATATGCTACATTGTCTGCTGTCAACCAAACCCCTGTTTTGTAGGAATTGAAGGTGTCTAAATCAAATTTATTTTTTGTATCAATGACAATATAATTCTCTATATTAGATTCATTCCCGCTTGTATTATCGGCGCTTTGGTACTCCTTGGGCGCTCTTATAAAATAGGGCTCCTGTACGTTAGTAGAAACCTTCCCGTTTTTGATGGTTATTGTAAGCTCTTGAGGGAAATAGTTTGCCATCTTGGGAGCCTGCTCGGATAAATTATTAACTATTGGAATAAATTTTACAGTCACAACAATAGTAAAAACCAAAGCAAAGAGCAAAGCAAAAGCCAAAAGATATTTGAACGAATAAGAGAATGGCTTGGCTATAACCTCTTCATAATACTTTGGCCCGTAAATGCTGTTTTTTATTTTTACAAAAATATTCATAATTTTTAATTTTAATTACTTTTACTATTTATACCAAATTTATTTTTTTGTTGCAATACTTTGCAAAATGCCCAAAGAGACAAAGTTGCCTATCAGACCAGAACCGCCGTAGCTTATAAATGGCAAGTAAATTCCCACAACCGGCAATAGAGATAAATTCATTCCTATGTTAATGAAAAACTGGGCTGTTAAAATAATGGCAAAACCTGAGGCAAAAAGACGCGGGAAATTTGACTGCGACTCAATGGCAATCTTCAAAACTCGCCAAACCAAAAATCCATAAACTATAAATAAAAATATGACGCCAATCATCCCCCACTCCTCGGCAATTACAGAAAAAATGAAGTCAGTGTGAGGCTCGGGCAAAAATCCATATTGCACCTGGCTTCCTTTGCCCAAACCCTGGCCCAAAATTTGACCCGAACCAATTGATATTTTTGTTTGGTTTTGACTCCACGAAGCTCCCAGATAATCATAAGGAAAAATGAAAGATGTAATTCTCTGTTTTTGGTAATCTTTAAGCAAAAAACCCCAGGCAAAACCGGCAACTACGAAAAAGCACAAAGCTAAAATCAAAAAATGTTTTATTTTAATCCCAGATACCAATAAAACCCCAAGCCATATTGATAACAAAACCATAACTCCGCCAAGGTCTGGTTTTATAAAAACCAATAAGGCCGGGAGCAAAACATAAATGCCGGAAAAAATAATGTGCCTGAATTTATACATTTCAACATGCCTCATTGAAAAATATTTTGCCAGCAAAATAACTAAAATTATTTTCATTGGCTCAATGGGGTCTAACGATAAAATTCCCAGTTTATACCAGCCCCTTGTGCCCCTGATCACCGGGGCAAAAAAGTGAAGCCCGGCAAGCATTAACAGACAAACTCCGTATAAAATCAAAATTAAATAGGAATTATTTCTTAAAATTCTGTAATCAAAAAAACTTACCGCAATCATTGCCAAAAATCCAATTGCAAAAAAAATAATTTGCTTTTCAAAATTAGAAAAGTTGTTTTTAGCCAGGCACGTGCTGTAAATGGCCGCCAATCCAAAACAAACCAGCACCCCCGCCGGAATAATTATCCCCCAATCCAATTTTTTAATTTGACTAAAAAATATATTCATAGTAATCTGGTTTTATCAACCAACAACGCTCATTAACGCTCATTGAAAAAATCTCCGCACTGATATGAAAAAAGTTATAATAATCGATGACAAACAGAATCTGCAACAATCGTGGAAAAACCAACTACAAGGTAAAGCTGAGGTTGTCAGCGCAACTTCGCTGAGCCAAGCCAGAGAGCAGTTCGCAGCTCATCCCGATGTCGCACTAGTCGTAATGGATGCCTGTGTGGACAACACCGATGATATGATTGACTCCATACCCTTGACTAAGGAAATCCGCGCACGTTTTGCTGGTCCCATGCTCGCCACCTCTATGTCTCAGAGATATAGGCAAAAGCTAATGGAATCTGGGTGCGATCACGAGTGTGGAAAATTAGATGTCGTCCGGAAAATCCTTGAAATCCTGGGCGCATAAGCCAACAGCCTGCAAATACCCAGGCTTTTTTTATTTTACTAAATCTAAAATTTTCTACAATAAATTCAACGGTAGCGGTGGACCCACTGACGGGTCCGTGGGACCGCTGTTCCTACTTAATTTTTTTATTGCCGGCCGATGGGGTGAATAATAAAGCTTCCTTTTCTAATTCTTTGTCGTTAACCTCTAATTTCCCAATCGCGGCGTCTAATAAATTGTCCAATAAGAAATGTGCTTTGTATTTTTTCTTCGCCAATGCAAAGGGCGAAAAACTTGTCCTTTCCTTTTCTTCCTTTCTCATTTTCATCAATCTCTTCTTGCGATCATCGATCAATTCTTTGACGATTATTTTGTATCCGCTATCATCCTGCAAAAAATTCTTCTGCACATTTGTAATTTTTGATTTTCCCACACCCATTAAATCGGCTATTTCGTCATATGTGAACTTCGCCGACAATAGCACCGCAATTTCTACTCGTCTCATTAAGGTCGCTATCTCATCGGCAGACAATAAACTTTTGAAAAATAAACGGACCTCGCTTCTATCTTTAAGGCGAGCAATTGTATCATAAAACTCTCCTATCATCTGAATTCTCTTACTTTTCGGCATCTCATTGAGGTGGAATACTGGCATAGATTTTTAGTACCACCGACCAGTCAGTGGTACTACGCTATTTTGCTACTTTAAATTTGAAATTATAGAGAATCTGCTTCTGTTTAGTTAGCTCTATTCGACCAGTTTCATAAATTCTTGTTCGGAGAGAATTTTTACTCCGAGCTTGCGGGCGCGTTCTGCCTTGCTGCCTGGATCTAAGCCTACCACAGCATAGCTGGTTTTTGAAGACACCGATTCGGAAACATCTCCACCAAACTCCCTGATTTTTGCTTTTGCGTCGTTGCGACTCATTGTTTCCAAACTGCCAGTGAGAACAAATGTCTTGCCACTTAATTTTGCCCCGTCATCCGACGGGGCGCCCCGCCCGACCATTGAGTGAATCTTAACCCTCTTCTCAAGTTTATCCAAATACTTTTTATTTTCTTTGTTGGCGAACCACTCATAAACCGATTTTGAAACAACCGGACCAATGTCTGAAATGGAATCAAAATCTTCTAACTTTGCCTCTCTTATTTTTTTTATTGAACCGAAATGCTTTGCCAAATCAATAGCTGTTTCCTCGCCAATGTTTCTGATTCCCAAAGCATAAATAAATTTTGCCAAAGTTATCTCTCTTTTCTCCTGAATTGATTTTATTAAATTTTCCGCGGACTTCTCGGCAAACCCCATCATTCGACGGGGCAAGCCTTTTTCTCCAACCAAAATATCACCCTCCTTAAGATCAAATAAATCTGCCGGGTCAGAAACCAATCCAGCATCAATAAGCTTATCTATAATTTTAGGACCTAGTCCGTCGATATTAAAGGCGGTTCTGGAAACGAAGTGATAAAAATTTCTCCTTTTCTGGGCGAAACAATTTTTATTAGGGCACCTCAAAAGAACTTCTCCTTCCATTTTTACAAGCTTTGCCCCACATGACGGACATTTTTCAGGCATGTTAAAACTTTTCTCCTTTCCTGTTCTCAACTCCGGCAGAACTTTTATAATGTCCGGAATTACATCTCCTGCCCTGCCAACAATTACAGTATCCCCAATTTTTAACCCCAGTCTTTTTATTTCGTCCTCGTTGTGCAAAGTTGCCCGGGTAATTGTAATTCCTGTAACTTGCACTGGCTCTAAGATTGCCACGGGAGTCATGGCCCCGGTTCTCCCAACCTGAACCTTTATATCTAAAACTTTTGTTGTAGATTGCGCCTGCGGAAACTTAAAAGCAATTCCTCCTCTTGGAGCTTTACCGACAATTCCCAGTTTTTCAAAAATTTCATTGTTATTTATCAAAACAACAACTCCATCAATTTCGTAATCTAATTTCTCTCTTTCTTTTATCCAGTGCTCGCGAAACTGCAAAACTTCTTCTAACGACTTACAATACTTATTGTGTTTATTGGTTTTAAAACCCAGATCTTTCAAAATTTTATGCTTGTCTTCATGCGTAATTTGTCCGAAATTTGTAAGCAATTCGTAAGCAAACGAGTCTAACTTTCTGCCTGATGTAATTTTAGGATCTAACTGTCTTACCGAGCCGGCGGCTATATTCCTTGGATTGGCGTAAACTGCCAAACCTTTTTCCTGCTGTTCTTTATTTATTCTTTCAAATTCTTTTTTAGAAATAAAAACCTCGCCCCGGACAATGAGTTGTTCGGGAATCTGGATTCCCGCTTTCGCGGGAATGACACGAAGAGGAATTGCTTCAACGGTTTTTAAATTTTGAGTTATGTCCTCGCCAATATTTCCATCTCCACGCGTAGAGCCTGTTTGCAAAAATCCATTTTTATAAATTAACTCAATTGCCAAGCCATCAATTTTCAGCTCGCAATAAAAATTTACCTCCTGTTTTTCTTTCTCTGTCAAAAGTTTCATAAATCTTTCCTGCCAGTCTTGCATATCCTCTTTTGAAAAAGCGTCGTTAAAAGACGTCATCCTCTGCAAGTGCTTCACTTTTTTAAATTCTTTCAAGGCTTTATCGCCAATTCTTTGCGTCGGCGAATCCGAAGTTATTAAATCGGGAAATTCCTGCTCTAAATCAAAAAGCTCTTTTTTCAAAGAATCTAAAGCCGAGTCAGAAATCTCCTGTTTATCTAAAACATGATAAAGGTATCGGTGGTGATTAATAACCTCTCTCAGTTTTTCAATTCTATTTTTCGCCTCTTGTTTGTTCATAATTAAAAATTACGGCTGTTGAACGGGATCGGTCGCCACACTTGCGCAATAGCCAGATGTGCTGATAGTGGCAATACTTACATAATAAGTCACCCCACTTGTTCCACCACTCCATGTGTTTTCATATACGCCTTGACAATTCCCGTTGTTTCCTCCACTCAACAGTAAAGTTACGACATCGCTATTTTGGTTGTTAGTTATATAAGCTATAACGCTATCTACGTCTCGCTTGCATGCTGCGACATTGGCTGTAACGTGCATTACATTTCCTCCCGTAAAAAAAACTGACTTATCTGTCACATTCGGACCTAAGGCGCTTCCAATTTGTCTTGAAACGTCTAATTGTACGGCTCTTGTTGTTGTGTTTTTATAAAATCCGTAAGAACTTACAGCTCCCGCGGAAAGTCCGCACTGTCCTCCCGGAATTGCCGATACATTGGCATTTATATTGTAATTTTGATCGCCAACAGTAGTCTTAAAAGATACTGTGCAGGCTCCTGTGCAAGCATCTGCGCATCCCGAACTGGGAGTGCAACCTGTGCAATCATCACCAGCAGTGCTACAAGAAGCGCATAGCGAACACAACCCCCTCGCCGCTCCGGCTGGCGTTGTCTGCCTATCGTAATATAAAACTTTCTCAATACCGCTATCGGCAGCATAAAAAGCTATCACAGAGTTTCCAACACTCTTGATGACCTTAATCTCGCTGTACAAAATTGTGCTTATGGTCAAGACCACTGCTAAGGCAATTAGCATTATAAAAAAGGTGATAATCAGCGAGACTCCTTTTTGGTAATTATTGAACATATAAATTTATTTGGTGTTCAGGTTTCGCTGGGAAACTGTTGTTTGAAATGTTTTTCCATTGCTGTCGCCCGGCGCAGTAACATTTAAAAGAGTGGTTATCCTTGGCTGGGGCAAAGGAGTAACAGTGAAGACAGCCGTATCTTGATCTCCGGATGGACAAGTATTCCCTCCATAGCAACCGTTGTATCCGTTTATTCCAAACCTTACAAAATTTACTTTCATATTAGATGATGTCAAAGGAACTTGCGCCACGCCTTTCTTTCTCTCATACAAAACACCATCGGTGTCCAAGAAAAATTCTTGGCAAATATTTCCATTTGAAGCATTTATAAATTTTATCCCCGTAAAAAAATTATTGATTGGTCTGGTAAGTAAATAATTATAATTTGTATAATAATGACCAAAATTAGGGCTCGTAGGCGAATCATCGGTTAAACAAGTGCCGGCAGAATCTTTCACCGCCATTCTCAGCGCTTTTGACATATATTCTTCAGCATAGCTTATTTGGTTTATGAGCTGTTGCTCGGCTAAAATTCTTTTCTGACTTTTAACAATAGACAAAAAAAGTCCGATGCCCGCGCCGATGATGAACATAAAAACCGCCATAACAACAATTATTTCAATTAAAGTAAAACCTTTTTTAAAATTTGAAATTGTCATTTGAATTAGAACCAGTTATAAAAATATTCTGTCACGATTATGGAACCTGGAGTGCCGCTGGAATTGAGAATATTAGGTTTCACATCCCAGTAAACTTGCGCCGTAACTTTCATAACATGGTCTGCCGTGCAATCACCGGCGGGAAGACACGTCGCTTTTATTTGCCTCTTGAATTTTGTTTTTTTGGTTGGATCGCTGGTACTAGTGTAGTTATACAAACCACTGGAATTTGTATATAAATAACGGCTTGCCCACGGACTCGCAACCCATGCCCCAGAAATTCCCGTGCCGGTTGTGTAATCTATCTCGCATCCGTTCGGAGTTATACATTGATCAATACCAGTCGTCCAAGTGAAACTTTGATTGGATACAGACTTCAACCAATTAGTGTCTCTTATATTTCTCAACGTCTCTATTCCCTCTTGGGCTAAATACGTTGCCGTTAGCCTGTCTGAATTATCCGCGGTCAAAATGGTCATCGTAGAAAAAGCGCTGAAAATTCCAACAATTGCTATAGACAAAATAAAAACAGAAATGACCAATTCTATCAATGTGAATCCGCGTCTTGTTTTCTTATTTGTTTTAATTTCCATGTTTCAAGATTATTGCACATTTATTAGTCCGGACGTGTTAACAAAAACCGTTCTGCTTGAAGCCGAATCGCTGGTCAACCCTAAAACAATTCCGATTGTGTTGCCCGAGCTAATGTTGTCTATGCTTATGGTTGGATTCGGCGGAATGAAATTCACGCTAGTGTAAGCTGTGCTTATATTGCTCACTGATTTTATATACAAATTTGAATTTTGCTGGCTAAGGTCAATTACATCAATAACGCAGTCAGCTGTCGGGACAGTTGTGTCTTGGTCGCAACAATTGTAGGGCTGACCACCTGCGCAATTATGCGCTCCTGCGTCGGTGTATTTTTTATCATGGGCAGCATTTCCATCAGACACATCAGCATATAATAAATACTTTGTAGAAATAACGCCCTGGGTTGGATCAACGTAAACATAAATGCCATATCCCTTAGCCGGAACTATGCCACCATTATACTTTATTTGCGCGCCAGACAAGCCAAAATCCTGAGCCCTTCGTAAATCTTGCGCTAATTTATAGGTAGCCCGAGATATCGCATACTGCGTCTTAATTTTAGGATAATCGGCGATTAAAATCAAAGAAAAAAACGTGATAATAAAAATCGCAACAACTATCTCTATAAGGGTAATGCCTTTGTCATAAAACTTAGAATCTGAAATGTGAAACATGAAATTAAATAAAAAGTTTAAAATACCAATTTATTATTTGCGGAGACCAAAGCATTGCTATAAATGTTCCTATAATTAAAAACGGACCAAAAGGTATTTCACTTTTCAAATTCTTTTTATCAAAAACCATCAGCATTACTCCTATTATAGCGCCAAATAAAAAAGCTAAAAATAGGGCAAGTAAAACATTTGGCAGACCCAGTAAAAGGCCCATTAACACAGCCAACTTTACGTCTCCAAAGCCCATCCACTTGCCTCGAGAAACAAGCCAAATTGCGAAAAAGAAACCCGAGGCAATAACAACCGCCAAAACTAAATTCAAGACTGAGGCAGAATTTCCAATTTCTAATTTCAAATTTCTAATCAAATCCCAATGACTAAATGCCAAATTCTCAAAAAACTTGTAAATAAAAGTTATTATAATTGCGGGGAATAAAACTTTGTCGGGAATCAAATAATGTTTCAGATCATAAACAAAAATTATAATCATTGAATACGAAACATAGAACATAAAACAAAGCCTCGCAAAACTCCAAAATCCTAATCCAGACGGCCAATTCGGGCTGGCCGACAAAAAAATTAGAACGAACAAAATGCCTGTCGCCAGCTCAGCTAAAGGATACTGAATTGATATATTCTTGCGGCAATATCGGCACTTACCCCTAAGAAGCAAAAAACTAAAAATGGGAAACAAATCTTTCCATGACAAAGTGTGTTTACAGTGAGGGCAAAAAGAACGGCCCTTCAGGCTCTTGGACTGCTCTAATCTGTAAATTACGCAATTCAAAAAACTGCCAATGCACATGCCGAAGATAAAAACAAAGAGACTGATTGTGGCTTGTAATGTTGTTATCATATTATGGAATTTTTATTACTTTTGTTGTTACATTGTCGCCGTCAACTTGAACCTCTATATAATTATGAAAATCGTGTTTAGGGTCTATTCCAACTGCCGACCCTCCCGCGCCTCCTGTTATTATGTATCTTACACCATTTTTAACCCAGTTATAATAAGCGTGTATGTGTCCAAAAAATACAACGTTGGGTTTGTACTTTTCCATTAGACTGGAAAGCTTTTGAACCTCCGGCGAATTGTTCGAAAGAGCATCTAAATCGTGGTGAGTGCCCTGACGCGGGTCGTAAAACGGAATATGCATAAAAACAAACTTGTGACTGTAATTTTTCTTCAGCTGTTGCCCCAACCATAGCATTTGTTCCGCGCCAACAGCGCCGTTGGCATCATTAGCAACAATAAACAGAGAATTTCCATTGCTGAAAGAATAATAAAAGTTACCAAATGTGTTTAAGTAATACTTGCCTTCATCCCTGGTCAGATCGTGGTTTCCCACGTCCACCAAAAATGGCGTCTTTTCGTTTTTGATCAAATTATAAAAAAATGGCGGAGAATTATTAGCCGAGCCAACCTCTAAGTCTCCCACATCAATTGCAAAGGAATAATTATTTTCATCCACTTTCTGCAGAATTTTTCTTAAGGTTGCAGAATTGCCTCCATTCTCGGGGTTAACATGGCTATCAGACAAAACAGCAAATCTGAATTTATCAGACTGGCTTTGCTGTATCTTCGCTATTTGTTTATGGTTCCAATCACCTGCCTGTATCTCATTTGCCGGAACAACCGTGTAATGACGTACCGACAACGCAATAAAAACCACAACAAAAAAAAGACAAAAAATACCTGCTGTTATTTTCAAATTATTGTTCAACTTCATTATTTTATTTTACCATTTTTCTTCATAATAAAAAATAGCGTAGGCACTGCATTAATTGGACAAGGTTATTTGTAGTTGCGATATTTCAGCATTGCAAGAATGCTTTTTGGTCCTTCGCGCCACCAGCGTATTTTTTTACCATCTTGAAAACTGCGTGGATAATAATGTATTGGAACTTCTTTTATTTTGTAACCCTTCCTTAACGCCTTGCAAGTTACTTCCTCGCAAAACGAAAAACGCTTTTCTTTTAAGTCTAAACTCTCTAAAATGCCTTTCTTGAAAACTTTATAGCCTGTGTTTATGTCGCTTACATTTGCGCCGTACAAAAAATTGAAAAAAAATGATATTAATCTTCCGCCCCAAAAATATAAATTTGACGAGCGCGGATTTTTTATCATATTTCGCGACCCATAAACAATGTCTGTGTCTCCCACAAGAAACGGCTCAATTAAAGCCGGGTAATCTTTCGGGTCGTACTCTAAATCAGCATCCTGTATTAAAATAAAATCGCCGGAAACAGCGCCAAGTCCTGTTTTTATTGCCACGCCCTTGCCCTGATTTATTTTGTGCTCTAGCAACTTAAAATCAATTTTACCTTTCAAGCTGGTCAAAATGTCTAAGGTTTTATCAGTTGAACAATCGTCAACAATAATAATTTCTTTCTCAACATGCAAAGAAACATCTGCAATTCTTTTAATTACTTCCTGAATTGTTTTCTCTTCATTAAAAACCGGAATAATAATTGAAAGCTTCATTTTACAGATTAGTTGATAACAATTGTTTTGCCTTGTAAAACATCACTTTCCAAGACCTTGATGTTTCTTATGCTATTCCCCATTTTAACCGTATAATCACCGGCTAAAACATCAGACTTTTCTTGTTTGCCAGTTGCATAAGGAACAATAAACTCAAAATTACCGTTTTCTGTTTTTAAAACCTGTTGGTAAATAAACTCTCTGTTCTGATTAGTTTTAACATTTGTTGAAATTATAATTTCAGAGCCAGGAGTTGCTTTGCCTGATATTTTTGCGCCTTTTACATATTCAAAAACTTTTACCTGTTTGGTTGTTTTATATTCCTGCCCCCAAAGCACAGTGTTATCGCTTTTTGATTCATAAAGCAGTCTAAAATGGTTAAGCGCCGGAATAAGTAGACTTACTTTATTATCTTTTACTATTTTTGACACCAAAGTCATAGAGCCGTCTAGAAAATACAACCTTGTGCTCATTGCCAAATCAAATTTAGTTGGCTCTGCTTCCGAGATGTTGTTGCTTGTGTATTCTTGCATATTAGCGTTAACCCATTTTAAGTACATCTTAAAACCGTTATTCGGGTCAGACAGAGAATTACTGGCAATAACATATTTTGCTCTAAGTTGATCTAAATATCCTGTTGCTTTGCTCTCATCTGTGGCAAGAAAAAAAGTTCCTTCGCCGGGCACCACGCTTCCATCGTCATTTATGTAACCAATTCCCTGTTGAAAGGGGTTGGCAACCGGCATCCTGTGGCTGTAATAGGTTATGTCGTGACCGACATCACACCGTGCCAAAATGCCATATGCCTGCGCAGGATATTGATATGGTTCAACTTTACCTGTCTTTTTATCTATTGGCGGAGCCTTGTATAAGGCATAGTAATCAAGACCGGGGTCAGGAGTATTGTACCTCAACCATATTAACGTACTATACCAATCATCGCCAATTATAACCGGACTCTGGGCAGCTTCCACAATGCTTCGCATCAGATCTGGCACGTTAGAGGGGAATGTATTATCTATATTAAACGGAAAAGGATAAAGCGAGAAAAAAACCATATTAAAAATTAAAACTGCAGAACTCACATAAAAATAAAAACGCGAGTAAGAACCCTTGGTAAATTCATTGGCTTTTCTCATAGCCAGCCAACCGAACTTAAAACCCTCGACAATTATAAAGCCGGCCAACAAAGAAATAACAACCGATAAATAGTAAGAATTCCTATTCTGGCCAAAAGCAGGGACAATTCCAACAACAAACAAAATAATAGAAGTCCAAACAATAAGCAATAAATGCTCGGGTTTTCTTTCCTTAACAAATTTATAAAAAATAATGCCAAGAGAAACCAAGGATAGATAAAAAAGAGCTGAAAAATTAGCGAATCCTCCGCGAATTCTTAACGGTGACATTTCCCCAATCATTTGCCGGGCAAATTTGTTATCTACCATTCCGGAATTAACCTCTAATGCTATTTTAATTAGTGTATCCCAGACAGCAGGAATTAAAAATCTCAAAACAACTGCTAAAATTACCGAGCCTAAAAACAAAACCAACGGTAAAAAATACGCTTTCTTATTTTTCTTTCTTAAATAGTATCCTGCCAACCCCGTTATTAAAAATGTTAAAATTCCACCGCTAAAACACAAGAAATGCTGTACACTATATATTCTCCCCTGCAAAAAATTAGGATGGCCGAAAAACGGAGCAATCATTAAAAGCGCAATAAGAAAAATAACGCACCCGGCCAACAAAATCCACTCTTCGTTTTGACCTAAAAGATATTTTATTAAATAATAGGCTATGACAAAACAGAAAATTATAAAAAGGAAAAGCAAAGCGCCGGTCCAAACCAAAAAATACATACCTAAAGCAATGCCTGTTAAAATTGTAAACAGCCAGAATTTTTTATCTCTTATTACTTCTCTCAAATCTTTCTCTTTCCTGCCAACTATTAAATAAACAAAAAATAACACGGCCAAAGTTGAGAAAAAAACTTCCCCTACATGGTGGTCGGTGTTGCCCAACAAAGAACGAAACAAAAACGGAGGCATTATGGCAATTAAAAAAGCTGAAAAAACAGCAACTGGCCGAGACCAAATTTTTTTGGCAAAAAAGTAGACTAAAAACACCACCAAGCTTCCCATAACTGCAGGATAAAAAGGCGCAATTTTATTTATGGCTGCCAGAGTCGGGTGCCCAAGGCATATTAACCAAATAATAACTGCCAACAGTTGGTCGTAAAGCGGACCGAAGTGAATATAAGTTCCGTAAGGAAAATAGGTAAAAGGATCAAAGTAAATGCGACTGGGAAAATGATTGCCCAAAAGCTCGTTTTCCACAAGACGCATATGATAGACTCCGTCGTCAGCGGAATATTTTACCGGGTCAGACAACACTGTGTTAGAAACAAAAAAAACTCGGAGAAACATCGCCAAGCCAAAAATCAAAACCAGCAATCCAAAAATTAAAATTTTTTTATAAGTCGCCTTCATTATGCTTAATCCTATCATTAAAAGGTGATTAAGCAAACATCTCCGACAAAACAAAATAGCGGAGAAAAACCCCGCTATTTTTACAGAGCATTGAAAGCCCTATGTTACTATTTCAACTGCTCATCTAAAAAGTCTTTTGAGTTTTTGATGAAATATTCTCTAATTTCATCTAAAATTTTAGCCTTGCCACTTTCGTTTTTTGAAATTAAAAAAGGCATTAAATTTTCCATCTTATCAAAACTCTTAAACGATTCGCTCCAAAAACTTCCCTCTGAAAATTTAACTCCAAACTTATTTTCAACAAGTTCGAGCAATTTTAGAGGCGTAAATTTTGCTTTCTTTATTAGAAAATAAATATCAAAAAGGTCTTTTACTTCATTCCTGTCGAAAAAGGCCATTGTTTTGTTCGCGGCTATGTCATCTAAAGAATCAATCAATATTCCCTCCCATTTTTTCCTTGGTGTTAGCGCGGGAAAATTATAAAAAACAAACTCTAATCGCACATTTTCTGAATTGGTTAAAAAAAATTCATACCTGTCAAAAATTTTCTTTCCCTCCACTTTTGATAATTTCAAAACAGATTTTAAATCATTAACAAATCCAGCAACATCGCCATAGCTAAAAGGAACATCTGAAAAAAAATCCAGGTCAACAGACAAACGATGTTTTAAATAAACAAAAGACAACATTGTGCCACCTGTCCAATAAAACTTTCCGTTCAGGTTGCTTTCCTTGAATAAATCCAACACTTTTTTTTGAATTGGAAATAGTTCCATTTTTTTACCTATAGTTTTTCTCCCAAATAATATGCGAGCATCGCTTTTTTACCAGGGTCTAACCGTTTCGCTATGCGCCTAAAATACTTTTTAATAACCTCTTTTTCCAGCCCCTTATAGTCATCATAATTAATTTTTCTTTCCAAATACCAAAGCCACTGGCGGTCGGTTTTCGGCGCCCAGTTTTTTTTGATGTCATAGTCCCAAAATAATTTTTTATTATCCTGTTTCATATTTTTATTATATCACAAAACCAGAAGAATTCAACTTATTGAATGTACCTATTATCACCCAAACAAAATAGAAGGGATTTTCCTCCGCCATTCTCACTAAACTGCCAAAATGCGGTCTTATGGACAAGCAAAACCAGTAAGACTGGATTCCACGCAACTCGTTTTAGCTATTGTTTCCTTAGCTCCACCGCTATCAACACAAAATGCATTAGTTGAATCGCTTTGCAGATTAGCGCAAGCGGCAAATAGACTGGAGTTCTCGGTGGTAACAAGTGAAGAGCCGGCAGCTGTTATGGCGTTAGAAATTACATTAACCTTTGCTGTAGCATTAAAAACTACACTGCCAAAAGCAGTGCAATTAACATTAAGATAATTAGACCCGCACTGGTCATAATAAGTGGCTCCATTTGTTACTAACGAAGTCAAGTTTGCTTTTATGGCTGCGTCTTTGCCCTTGGAAATATAACCGGTTACGTTAACTAACACAATTGCCGCCAAGACTGCGATGATGGCAATAACCACGATTAACTCAATGATTGTGAAACCTTTTGATTTATTCATTTTATATTTTAAAAAACTTTTAATATTAAAACTTATAATTTATTTTACCCCAACATTAAAAGTTTATCAACTTTTAATGAAAGCTAACCATTCTATCCCACAACAAAAAAAACAGAGCTCAGTGAAGAACTCTGTCTTTAGTCTCAACTCCCGAGAACTAACCCACTGATGACTTAGTAATTTTTACGGACAAACGGTTGCTGCCCAAGCGGTGACACAAACTGTGTTTGTTATTGTCTTTTTAGCTCCTGTGCTGTCAACACAATAAGCATGAGTGCTGTCAGACTTTAATTGCCCGCAAGCGGCATATTCAGTAGCGCTAGCATTGCATTTAGATTTTCCGGTATCGCCCCTAGTACCATCAATCGCTGTCATAGCGGCAGCGACCACGGGGTTGCTACAAAGGCTGGTATAGCTACCTTTATTTGTAGCGTCGCTATCATAATACTGAGCGGCATTTATCATTACACCGGCTAAATTCCCCTGTATGGATGCGTCCTTACCTTTGTTAATATACTGCGTAACGTTAACTAACACAATTGCCGCCAAGACTGCGATGATGGCAATAACTACGATTAACTCAATGATTGTGAAACCTTTTTTATCTCCTTTCATTTTGATTGGATTCATTTGATTTTATGATGAGCTCGATATTAAGCTCGCTTATTTTCCCGACCTTTATCTCAATAAAATTCTCTAAAATTATGCGTCTCCTCCTTGCGACTATTTCGTTGTATCACAAATACCCGAGGATGGACATGCCACAGCGCATGTTATTGGAGTCCCTAATACACCAGTGGTTGTTAATCTCTTGAGTCCCCTATTGTCGACACATAATACGTTGTAGGGGGAATTATTCAGGGTTGAACATGCACACCAGTCCTGGGTCGTGGCAGAACCATTTTGAGTCAGAGCGCCTTTGGCATTCGTGATAGCGGCGCTTACGGTCGTTGTGAAGATAGTAGTTCCAACATAGTCAGTTCCGAACTTACCAGAGTTATTATAAAAATAATCTGAAGCATTAGTAATCAACGTTCCTAAGTTAGCCGTGATTGCCGCGTCTCTGCCTTTATTAATGTAACCGGTTACGTTAACTAACACAATTGCCGCCAAGACTGCGATGATGGCAATAACTACGATTAACTCAATGATTGTGAAACCTTTTTTATTTTTAATTGGATTCATTTTTTGTTTTTTAAGTTTTTTAATTATTTTACTAAAATTGTTAAGATAATTCTCGACCTTTAATTTTTGACTTTAATTACACACAGCAGTAGCAAGAATGCATCTGAAAGCGCAACCCAAACTGCTTAATTTTTTATTTCCGCTGGAGTCTACGCAAAATGAATTATTTCCGTCGCCGGTATCGTATATTATAGAACATGCGCACCATTTTGTATTATCTGCGCTAACTCGACAAGTCCAAGTGCCCCCTAAATTTCCAGCAAAAAGAGCGTTACTCACGGGTCCACCGCCAGAAGAATCACTACAAAAATTGTTATAACCGCCGTTACCTAGATTGGCGTCTTCAAAATATTTTGTTCCCCTGGTAACTAATGACGCAAGATTGCCCTCTATTGAAGCGTTCTTTCCTTTATTGATATATTTTGTCACGTTAACCAACACCACTGCCGCTAAGACTGCGATGATGGCAATGACCACGATTAACTCAATGATTGTGAAACCCTCGTGTCTCTTCATTATTTGATTGTTTAATTTTATAATATGCAAGAACAATACGCAATAGGAGGGATGTGGATAACTCCAGACCTGCGGGCTGGAATTTCTAATTTCTAATTTCAAATTTCAAATTACTTCAGGTGCAATTTGTTTGTGTTGAAGGGTCGGGGCATTGAGGCGTCAGAAGACTTGGAATGTTTGTTGCGCAGTAACTGCTACAAATATCTTCTTTTACTCCCCTGCTGTCAACGCAAAAGGCATATTTGCTGTCTGTAAATTTTCTGGCGCAGGCAACCCACGACTGTCCATAATTAGGTTCAACTTTGCAACAAACTCCTTTAGGGTTGGCATCAGAAGTAGTGGCTGTTTCGTTGTAGCAAGGGGCGCCAGAATTACGGGCTTGGTCTGGCATTTGCAAAAGACTATTTTTGAGAACGCTTCCTGTGGTTTGGGTTGGATCACAAAGGCCTGCGTAGCTGTTTCCGTTGCCGTTATAATAAACTTCACCTGCTGGAACCAAAACAGCCAAATTTCCGGAAATATTTGAATCCTTGCCCTTGCCTATATACTGGCTAACGCCAAACATAATTATCACAGACAATATGGCAATAATCATTATAACAACAACTAATTCTATAAGGGTGAAACCTTTGTTCATAAATAATTTTTATTTTGTTTACACGGACCCCAAAGCTCCATACAAAGGCTCTATGACTGTAATAGCTAAAAGCGCCACGCCTGCTCCTAAAAAAATAATCAACATCGGCTCTAAAAGAGCTGTGAACGTGGCAATGGATCTCTTTATCTCTTTATTATAAAAATTAACTATCTCCATTAAATTTTTGTCCAACGTTCCTGTTTCCTCGCCAACCTGAATCATCTGCACCACAAACGCCGGAGCATAATCAGGGTATTTTATTAGCACCGAACTTATTCTTTCCCCCTGCGAAACTCTTTCTTCGGTTTCTGTCAAAATTCTTTTGTAAACGTTGCTCCCCACTGTATCTCTGGTAATTTTTAACGCGTTGTTAATTGAAAGTCCGGCGCCAATTAAGGTAGAAATGTTTTCCGCAAATCTGACAAGAAATGTTTTCTTCAAAAATCCTCCGAAAAATGGAACTCTTAAAGACACCTCGTCATATCTTTTCTTTCCTTCTTTGGTTGTAAAATAATAGACTATGAATGCAACCAGCAAAATAAACCCCAGCAATAAAATCCACCCATAGTTTGACAAAAATCCATAAAAGTTAATCATCAACATGGTAAAAAAAGGTGGCTTTGTTGTGGTTTCTTTTATTAAATCAACCAATCTTGGCATAACGAAAAATATGACTATGGGGATAATCACCAGTAAAACAGATATGACGAATATCGGATAAATCATGGCGCTGGTTATCTGGGATTTTATGTCGTGCTCTCTTTCCAAGTGGTCTGAAAGATAATAAAGCGACTCGGAAATTTTTCCCGATGCTTCTCCTGTTTTTATCAAACTTACATAAAAAACACTGAAAACTTCAGGAAAAGTGGCAAATGATTCCGACAACGGGCTTCCTTCCTCCACCATTTGCGAAACTTTTAAAATCTTTTCCTTAAAATTTGGGTTTTTAATTTGAATTGCCAAACTCTTTAGCGCCTGCGTAACCGGGACCCGAGATTGCATCATAACAGCCAGTTGTCTTGAAAATATAGCCAAATCTTTCGTGGAAATTTTGTTCAAAAAACTGATATTTTCTGTGCGAAAAACCAAAGGAGATTGCTCCTTTATAGAAGTGACAAAAACATTATATTTTTGCAAAAGAAGGGCGGCTGACTCTTTAGATGATGCCTCAACCGTGCCTGTTTCAACTTTGCCCTCTTTTGACCTGGCTTGATATAAGTATTTCATTTTTTATTTGTCATCCCCAACTTGATTGGGGATCCAGAGTGCTTTTATTTAATCTAGATTCCCGCTTTCGCGGGAATGACACGATGGGTTGCTTATCGCAGGAGGTTTCTTATTTCTCCGGGATCTACCGCGTAGTCCATTGCATTTTTTAAAGATATTTCTTTCTTCCTCACCAGGTCCACCATGGCCCTGTTCAAAGAAATCATCCCCTCTTTTGCCGAAGTTTCTATTACAGCGGGAATTTCGTGAGTTTTGTCTTCTCTAATCAGGGTAGAAATGGCATTATTGCAAATCATAACTTCGCAAACAGGAATAAAGCCTCCCTTAATTCTTGGAATCAGTCTTTGAGAAATTATTCCCAGAAGACAGCTTGCCAGCTGGAATTTTATTTGGTTCTGTTGTTCTGCCGGAAAAACGTCAACTATTCTGTGAATTGTTTGAGCAGCTGAATTGGTGTGCAAAGTTGCAAAAACCAAGTGTCCGGTTTCAGCGGCGGTAATGGTTGTAGAAATTGTTTCCAAGTCTCTCATTTCTCCAACCATAATAACATCCGGATTCTGCCTAAAAGTGGCTCTTAGCGCTCCGGCAAAACTCAACGTATCCAAAGAAACTTCCCTCTGGTCTATTACCGCCCTGTCTATCGGATAGGTATATTCTATGGGGTCTTCAATTGTTATAACGTGAACCGACCTTGTATGATTTATTTCGTCTATCATTGCCGCCAAACTCGTGGTTTTTCCCTGACCGGAAGCTCCTGTCACCAAAACAAGGCCTTGTGGGCGCGAAGTAAAATCGTGCAAAACCGGAGGCAGGGCAAGTTCTTCAATTGTTCTTATTTTAGTGGGAATAAAACGCAAAGCCAAGCTTACAGAACCCCTCTGGAAGAAAACATTCACCCTAAATCTTCCTTTGTCCTCGTGCTCATAAGAAAAATCCATCTCTTTCTCGTCTATAAACTTTTTGCGCTGAAGGTCGGTCATCATTGAAAAAGCAATGCCTTCCGAATCTTTGGCTGAAATTATTTTTTCTTGTCCCAGCGGAACCAGTTGCCCGGTAATTCTTATGCAAGGCGCGTGCCCGACCGATATATCCAGGTCAGAAGCCTCTTCTTTGACCACTATGTCTAAAAGCTTTTTTAAATATTGTAGATACTCCATATTATGAAAATTTTTAATTTTACTTTTCTTCCGTGGCCCTTATTACCTCTTCAATTGTTGTCTGGCCGTTCAAAACTTTCAAAATTCCTTCCTGCTCCATTGTCAGCATGCCTTGCTTCTGAGCTGCTTTAAAAATCAAACTTTCCAAAGGATTTTTTTGTATCAGCTCGGCAAGTTCCGACGACATTGATAAAACCTCAAAAAGTCCTACCCTGCCCGAATAACCCAAGAATCCGCACGCCTCGCATCCTTTTGCCGCATATATTGAGAACGAGTTAACGCCTCCCTCTATTTCTTCTTTTGCGAAAGAAGGAAGACTCTTTATTCTTTCTGAAATATAACTATGAATTTTTTCCGATGGTTTTATTTTTACCTTGCACTTAGAACACAAAACCCTTACCAATCTCTGCGAAATTACAACTTTCAAAGTAGACGGAATCAAAAATGGCCGTACTCCCATATCCATCAGCCTCGGAACAACTCCCACAGAAGAATTAGTGTGTAGAGTAGACAAAACAATATGACCGGTCAATGCCGCATTAACAGCCAAGCTTGCTGTTTCTTCGTCTCTTATTTCTCCAACCATTATCACGTTCGGGTCTTGTCTCAAAATTTGGCGGAGACCGCGGGCAAAGGTGTATCCAATCTCCGGTTTAACTTGCGATTGGTTTACTCCGGCGATAGAATATTCTATTGGATCTTCAACCGTAACAATGTTAACCGAATCCTGGTTTAATATACGCAAAATTGCATATTGGGTTGTTGTCTTACCCGAACCAGTTGGACCGGTAAACAAAATCATGCCAAAAGGTTTTTTTATGGCTGCTTTAACAACATCTAAGCTTCTGCCTTTCATGCCCAATTCTTCAAAAGATCTTAATCCTGTGGACGGATCTAACACCCTAAGCTCAATTTTCTCTCCATAAAGCGTAGGAAACGTGGAAACTCTAAAATCAATATCCTTTCCGTCTATCTTTTGAGAAAACCTTCCATCTTGGGGCACTCTGTTTTCGTCTATTTTCAAACCGGAAAGGATCTTAATCCTGGCAATGATCGCCAAATGCACTCTCAATGGCAAAGATAAGCTTGGATAAAGAAGACCGTTCATGCGGAAGCGGATGTTTAATTTATCTCTGGTTGGTTCTATATGTATATCAGAAGCGTGCGCTTCAAGAGCGTGTCTTAACACAACTAAAACCATTTTTATAATCGGCGCCTCTTCTGTCAGTGTCTGAATAAGCGACTTTTTTTCTAAGACATCTGTAACCTTTCCCCCGCCCAATTCCTCTAACGCTTTTTCCGTTTCTGCCAATATATTTTTGCGCTGTTTTAAAAGATTTGCCAAATCGCCCGGAGTTATCAAACAAGTTTTATAAGAAAAACTTTCTTGATTAGCCAAAAATCTTAAAGCGTTTTGGGCTTCTATGTCTTCGGGATAAACCATGCCAATCTGCACAAAACCCGACTCTTTGGCTATGGACGCCATTTTGTAATTAACAGACGCCTCTTCCGGTATCAGCTCTAAAACTTCAGGGGGTACCTGGTCAACATCAACTTTTCTCAATGGTATAACCAAAATTTTGCTCTTTAAGTTAAAAAGAAAACTCTCTGACACAATGTTCTGCGATAAAATAACCTCTTCCTCTTTCTTGCCGGTTTTTACAACCTGTTCTTTGAGGTTATCTAGTGCCTGCTCGGATAAAAATCCTTGCGCAAATAATTCTTGTAGTAACTTCATAATTTTATTTATTTTTTTACAGGCTTAGTTGGCGGTTTAGCTGGAGGAGGCGGAGTTGGGGCTGGCGGGGCAACTTCATAAGGAACAAAAGGATTATCTCTGCCCGGTTGCACCTCCTTTAACTCGGTTACAACCAAGCTGTTGCTCTCTAAAGCCACTTTGGCATCATCAACCGAATCAGCTGATATAAAACCTGTTTTTGGTTTGTTATCTTTAGTAACAGCCTTATAGCTGTACCAAGGGCCCATGTCTGTAAATGGTTGAAGATTTTTAAAATGGTCCGAATCAAAAACAGCCATATCTATGTTGACCTTTGGTTTATTAAAAACCATTGCAGGGGGGACTTCTTTTGGTTGCGACAAAAAAACTGTAAAAGAAATGGCAATCAAAACCAGCAAGAACATTATTGTAATTCCCATAAAAAACATCTTCTGTCTTTGTTTTGGTGATATAAATACTACTGCCACGCTTTTTTACTTTTAATTTTTAATATGAATATGTTTTTACTTGCAGGCTAAAACTTCCGGCTGAATCCTTTGGAGAACTAAAAGAAATGCCTGTAACTTCAAAAATACGCGATGACTTTTCTAAAGACATCATAAACCCCAACAACGACTCGTAGCTTCCAGACAGATCAAGTGAAAAAATTAAAGTTTTGACTGTCCCTGCGGCGGTTGTGGTGTTGCCCGAAGAAGGTTTAGACAAAAATATGTCTTTTAATATCAGCCCGCTATCCTTGGCTGTTTTTTGTAAAAAATAAATGAGCTTGCCCGAAGAAGGATCTTGAGGCAAAGCATCATCAATCTTTTTTATATCATCTTTACGGCTTTGCAAGTCAAAATAAGTTCTGTCTGTCCCGGCATAATAATCGTATTCCGCGCGAAACTCGGCTTTCTTCTGGCCAAGCTCTGTTTGCAAACCTGTAAAAGCATTATATTCCGGCACTACTAAAAAGAACACCAACAATAAGATGATAAAAAGAATAAGGGCAATAGCAATGGGGCGATCTACTGTCATGTAATCTGATTTATATCTGTTTTCTGTTTTTTAGACCTTTTCTTAAAGAATAAAAACGCTCCTACAGCAACTATCAAGACAACCAGTAGTATTATAATTACCGCTATTAATCCGGACTGTTTTGGCTCTCCAGAAGACGTTGCAATTGGAACTATTGGCTTAGGCTGTAACGCCGGCGGACCGGCAACAATAACTTTCGCTTCGTAGGTTTGAATTGACCCGTCTTGGGCCGTAACTTTGTACGTTACCGGGTCGGTAAAATCCTGAGGAACATTAGAATCAGGCTGTAAGACAGCCCCTCCCGACACAACTGCCACTGGCACCAGATTTTTTACGTCTGTGCCATAGGGAACATTCAGCGTAACCGTGTATTTTGACTCATCTATAGCTCCAACAACCTCCGGACTTGAAAGAAGGTGAAAAGAAGTTATAAATTTATCGCCAGGCTGGCTTGTCCCAGACTGATCGGGTGGCGTAGTTGTTTCCAAAATCGGAGGCAAACTGGCAAGATAGCTGAACACGCTCTTGTCTAAAATAAGGTTCAAGCTAAAACCAACTTTCCCCCCTTCTCCCGCTGCGGCGCTTAGCGACCCTAAGTCTTTAATATATTTATTTTTTTCTAAAACCGCTATTTGCCTGCTGTAAGAGTCCAAATCATCTGTTTCCACCGCCAATTGAACGCTACTGCCCTTTCCATCGAAACTAAACTGCTTGAACCAAGTATTAGGCATTGTTTGCGACCGGACAAATGCAAATACGTTAGAAGCAAACCCCTGGCTTTTTAACAAATTAGCAAAATCGCTAACCTTTTTCTGATAATTAATAACCTCACTTTCGCGCGCTTTCTGCTGGCTGGTTCCCACTGTTTGCAAAGCTTCCATTTCTTTCTTAATGTCCTCCCTTGTAAAATTATTTTTAACTAAAAAAATTACATAGCAAAAAATCGTAGCTATCAGCAGAGATATCATAAAGTAGAAGATGACATCCATCCACCAAAACTTTTTATTCCTTATTTGAGATATTGCAGAAAAATCCATAACTATTACTTTATTATACCACTATGTTTCTAATCCCCCTAACGCTACACCTGTTGCGACTGAAAAACTTGGCGCCATTTTTTCAAGGCTTTCTCCTAAAATCGGCGGGTACAAAAGTTCAGAAAAACAATTGGGAATTTCCACTTTTTTCTTCAAAACTTCGGCAAAATATTCTTTTAGGCCCGGTAAACCGGAAGTGCCACCGGTTAAATATACGGCATCAACTTCTCTGCCTTCCTGCTGATAAAAATCAGACAGCACTTTTTTAATTTCAAGAACCAATGGATCTATCAACAGATATAAAGTTTTAGAAATTTCTTCTTTCAACGAGGTTAACCCCTCCCTGTTCTTCAACTCCTCGGCTTCACCGTGGCCCAGTCCCAGAGATGAAGATATGCTATAAGTTAGCTGGCTTCCGGCAAAATCAAAACTGTAGCTCTTTTTTAAACTTTTTTTATCAATCATATTAATGGTTGTGCTTTGAACACCTATATCCACCACACAAATGCAATTTTTGTTTTCCCTTACCAGCGCCCTGCGCAATCCCAAAGCTTCCGCCTCTATAGCATAGAGTTCGAGCCCGGCAAGTTGCGCCACCTTTTGATAATCTTGTATGGTTTGGTTTGGAATGGCAACTAAAAATATTTTCAAGCCCGATTGCCTGTCTCCCGGAGTTCCGCCTATCAACTGCCAATCTAATGTTGTTTCCGAAACGGGCAAAGGTATATACTGAGAAGCATTATAGTAAACCGCGTTTTTTAGTTCACTCGCGTCCATGGGCGGTAATTCAAAAGATGTGCAAAAAGTTGAAAAATCAGGAACAGAAAATATGACTGCCTTAGTTTTTATTCTGGCTTCGTCTAAAACAGCCCTAATGGCTCGGGAAACAAAATAGTTTGAAAGCAAATAACTGCCCTTTTCAGCGTTGCGAAAAGGCTCTTTGTAAAGAGAGGCCGATTTAATTTCTCCATAATTTTCCAGAGTTTTGCCCTGCCCCCACCTTGATATTTCAACAACTTTTATTGATGCGGTGCCAATGTCAATGCCAACCATTTTTTTGGGGAAAAACATTTTCAGGGGATTGGAGAATATATTTAATTTGTCTATAATAGAGTTAGACATTTTATTCATTATACAATAAAAATAATACAATTACACTGTGGATAACCCAACGCCTAAAATTAAAGAGTTTTTACTGGATCTTTTCTTCCCAAAGTTTTGTTTGGGGTGTCAAAAAGAAGGCACATATTTATGCGACGACTGCCGGGCGCTTTTAGACATTGCAGAGTTTGATTATTGCCTTTGCGAAACAAAACCCATTAGACTCGCTTGCTTCGATGCGACTCAGCACAAGTCGCTTGCTCAGGGCAAGCCTCAGGCAAAATGCGACCGATGTAAAGAAAAAGAACTTTCCGGGCTTTATTCTGCCCTGCCCTATAAAGATAACCAGCTAACCAAAAATTTAATCTACCAATTTAAATATCAACCCTACCTGAAAGACTTGGCAAAAACCTTGGCAAGCATTTTGATTGAACATTTTGTGCTGGCGAAAAAAAATACCGATGAGATTTGGGAAAATTCAATTTTGGTTCCAATTCCTCTTGATAAAAAGAAATTGAAAACCCGCGGATACAACCAGTCAGAAGAACTGGCAAAAGAGCTTTCAAAAATTTTACTAATTCCGGTTGTTTCGGATATTTTAGTAAAAGTAAAAAATACAAAACCGCAAATGGAACTGACAAAAACAGGAAGAGAAAAAAATCTACAAGGCGCTTTTGCCGTCAAACCCGCCTTCGCTTCTGAGCTTCGGCGAAGCAAAGTCTTTTTAGTTGACGATGTTTACACCACCGGATCTACAATGCAAGAGTGCGCAAAAGTTCTGAAAGAAGCCGGAGCAAAACAAGTTTGGGGCATAGTCCTGGCCCGCGAAGAACTGCATTTTACCTTGCCATAGCCATGGCTTGTTCGGTGAGTATTTGGATAAGCTGGGTGATGAGAGCTACGAGTTGTTGTTTGATTTGGACGATTAGCTCGGCTTTAGCTTGTCCGCCTAATTTTTGCTGAGGCAGGTCTTGAGATGGCTGGTAGTTGGGGTTGATTACTTCTTGAAAGGTGGAGGGTTGTTGAGATTGTTGTTGACTGATGGAGTTTAGAAACAAGACTCCTCCGGCTGATCCATTGTCAACGAAGTTAGCCTGAATGGTGTGGGTGGCAGTGACGTTAGTGAAGGTGTATGAGGTTTGTGCTCCGACTGACGAGCCGTCTACTAAAACATCTGTGATGTGGCAACCTGTGTTGGGAGTAATGGTGAAGGTTTGATTGGCATCGTATGTGACCGAGGTGGCGGTACTGGGGCTGATAGTCCCGCAGCTACTTCCTGTTGATACTGACGGGGTGATAATTCGCGGATACCACGCTGTGGTTGGTTTGTAAGTTGTTTGATTATGGTCAAACTGTATCCAGCCTGCGTTTTCAGACCAAGCGTAACCTGTGAAGTTGCCTGAAGAGTCTATTGTGACTTGTGAGTCTGTTGGGTGAAAGTTAATCCAACCTATGCTTTCTCCCCAAGCGTAGCCTGAGAGATTGCCATGACCATCGTTGACTATTCCCCAGTTGGTGGAAGTTGTATTTGTGGCTCCGGCTACTCCATCGTAATCAAGCTGGATCCAACCGATATTCTCTAACCATAGATAACCAGTGAGACCGGCTGTGGTAACTGTCACCCCTCCATCAGTGGAATTGAAGTTAGCCCAGCCGACGTTTTCTCCCCAGCCGTAGTTAGTGGTGTTGCTTGTGGCTGAAGCGAGGAATGGGAATGCGAAGAGAATGGATAAGGTGAAAGTTATTAACCCCGTTAGAAATAGGGAACGTTTTAGACGATTCCTAAGATAGCGCTTTCCCATTCCAGATTTTAAATATTTTTCTCTCATAGTTGCGTCTTGTTGATTGTTACAAGCTTCGTAATAAATTATTTCAAAAGGACCTCTGCCTTTGGTTGATAACACCTCGTTGTTATTATGTTGTCTAAAACGTTCCCGTAGATTATGCGTAAATCCTGTGTACCACTTGTTATCCTTTTTACTTCTTAAAACATAATTATACATCATTTTATTTCTAACGGGGTAAAGATTTATTTTTTTGTTGACATGAGTTTATTTTAGCACAATGATGGTTCTTGAGGAAATTTATTGAGCGACGACGACCCATATTGGAGATAAGCTACTATTAACAGTACTGTTGTTTCCTTTACCACCAGCTGGAGATAATATCAACGCGGAAAGAGCACTGCTGGGATATGGTTCAGCAGACCATAAGTATAAAGAATTAGTCCACGCGTTGGTTCCATAAAGCAAACTCGCATCACCTCCAAATGTTCCTTTCATTGCTTGCACTAATTCGCTGGTAATAGGAATTCTCGAAGTTCCTCCAGCACTATACCAAGAAATATTGAGTCTATCATAATAATCGTTCATCACTCCATCATTAGTAAAACTATGAGTGCCGTTTATTCCACTAGTTAAATCTTTTATTCCGTCCCAAGCGTCAGCGATAGACAAAGCAGAGGGAGCATTGTTCACATAACCATATTGTTTGCCAGTTCCTCCGGCATTCGTCCAAGTGCTTCCGCCAGAATCAGGACCACAACCAGTTAAAGTTGTTGAATAAGCATTTGTGGCATCTTTATCCCAGACTGAACCATCAGGGAAAACTAGATCACCTCTATCGGCTGTGCAATTCCCTAAGTTGGTACTGTTAGCGCTAACTACTGCATATGTCTGTAAGGCACTTTGATCAAAGTTTGTTTGATTATTAGAACCATTCCATCCACCAGGAGAACCAACATAGGAAGCAGATGCTTTCAAAGTAGCATTGTCACTCGTAGTAGTACAAGTTGTCGCACCAGCACAATATGTGTATGTTATGCCATTCCACCAGTTTGCAGCTCCGATTTCTATTGCCCAATTTAAGTTTCCATTTATACCAATCCAAGAGCCAGTTCCGTTTTTAGTCCATGTGTAAGTAGTCCCTGTGTAATTTCCAGTTGTCCCAAAGATGCTAGTCCCACTCTTGATGTTTGTAGCTTGCAGATTTGTGTCTCCGGCAGTAGCGGTTTTGGAACCAGAATAGATGCCATTTGGAATAGTGAAGGTTAGTAAGCCATTGCCTCCTGTGACATTAGAGCCAGCGCTTGGAATAGAATTGTATATATCATCTAGTGTGTGCATTGTGGAACCGGGAGCTCCTGAGGGAAAATTGAATGAAGTGTTCTTTGTGGCAGAAGTGCCATTTGCTAGTTTTTGATAGATTTGTTCTAAGGTATACATTCTGCCTGCGCTGGTGGGAGAACCGGGTGAATCAATGTTCCCTGCGTATACAAACAAAGACACCATGGCGTAGGTTAAAGATACACTGCAGATTGCAATTCCAAGAGTGCGAAGGAGTTGTTTGTTGAACATGGCTTTTAAAATTTAATAATTAATTGTTATTTTATTATATCAAAAAGTAAGATATAAGGGAAGTGAATAAAAACGCAGTGGAAAAATAAAAAAGCTCGGGCACAAGTGCGACCGAGCATTGAGTATTATGGAACAACGAAGTTATGGCAACGATGGCAATGTTCTACGGCAGTTTGCAATATGTCCCTTGACGCTCATTGTGGCAAAAAGAGTGGCCGCCAACAAAACGCCGAGCACAGAAAATATTACGTACGACGGAACCGCCATACCATGCTCTCTTGCCAATATGATTAGCAGGCACGCCATAATAACCACGCATTCTGAAACCATTTTCCACTTTCCCCAGTTAGTTGCCGATGCATCTGCGTTCTTTCTTACTTCCTTCCATAATGTCCCCAAAAGAATGATTTCAGCAAACACCAACGGGCAAAAAAACCATTTCAACGGGTGGTCAACCGTGGGGTGCCAAAGAAGGAAAAGCAACATTGTAATTTGGAAATCCTTGTCTCGAAAACGGTCAACTGCTTTTCCAAAATCGCTTACACTGCCAGCGTATCCCTTTCGCTCGCAAAAGCGCGCCACTTTCCCATCAAACCAATCTGTTGCAGCTACCCCTGCAGCAAATACCAAAATCCCGCTCGTCCATTTTGTGTGGAAAAATATAATCCACTTTATAACCTGGCAGAAAAAAATTCCGGTCAAGGTTATGATGTTCGCCGTGTTTCTAATTAGCCAGCTTAAATTTGCGTTGTTCATAGTTCTCTCCAGTATCTTTTCAAAGAGCCACGTTGACTTATAATTAGATGCTAAGACAATTCAAAATTTTAGTCAAATAAAAAATGCGGCGTGTTAGACACTCCACATTTTTTACTTGATATTTTACACTTAATATTTTAAATCCTTTCCACTGTTTTCCAGTCCGCGTCAACCCACAAAAGAATAATTTCAACCTGATAGCCGAACGACTCGGCTGTTTTTTTAGCTTTTTTCAAGTGTTCTATTTGTTCTTCTTTTGTTGCCGGATTTCCCGCGCATCCTGCATGCCCCACAATTGCTACAATTTTCGAGCCATGGTGGTGAACAGATATTCCAACGCATTTTTTTATATCCTCCTGCAACGCTTTGTCTAAATTATCTGCCAAAATTTTATTCGGCCCGGGCTCTGTAACCATGTCAACATAATCAACGCCGTAATTTTTCTGCATATATTTTTTAACGGCGTCTTGGACTCTGCCGTCCATACAATTTACCGCGCACGCAAATGTTTTTTTGTTTTCCATATTTTTAAAATTAAAAAAACAATGGCACAATTCCGCCCAATGCTAAAATGAATACAAAAAAAGCAAACTTAAATATTTTTTCTTTAAGCGTGCTCCGTCTGTAAACAACATTTATAATTGAGTAAACTGCCATCAAAAGTATCAACAGAGCAAAATAGCAAACGGCAATGCTCTTATAAATTTGAGCCGTCATCAAGCCCACCGCGTTCAAGATAAAAATACTGCCGATGTTATTTGTGAACCAGCCTAAAATATCCCACAATTCAACTTTTTCCCAATGACCAATCTTCGCGTAAGCTAAGCTGGAAACAAAAAGCATCGGGATGGCAAGAACTATTTGCGCGATTATAAAAACGCTAAATTTTGAGGGGTTCAAAGTCCAAATCAAAGTTAATATAAAAAACAAACTCCCCATCATAAAAGAATTTATAGTAACCTTGGAAGAAGCTTTATTAGAGTTTATTTGGAAGATATCTTTCATAAATTTATTTTGAAAGCGGAGGAGGTGGGAATCGAACCCACAGGCCCCCGAAGGGGCAGAGATTAGCAATCTCTTGCAATACCGTTATGCGACTCCTCCATTTTTATTCCATACTACATCTTTATTTGATAAATTTCAAATTTTGTGATAAAAATAAAGGCGGAGGAATCGCATAGTGGCTATTGCACCGCTCTTGAAAAGCGGAACCCCGCAAGGGGTTCGTGGGTTCGAGTCCCACTTCCTCCGCATATGTCCCCATAGCTCAATGGATAGAGCGCAGCCCTGCGAAGGCTGAAATGCAGGTTCAACTCCCGCTGGGGACACAATAAAAAATATGAAAACAAAAAAAATAATAGTTTTGCTAATAATTTTAATTGCCGTTGTCGCGGTTGACGTTTTTTTACAATATTCTCATATTCTCGAGAATATGAGAATATCTTTCGTGAATAAGCCGGGTACAATGGCTATTCAAGACAAAACAATTACTGACAACACAAAACCGTTTGCCATCAAAATTGTTTATCCGCAGATAGCCGGACTTGACGATTTTAATCAAAAAGCAAAAGCAATTGTTGATAAAGAAATAAATGACTTCAAAACAAATTCGCTGGCAAATGACGAGGTGGTAAAAAAAGTTGACCCCACAAGCTATGCAAATTATCCAAGAGAGTACGCATTAAATATTGGCTATGACAAAGGAAAAATTGACAACAATGTCGCAAGCGTGGTTTTTAATGTTTATACTTTTGAGGGCGGCGCGCATGGAGTAAGTTATTTTGTAGCATTAAATTATGATGTAAAAAATAGAAAAGAAATCACTCTGGTGGATTTATTCCCAAACCAGCAAGATTATCTGCAAAAAATTTCTGACTACTGCATCAAAGATTTAACAAAACAAATAATAACAGAAATGGGCAGCACCGAGGGCTCGTGGTTGCAAGATGGCGCCGGACCAAAAGCAGAAAATTTCCAGTATTTTTTAATTAACCCTTCAACAAGCTCAGGGCAAGCAACAATCACTTTTTACTTTCCCCAATACCAAGTTGCCCCAGGCGTCGCCGGCGACTTCAAAGTTACAATGCCAAGATAAAAACACAAAAAAATCCGCGAATTTTTCTCCGCGGATTTTTTAATTATTCTGATTTTTATTTACTTCTAGTCTGAACTGTTGCTACAATGCTGAATGCTAACGAATAAGCACTCATTATTAGGAGCCAACCTACAAAATCTTCAATTCTCCCCGAACCATCACCGCAAGCCACCAATAATGCTAACGACGATAAAATTATTCCCACTATTGCTAAAACTCTTGTTGCTTTCATATTTTTAATCTTAATAAATAAACTTTAATTTTGACCTTTGACCTTTGACTTTTAAGTTTACTTTATGATACCCCCCCCCAGCTGGCAGTTGTCAAATTTTAAACACCTCATTTCCCCCATTTGACCCGAATGGCTTTATTGTTTTAATCGCCGAGTTTTGGTAAGATAGATTAATGGAAGATGTAAGCAACTATCAAAAATTAAGAAATGATGCGCAAAGTTTTTATAATTCAATAGGAAAAATTTATTCTCCTGCTTTTAATCAGGAAATTTATTTTACTTCCGAGGGATTCAATCATATTGTTTTTAAGGGTTCAAGAACCGAAAGAGAAAGACCGTCGCAAATCTTAAGATTCAAATTGCTTCCGTTAGCGGTAAAATTGGCAAAACTTTCTACCACCTATCAAGAGTTTGAAGAAACCATAAAAGAATTTGATGTAAAAAGTTTTAAAAAGAGAATTCGGAAAAGCAAAGTTGTAAAATATTGGGGCATAATTGCCATAATTGACGGCAGAAAAATAAAAGTGATAATCAGGAAAATCGGCGACATGGGTAATTTGCATTTTTGGAGCGTTGTGCCCGGCTGGATAACCAACAAATATAGAGATACTAAATTATTTACAGCCATGAAGGGCAACCCGGAAGAAGATTAAACAAAAACACCGCTTCTGGCGGTATCTTTGTGGTGCCTGCCTTCAGCTTATGTATTAGCCGAATAGAGCTGACGCTCCACAAGCACATTTTAATTATAGTCTATGGCAAAGGCTTATGTCAAGCACTTTGCCAAAATAAATTCAAATGGAAATAATCGCGCTTCAAACAGCTGTTGAAAAAGTTCCAAGGATTGGGACAGCTTACGCAAAACGGTTAAAAAAGTTCGGCATAAAAACTGTGCAGGATCTGCTTTTTTATTTTCCAACAAGATATGATGATTTTTCGGAAATAATTTCAATTAAAGATGCCAAACAAAGGTTAGGAGACGTTGTCTGTGTTCAAGGAAGAATTACAGATATTGAAAGCAGCCATACCTGGAAAAATTTTGTAAATTTAACGCAGGTGACAATCCAAGATGATACTGCTGAAATTAATGTTATCTGGTTTAACCAGCCGTATCTGGCAAAGTCGTTAAAAGAAGATAACTTTATTTGCTTAGCCGGAAAAGTTAGCTTGGGCAAAGATGGCCTTTTTTTCAACAGCCCAGCCTACGAAAGAATAAACGATATCGGAGAAAATGATGAGCTGACACATACCGGCAGAATTGTGCCGGTTTACTCAGAAACACGGGGCGTAACCTCGCGATGGCTAAGATATATTATCAAACCATTGCTTTACAGATTTGCCGACCAAATTCAGGAAACTTTGCCCAAAGAAATTATAAAAAAATATAAATTTTTACCGATACAAGAAGCTGTTTGGCAATTACATTTCCCGGATTCTTTTGAACATGCCGACGCTGCAAAATCGCGCTTCTCTTTTGAAGATATATTTTTAATACAACTCAACGTTTTAAAGGAAAAAATAAAGTTGATGCAGAAGAAAGCTGCCGCCTGCCCGATGAATGCAGACTTGATGAAAAGCTTTACTGATTCTTTGCCTTTCCAGCTAACCGACTCGCAAAAAAAATGCGCTTTTGCAATCTTAAAAGACTTGGAGAAAACTGTTCCGATGTCCAGGCTTCTTGAGGGCGACGTTGGCTCTGGCAAAACCGTCGTAGCCACAATGGCAGCCCTAAATGTTGTGAAGTGCCAGCACCAAGTTGCCTTCATGGCCCCAACGGAAATTTTAGCAAAACAGCATTTCAGATCTGTTTCAGAAATGCTGAAAAACTTCGACGTCAGTATTGGAATGATGACCGGCAAAGACGCCAGGATATCCAGAAAGGGAGAAACTTTTGAGGTCTCTAAAAAAAGCTTTAATGGCGACCTGGAAAATAAACAAATAGATATCGCAATCGGCACTCATTCCCTAATTCAAAAAGGTGTTATTTTTAAAGATTTAGCCCTAGTAATTTTAGACGAGCAACACCGTTTCGGTGTTGAACAGAGAGACCACCTTATAAAAAACAAAAAAATAGTCCCCCACTTACTTTCAATGACGGCTACTCCAATCCCAAGAACGCTGGCGCTAACGGTTTATGGAGATTTAGATTTATCTTTGATAGATGAAATGCCCGCAAACAGGAAAAAAATAAAAACAATTATTGTAGAACCGGCTCAACGGAAAGAAGCTTATGACTTTATAAGAAAAGAAGTTGAAGGCGGCAAGGGAGTCTTTGTGATTTTCCCAAAAATTGATTCGCTGGCCACAAAGGCAAAAGAGGCACTAGAAAAAAATGGGCCGGTAACGGGCTCTTTCGTACCGCAGAACTATGATTTGGGGCGCCTGGGTATAAACGAGGTCAAAGCCTTAAAAGAAGAATACGAAAGATTGTCTAAAGAAGTTTTCCCGGATTTAAGGATTACAATGTTGCACGGAAAAATGAAAGCGGCAGAAAAAGAAAGAATAATGTTAGACTTTAAAAAAGGAGAAATAGACATTTTACTTTCCACCTCTGTTGTCGAAGTTGGAGTTGACGTGCCAAGAGCCACAATTATGATGATTGAGGGCGCCGAGCGTTTTGGCCTTTCACAGCTTCACCAGTTCCGAGGAAGAGTTGGCAGGTCAGACATGCAGTCATACTGCTTCCTGTTCACCACAGACCCGAGTATGCTCAACCGCAAGCGTTTAAAAGCTTTGGTTGATTCAAATAACGGTTTTGAGCTGGCCGAAAAAGATTTGGAAATCCGCGGACCGGGTTCTCTTTACGGAACTCAACAATGGGGAGTGCCCGATATCGCGATGCAAGGGTTATCAAATATATTTTTAGTAGAAAAAACTAGGGCTGCCGCTAAAGAAATTTTAGAAAAAGACCCCGAACTTAAAGAATACCCAGAATTGAAAGAAAGATTAAAACAATTTCAGACTAGAATCCATTTCGAATAAAAAAACACCGCCCAATGGCGGTGTTTTAGATTGCTTATTTTCTAACCTTCTCAGTTACCCAGAAACGTCGTTCGCACGGCTCACTCCTTCAAAACCCACGATTCTGAATAATTTCCTATACGGGAGGATTTAGTAAATCCTCCCGACCCCTCCTAAGTTTCTGGGTAACAGAAAAATTACTTTCGTACTTTTTCAGTTACCCAGAAACCCATGTACTTGCCAAGCATCAAACGGATTTGGGCGTCTAAAGACGGGATCGAACCAAATAAAATTAAGGTTACGGGCAAGAAAATCCATTGCAAAAAAACAGTGGATCTTTTTAGTATTCTTATATACCATTTTATTGTCTTTGGAATTGGAGGCAAAAGCATTGTACTTAGTATCGCAGAAACAAGCATGCCAAGCATTGAGATTGTCATTATCTGGCTTGTTAAAATTGGCAGGTTGAAAGACAAAACAGAAAAATTAAATTTCTGTCCGCCCAAAAGTATCGGCAGCCAACCCAATAAAAATAACAAAAGCGCAGCAGTGGCCCAAGACCAAAATCCGTCTAAAATTGTGTAAAGGTGGCCAATTTTATGCCACAAAGATATTTTTTTATTATTTAAAAACCCGAACATTATGTATGGTATTTCCGCGCATCCCCAGGCCCATCGTTTCTGTTGTTTGTATTGGTTTAAAATCGTGCGCCAGAAATTCTTTGCCATTACAGCATCCATGGAAACCAAATAATAAAGAGGTATTACTCTATAGTTTCCGTCGTATTTTAAATAAGCTCTCCAAAAAATACGGGAATCGTCAGATACTACATTTGTGGGATACCCAACGTCAAAAAATACTTTAGCCGGAGTTGAGTGCGAGGAATAGGTTGTAAGCTTCTCAGACCTCTCCTGTTGAATCATCTGCCAGAAAGTGTTGGAAGTAGACACGACCCTGGAAAATGCGCTGGCAGACCAAATATTGTTGTTATAAACGGGAATTGGCTGATAACTTGCGTACATAGCATCTTTTTCCGTCAAATAATACCAGGTCAAACAGGAAAAATATTGAGGAAAAACCTTTGTATCAATATCAAATGTTGAAATTAAAATATTTTCGTACGGTATTTTTAGTTTATCAATAATTTTTTCCTTTGCTTCCCTGCCCGCATATGCCGTGTTTGAACCCTTGCCGCTTATCTCCCCTTCTACCCGATCAGAGTGCACTGAAACTAAAAACTTATAAAACTTATCAGAATAACTTTCGGCTATTTCATTTGCCTGCTTCTCAAAAAATGGACCGGCTCTTCCCTCAACAGCCAAAACAATAATCATTTTTTCTTTCGGATAATCAGACTTTATTAAAGTCTCAATACTTTCCAAAATAAGTCCTTTGCCCTCTTTATATGTGGGCAAAATAATCACGTGATATATGTCCTTCCAATCGGGATATGACCCAGAGGGTACCCCGGGTCGCTTTATTTTTTTCAACTCCTTTAGCCAATCCTTTCTCATATTGCTTTTAACTTTCTGGTATCCAACCAGCTGATGCAAAGAAAAATAGAATATTCTGATCAAATAATAAAAACAAAAAC
>JAPLYZ010000009.1 GCA_026395295.1 Candidatus Staskawiczbacteria bacterium
AATCCCTGGGCTACAAGACGCCTTTTGAATTAATGATAAAGCATGGTATGTTAAATCTTGAATATATCAAATCGTGGAGGAACAATCGTTTTTCTTACGACATTAACCGTCAATCAGTTGCGATTCGGGGGTGAATTTGCAGTCTTAGCTATTTTTTACTTTACTCATAAATTTGACGACCGTCAATATTGTGAGTAATTGAGAGTAGAAAACCTATATAACTTTACCAGATAAAACTTCGCGCAGATACTTAGCTGTATAGGATGTCTTATTCTTTGAGACTTCCTCGGGCGTTCCTTGGGCAACTATATTTCCACCGCCATCTCCACCTTCCAACCCTAAATCTATAATATGCTCTGAAGCCGCAATGACCGAAAGATTGTGCTCAATCACAAGCACGGTGTTGCCTTTTTCAACCAACCCGCCTAAAACAGAAATCAATTTTTTAATGTCATCAAAATGCAAACCGGTGGTCGGCTCGTCTAAAACATATAGCGTACTGCCGGTGCCTTTGCGGGAAAGTTCTGTGGCTAATTTTATCCTCTGAGCTTCTCCGCCCGACAAAGAAGTTGCCGCCTGACCTAAGGAAACATAAGAAAGTCCTACTTCTTTTAAGGTTCTCAATTTTTCAAAAAGCCCGGGGATATTTTTGAAAAATTCAAGCCCCTCTTCCACTGTCATTTCCAAAACTTCGGCAATATTTTTGTCTTTGTAAGTAATTTCTAAAACTTCTTTGCTGTATCTTTTTCCTCGGCACTCTTCGCACTCAACATAAATATCGGGCAAGAAATACATTTCAACTTTTTTTTGCCCCTGTCCTTCACAAGCTTCACATCTTCCGCCTTTAACATTAAAACTAAACCTGCCGGCAGAATATCCGCGCACTCTTGCCTCTTTTGTTTTGGTAAAAATATCGCGAATAAAAGTAAAAGCGCCGGTGTATGTTGCCGGATTTGACCTTGGAGTTCTGCCAATTGGCGACTGGTCAACCAAAACAACTTTATTTATATTTTCAACTCCCAGAATTTCTTTGTGTTTGCCCGGCTCATCTTTTGCCCGGTAAAACTTTTTTAACAAAGATTTAGCCAAAATATCGTTCACCAAAGACGATTTCCCAGAACCGGAAACCCCTGTCACGCAAACAAATTCGCCCAGCGGTATTTTCACATCTATATTTTTAAGATTGTGCTCTTCTGCTCCCTTTATCGTCAAAAATTTAGCTACTTTTTTGTCATTCCCCTGAAAAGGGGAATCCAGATTTTTTGTTCTAGCGCTCTGGATCCCCGCTTTCGCTGGGATGACAGTTCTGACGACTGTCACCTTCCTTCTTCCCGAAAGATATTCTCCTGTTAATGTGTTACTCTTCAAAATTTGTTTATATGTTCCCTGAAAAACAACTTTCCCGCCATGCTTGCCGGCTCCCGGCCCAATATCAACAATCCAATCAGACGATTGCATTGTCTGCGGGTCGTGCTCAACAACCACAACCGTGTTTCCCAATTCCTTCAACTTTACCAGCGTATCTATCAATTTGTGCTGGTCTCTGGCATGCAAACCAATTGACGGCTCATCTAAAATGTACAAAACTCCCGACAACTTTGAACCAATTTGAGTTGCCAAGCGAATTCTTTGCTCTTCGCCTCCTGCCAATGTTCCGGCTTTTCTGGATAAAGTAAGATATGACAACCCCACATCATTCAAAAACTGTGTTCTGTCAATTATTTCTTTTAAAATCGGCTGGCAGATTTTTGACTCGCCGACATTTAATTCTTTTTTCAATTCTTCAAAAAATGTTTTGATTACATCAATGGGCATATCAACTATTTTATCAATTGATTTTTCGCCGACTGTCACAGCCAAAACTTCCGGCTTTAATCTTTTGCCATGGCATTTTGGGCAAATTTTTATAACCATATACTGCTCAATTTCCTGCCGAGTCCAATCAGAATCAGTTTCGTGATACCGTCTTTCCAAATTAGCAATCACACCCTCAAACCCTTCGACACGGCTCAGGGCAGGTCCTCCCGCGCCCTCTCCTTTCAAAATAATATCAATAATTTTTTTGGGCAAGTTGCCAATTTCTTCATCTAAAGAAAAATTGTATTTTCCAGCCAGCCCCGAAAGAATTGAATAATAATATCCCTGCCTGCCAACTTTGTGCGAAGCCCGAGACCATGGCCAAATTGCTCCCTCGGAAATTGTTAGCCGCTTGTTTGGAATTACCAGTTCCGGGTCAACTTCCAATTTTTCACCAAGTCCTGTGCACTCCGGGCAAGCGCCATAAGGATTGTTAAAAGAAAACAGCCTTGGTTCCAACTCCGGCAAAGAAATTCCACATTCTTCGCAGGCAAAATGCTCGCTAAAAATTAAATCTTTTTCCGGATCATTTTTTTGTCCAATAATTACAATTCCTTTGCCGAGGCGCAGGGCAGTTTCCAGTGAATCAACCAACCGCGACCTGTCTAAATCTTTATCCAAAACTAACCTGTCAACAACAACTTCAATGTCGTGCTTTTTCTGTTTGTCCATTGATTTCAATGTCGCTTCCTCAATTGGATAGACGTCTCCATCAATTCTTACCCTGACAAATCCACCTCTTTTTATTTCTTCTAAAACAGCCTGATGCTCGCCTTTTTTTGAACGAATAACCGGGCCCAAAATAGTTACTTCGCCCGCCGAAGCCTTGCGCGAAGGCGGGTTTCCTAATTTCATTACCTGTTCAACAATTTGGTCAATTGTCTGGCGTGAAATTAGTTTTCCGCAATTTGGGCAGTGGGGTTTGCCAATTCTTGCATATAAAAGACGCAGATAATCGTAAATTTCTGTAATAGTGCCAACCGTAGAACGCGGGTTGTGAGTTGATTTTCTTTGGTCAATTGAAATTGCCGGAGAGATTCCTTCTATTTTGTCCACATCGGGCTTGTCCATCACGCCCAAAAACTGCCTGGCATAAGCTGACAAACTTTCCACATACCTTCGCTGTCCCTCGGCGTACAAAGTGTCAAAAGCCAAAGATGATTTTCCCGAACCGGAAAGCCCGGTAATTACAATCAACTTGTTCTTTGGCAAATCCAAGTCAATGTTTTTGAGATTATGCACTCTTGCCCCGCGAATTTTTATAAAATTATCCATGACATTAAAAATTGAAAATTTAAAATTGGAAATTAGTGGTCTATTATACACCTTTTATCAGCCCCGCGCAAGAGTAAAACAAAAGCGGGTCAAACCCCTCGCGTTTGACCCGGAATTGCTCGCTGGCTTGAAAAAAGTCAGAATTTCGGCTTAAATGAGTTTATGTACAGATTTAGATTTATAAAAGACAAAAGTTTTGATAATCTCCCGAAAACAAGCGGGGTTTATTCATTCTTCGCCACGCCGAAGCCTAATGGCGTAGGCGGGTTGGATGAACCTATCTACATTGGTAAGGCTGTGAACATTCGCGACAGAGTGAAAAATCATTTTAATGGAAATAATTGGTGGGAAAAAACCCTACTTCGCCAAGGCTTCGCGGGGCGAGTTGGTTTTATCAAAACCAACTCGGAGATTGAAGCCTTAATTTTGGAAGCCAATTTAATCAAAAAATACCAGCCAAAGTTTAATGTAGTCTGGCGCGACGACAAAAACTACTTTTATGTTGCCATCGCCCAAGCCAAAAATCGTATTCCGTACATTTACATCACTCATCAGCCAAAAAATAAATTTCAAATTAAATATATCGGGCCTTTTGTGGAAGGGACTGCTTTGAAAAAAACTTTGAGATTTTTAAGACGCGCATTCCCCTACTATACCTCGGCAACCCTTCGACGTGGCTCAGGGCTGGCACATCCAAAATTAAAATGCACCTATTGCCATTTAAACCTTTGCCCGGGACCCCGCCTCTTTGAGGCGAGGCTCGCCCGCCCCTCAGGCGAGGCGGCAAATCTAATTGCAGAGTATAAAAAAAGTATTAAAAAGATGATTTTAATCCTTCAAGGGAAAAGAAGCCTTGTTTTGAATTCTCTAAAAAGAGAGATGAAGAAACTTTCAAAAGAAAACAGGTTTGAAGAAGCGGCAAAAACAAGGGACAAAATTTATAATTTACAGCAGGTGATGTCTCACACGAAAATAATAAACGCCGAAAAAGAAATAGTAACTTTTTTGGCTCGAGCCAAAAAAGTTACTATTTTATTAAAAAATTTACTACGCGCGAGGAAGCCCATTTCCCGAGTGGAGTGCTATGATGTTTCAAACATACAAGGAAAATTTGCGACCGGCTCTATGGTCATTTTTGTTGACGGAAAACCAGATAAAAGCCTTTACAAAAAATTTAAAATTATAACTGAAGATACTCCAAACGACATAGCCATGCTGAAAGAAACCTTGGAAAGAAGATTCAATCACCCGGAATGGGAATATCCCGAGGTAATTTTGATTGACGGCGGGAAAGCGCAACTCAATGTGGCGATAAAAACTAAAAATCAAATGCTAAAAACCAAAACCATCAAAGTTATATCAATTGCAAAGGGCAGGCAAGAATTATTTATTGAAGGAAAAAACAGGCCAATTGCCCTTAAAAACCTGCCACAGGAAATTTATAACCTAATTTTGCAATTAGACGACGAAGCTCACAGGTTTGCCATAACCTACCACAAAAAACTTAGAAAAAACAATTTGCTTGTATAATTACAAAAGTTGTGATACCATAAATTAACATGAGAAGGTTACTCTCGCAGATTATTGCCGGCATATTGGGCTTATGGCTGGCGGCATTATATGTGCCCGGAGTTGTGATTAGAGCATATCCGAACTCAAATTTTTTCGGCTTCGCCCTTACAGCTCAATGGGAAATTTTCCTGGTTTTGGGAATTGTCTTGGGATTGTTGAACTATTTTTTGAAGCCCCTCTTAAGAGCTTTATCTTTGCCACTGGAAATAATAACTGTCGGACTTTTCACAATAGTGATAAATATGGCTTTGCTATGGCTGTTAGACCTGATGTTCGACGAGCTGTATGTCCCCCTATACCTCCCGCTTTTATACACAACCCTAATTATTTGGGGATTAAATATTATTATTAGTTTTTTCTTAATAAAGAAATAATACAATGAATCAAATTTTATTCTACACACAAATTGCAGTATCTGTAATTTTAATCGCGCTCATTGCCATACAGCAAAGGGGCGCGGCTTTGGGTGCCGGGTTCGGAGGCGGAGGCGAAGTTTATTCCACCAAACGCGGAGCTCAAAAAAAGCTGCATTACGCAACCGTAGCAGCAGCAACCATTTTTCTTGTATTGGGCGTATTAAACATATTAATACCATAAATGAGTTCTAAAAAGTTTCCCAGATTCTCTCAGTGGAAACAAATTCTTAAAACACTGAAAAGAACTGAAAAAATAGTTTTTCTGGTTCTTGTTATTTCAGCTTTCGCTTCCGCAGGATATCTTGCAGTTGACTTTTACATAAACAACACCAAATTGGTTCCTGCTTATAGTGGAACATATATTGAAGGAGTTGTCGGACAGCCAAGGTTTATAAACCCCATTTACGGCGAAACTAACGATGTTGACAGAACATTGATTGATTTAATTTATTCCGGCCTGATGACTTATGATAAAAACGGAAAACTGGTGAATGATTTAGTCAAAAGCTATCAACTTTCAGAAGACGGAAAAACGTATACCTTTCAACTAAAAGACGATCTTCTATGGCAAGATGGAACCCCTTTGACCGCCGATGATGTTATTTACACCATAAAAACAATCCAAAATTCCGATTACAAAAGTCCGTTGAGGGCAAACTGGCTGGACGTAGATGTTAACAAAATATCCGACAAATCATTTTCTTTCTCCCTAAACGCTCCATATAATTCTTTTTTGGAAAACTGCGCTGTAAAAATAATCCCTCAGCACATTTGGAAAAACGTTTTGGCTGAAAATTTTGCTCTATCTCCATACAATCTGCAACCTGTCGGCTCGGGTCCATATTTATTTTCCAGCATACAAGAAAACAATAATGGTTTTATAAAAACCTTAGAACTACAAGCCAACCGAAAATATTTTGACAAACTGCCATACATATCCAAAATTTACTTTAATTTTTTCAGCAACAAAGACGAACTAATCGGCGCCACTAATCAAAAAACAATTGACGGATTTTCCATTTCAGCCCTAGACAACAACGAAGCTTCGGCCGAAAAACAAATAAAGCAGGGCTGGACCGCAAATGAGAAATTTAATGTTTATTCTTTCTCTCTGCCAAGATATTTTGCTGTGTTTTTTAACACCGGATCAAAAAGCATTTTATCAGACGTCAACATAACTCAAGCTCTTAACTACTCTGTTAATAAGCAAGAACTTTTGCAAAAGATAAGCGACCCGTTCAAAGAAAAAATTTCTGTTGTCAATTCTCCAATTCTGCCCGATTATTTTAACTATTCTGCGCCCACGGTTAACTACACTTTCAACACAGACCTTGCAAAAAAACTTTTGGACAAGTCCGGCTATAAAGACACTGGCTCGGGACAAAGGGCAAAAACAAACAATAAAAAACCGGCGTTTCAATTCAAGAATTATTTATCAGCCGGTTCAAAAGGGAACGAAGTTGTGGAACTTCAAGGATGTTTGGCAAGATTAGACGCCAGCTTTAAGGATCTTTTACAGGGTGAAACAAGCGGAAAATATGGACAAGGAACCAGCGACGCGGTAACTGCGTTCCAAACAAAATACTTGCCCGACACAAAAAGCACAGGTGAAGTAGGCACCGGGACGCGAAAAGAACTTAATCAGCTTTGCTTTACCAACCAAAATAATTCAATACCATTACAATTTACTTTGACAACCATAAATCAACCACAGCTGGTTATGACGGCAAATCTTTTGAAAGATTACTGGCAAAAAGTCGGCGCAACAGTTCAGATAAAAATCGTGGAACTTTCGGAATTGAAAGATGTTATTAAGAACAGAAGCTACGATGCTCTGCTTTACGGCCAAGCGTTGGGAAGTTTGCCGGATTTATATCCTTTCTGGCACTCAACTCAAATAAATGACCCTGGGTTAAATCTTTCGGAATACCAGAACAAAAAAGTTGACCAACTGTTAAAAGACGCCAGAGAGGCCACTAGCGATTCTGTAAAAATCCAAAAATATGAAAAACTGCAGGACGCAATACTTGCGGATGCCCCAGCCCTGTTCCTCTACAACCCTGATTATTTTTATTGGGTTTCAGAAAAAGTAAAAGGGGTTGATACGACAAAAATAGTTGACCCCGCAAAAAGGTTTGAAAACATCGCCAGCTGGTATGTTGACACTCGCAGGGTTTGGAAATAATCTAAATAACATGAAGTTTGATTTATCAAAACTCACCCCCGACATTCGCCATTTAGATGACATGCGCGAGGTTTTGGCTGACAAAGATTTCGCTAAAAATTCTCCAAACACTGAATTGTATTATATGTACCGAGGTATAGAAAAGAAAGGCGAATTGAGATATGACATCACCGTTATTCCAGCTAAAATGCTTGGAAACGAATTTAACAAAACAAAAGGCCATTACCATATTGGCGCCCATCAGGAAATTTACACGGTTTTGGAGGGAAGCGCGATATATTTGTTGCAGAAACCCTTCGACACGGCTCAGGGCAAGCATAGCCAGGGACAAATTGAAGATGTTTATGCGGTAGAGGCGAAAAAAGGAGACTCGGTAATAATGCCGTCTTTCTACGGACACGTTACAATAAATCCATCTAAAACCCAAGAATTAAAAATGGCAAACTGGGTTTCTGAAAATTGCAAAAGCGACTACTCCCCTTTTGTAAAAATGCAAGGAGCTTGCTATTATTACACCCAAAAAAAGTGGACCAAAAATGAAAATTATAAGTCAATCCCCGAACTGCGTTTTGAAAAACCATTGAAGGCACTCCCTCAAAATTTAGACTTTCTTAAAAACAAATAACTTTCGCGGGTATGGCGGAACAGCAGACGCACTAGCTTCAGGAGCTAGCGGGAGCAATCTCGTGGAGGTGCAAATCCTCCTACCCGCACAAATAAAACATAGAAGCAGCAGAAAATTTCGGCTTCTCTGCCGAACTTTACACAAGTCTTGAAGACTACAAAAATAAAATTAATAAATATTTAACTAAAAAATAAAATGATGATACAAAAACAGCCGGTAATTACCGGCAAAGAAAAAGAAAATACGCCAAGAAATCAGGCAAGCAGAGCAAGGCCCGCTACGGGACGAAATATTTGGCGCGAAACAATTCCTGTGCCCCTGTCTGCCGGCAGACAGGCAAAAAATATTTGGCATGGGGATAATAGCTTAAAAATAATCCCTCTTGGAGGATGCGAAGAGGTCGGAAGAAATATGACCTGTTTTGAGTATGGACAAGATATTGTAATTTTAGACATGGGCCTACAGTTCCCCGAGGAAGATATGCCGGGAATAGATTATGTAATCCCAAACGTTGAATATCTTAAGGGCAAAGAAAAAAATATTAGAGCAGTCATATTTTCTCACGGCCACTTAGACCACATTGGAGCCGCTCCAATTCTGCTCAACAAATTGGGAAATCCGCAGATAATCGGCAGGCCTTTAACTTTAGAGATGGTAAAACATAGAGTTGAGGACATATATCACGGAGCCTCAAAAAAATTGAAGACCCTTTACGTAAAAGACATGCAGGAAAAAATAAATTTAGGGGCGTTCACCCTTTCGTTCTTCCAGGTTGACCACGCCATTATGGATGCAATGGGAGTAATTTTGGAAACTCCGTCTGCGACCGTTATACACCCGGGCGATTGGACAATTGAAAAAGACCCGGTTGGCAGAAAGGCCATAAATTATTCTCATTTGGCTAATTTGAAACGACCAACCATTTTAATGCTGGAGTCTTTAGGCGCCACAAATTCCAAAGACCCTGTAACCGAGGAAGAAATGTTAAATAATCTTTATAGCCTGATAACAACGGCTCCCGGCAGAGTTATTATCACCACCTTTTCTTCACAAATTCAAAGGATAAGACAAATATTGGAATTCGCCGCCAAAACCAATAAAAAAGTTGCCTTAGACGGATTTTCAATGAAATTGAACATTGAATTGGCAACAAAATTAGGTTACATAAAAATCCCTAAAGGAGTTATAGTCACAACAGATAAAATCCACAGTTATCCCGACAATAAAGTTGTTGTAATCTGCACCGGAGGACAAGGTGAAGAAATGGCGGCCCTTTCAAGAATTGTGGCAGGAAACCATCGATTTATCAAAATAAAAAAAGAAGACACTGTTATTTTCTCTTCGTCTGTGATACCGGGCAACGAGCGCACTGTCCAGCGGGTGAAAGACAACCTTTACCGCCAGTCTGACAATGTATACCACTCAGACATTATTGACGTGCACATTTCAGGACACAGCAACATAGAAGGCATAAAAGAAATGCTTAAAGAAATAAAACCCGACTATTTTATTCCTGTTTACGCCAACCATTATTTTTTGAAAGAAGCGTCTAAAATTGCGCAGGGAATTGGTTTTAGAAAAGATAAAATTTTTGTGCCGGACAACGGCTCCATAATAAAATTTTCAGGGGTTGAAGCGAGCATATTGAAAGAAAAAGCGCCAACCAGTTATGTTTTTGTCGACGGCTTAGGCGTGGGAGATGTTGGAGAAATTGTTTTAAGAGACAGACAAATGCTGGCCGAAGATGGAATGTTTGTCATTGTGGCTGTAATAGATAAGCGGACCGGCCAGGTGAAAGGAAGCCCCGACATTATTTCGCGCGGATTTATTTATTTAAGAGAATCAAAAGATTTGCTCAGTCAAACGCGCAAGAAAGTAATTGAAATTGTTGATAAGTCAGCCGGTCATGGAGGAGCTGTGAACTGGACATATGTTAAAGACGAAATCCGAAACAAAATCGGCGACTTCTTAGCCACAAAAACCAGCCGCAGGCCTATGATACTGCCGGTTGTAATAGAAGTTTAATAAAATTAAACAAAGGCGACGAATAATGTATTCAGCGTAAATTAGACCTAAATGTATAAATATACCCTTAGTCTAATTTCCGAAGCAATCGTATTCGCCTCGCTCACACGACCGTGAGAATTTTTTCAGGCATCCGCCCTACCGGCGGACTACATATCGGAAATTATTTAGGAGCTGTAAAACAGTGGATTGACTTGGAAAATGAAAATGAGTGTGTGTTTTGCATTGTCGATTTGCATGCAATTACCACTCCGTACGAACCCAAAGAACTGCAGAAAAATGTTTTAGATACAGCGGCAGTTTATTTGGCCGCCGGAATAAATCCGGAAAAATCAATCATTTTTGCGCAATCGGAAGTCAAAGAGCATGCCGAGTTGGCTTGGCTTTTAGGCACCATTACCCCCATGGGAGAACTATCTCGCATGACTCAATTCAAAGAAAAATCAAAACAACACAAAGACTACATAAATGCCGGACTTTTTAACTACCCAATTTTAATGGCCGCGGATATTCTTTTATACAAAGGCCAAGCTGTGCCGGTTGGCAAAGACCAAGAGCAACACGTCGAATTAGCCAGGAGCATTGCTAAAAAATTCAATCAAAAATTCGGCAAAGTTTTTGACGAGCCGGAAACCATTTTGCCCAAAGCCGGAGCTAAAATAATGAGCTTAACCGACCCAAAGAAAAAAATGTCAAAGTCCGATGACCCAAAAAGTTGCATCTCACTTTTTGATTCGCCAGAAGACATTACAAAAAAAATAATGTCGGCGGAAACTGATTCCGGCAAAGATGTTATTTACAACATTACAAAAAAACCGGGCATTTCAAATCTTCTAACCATATACAGCTTACTGACCGACAAGCCGATCAAAGAAATTGAAAAACAATTCGAGGGCAAAGGTTACGGCGATTTCAAAAAATCATTGGCCGGCGTTTTGATAAATTACCTAGAGCCTTTCCGCAGGAAACAAAAAGAGTTGCAAACCAGAGATGTCTATGTAAAAGATATTTTAGCAAAAGGCGCCAGCAGAGCAAGGACAATAGCCCAATCAACAATGCAAGAAGTCCGCTCCAAAATGGGCCTCTCATCGTAAAAATCAAACCTAGAACTTAAAAGCTGAAGCATTCAAAAAACAGCCACTCGGCTGTTTTTTGCTTTACTCATTATCATGCTTTTTATTATGCTATATACTCTTTATTATGCTCTGTTACATATTATCACGCATACATATTATTATGCATTTGTAATCGCGATAGCAAATACAAGTGCGAGCGCTACAAATCAAAGTACTTTCTTAAATTACCATCATTATATATCTCTTGCGCTGTAATAATGTTTACAAATGGACTCGCGCCCAAAACTTCACACAAAAGCCGTATCTCCCCTTCACAAGGATACGGGCACGCCCAAACACTTTTTTGAAATTGATAAAAACCCAGCTTTTGCAGCTTCCACCTCATTGCGTCTCTCACGTGTTTGCCCCTCCTTTCCGGTATATCAAAAATAACTATCCGCCATTTGCCGTCCCAAACTTCTTGTTTTTCAATTTTCATATTATCAAATTGAATACTTCTAACAAGTCTCTTTCCTTTTTCCGTCAACCTGACAGTAAAATTATCTCCTTCTCTTTTAAGGATTATAATCCTATTCTTGTTCAACCCGGCCAAAGACCTGCTCAAATTCACCTCATTTGTGCTGTTTTTCTCTTTGTTACACTTTTTATCTTTTAGAATAGCCCTCGCTATGTTTATCAAAAAATAAGGCGAGGTAGCGGCAACAGAAACAACGCCTACAATTGCCAATGTTAGTAAAATGTTTTTAGTTATCTTCTTATATCGTATTCTCATACATTTTAATTTTATTAAAATTGCCTGCCTTTGTCAACGCGATAGCGAATACAAACGACAGGGACGGAATAATGGCAATAATTAAATTATGAAAAAATGGACAAAAAAGTTAAAAACCGGTCCATTTTTATAATTTGCCCTTTTGATAGCAATTTTTATTGGCTTAGTAATAACCTGCTTTGGTTTTACCGCATAATTAGTCCCAACAAAAAGCAAACACTTTCGTGTCTGCTTTTTGGAGTACAAATCATCTATCGCGGACGCTTTTTTCGTTTAAATGATTTTTTACTTCCCCATCTGGATAAATTGCTGTTGAAGTATTCCAATTAGCTGGGTGATGAGAGCTACGAGCTGTTGTTTAATTTGAACAATAACAGCAGCAGTGGCTGTTGCGCTTGAGCCCGATGTTGAGATTGTGCCAACTTCGGGTATTGCAAGGGGCGGAGTTGAAGTTTCAACTGCTTGTGAACTGCTGTCTGATGTTGAGCTTGTGGCAGAGGTGGATGTTGCACTGCCTGCTCCGCTAGATACTCCTGCTCCACCACCTCCGCCACCGCCAAGCACTAGTGAGAAGTCAGCTACAATAGTGTGGTTGGCTGTTACGTTGGTGAAGGTGTAGGTGGTTAGCGGACCTTGTGATGCTCCGTCTACTATGACGTTGGTTGTGTAGGGGGTGTTGGCTGTTATTGCGTATGTTTGACTTGCTCCATAGTTTAGGGTGGTTGTTCCTGCTGGGGTGATAGAACCATTGCTGTTTACCGTGGAGGCTGTGACTGTGTAGGTGTCTATGGCAAAGGTGGCTGCTATGGTGTGAGTTGTTGTGACGTTGGTAAAAGTATATGAGGTTACTGCTCCTACCGAGACAGAATCGACTAGGACGTCGGCTACGTGGTAATGGACTGACGGAGTAATTGTGTAAGATTGGTCTGAACCGTAATTTACATTAGTTGTGCCATTAGGAGAAATGGAACCGTGAGAGCCGGCAGAAGATGTGATCGCGTTAGTGTCTATGGAGAAAGAGGCGGAGACAGATATATTGCCTGTCACATTGGTGTCTGTTCTTGGATTTGTTGTTGATGAGTCACTCCAGCTTACAAAGTGATAGTGAGCGCTTGGAGTGGCAGTGACCTGTGAACCGTCTGAACCATAATTGATTGTTTGGGGAGAGGTTCCGGTGATTGTGCCGTTTGAATTTGCTGTGTAAGTTAGAGCGTTGGTGTCTATGGCAAAGGTGGTTGCTATTGTGTGGTCTGCTGTGACATTTGTGAAAGTATATGAGGTTACTGCTCCTACTGAGACGCTGTCGGCTAATACATCTGCTACGTGATAGTGAGTAGCCGGAGTAATTACAAAATTTAAATTGTCACCATCGTTGACGTTAGTAACAACAGCAGGAGAGACTGAACCATTGGCACCTGTAGTTGGAGTAACTTTGTGAACGGAAACTAAATTACCGACGCTTGCGCCACTACCTAAAATTTTGGCGATAAAAATATCATTTGCACCGCCTGTAAATGCTTTCGGCGGTGTGCCCCATGTGGCAGTGGTATAACCTACAACATAAATATTCCCGTTGCTATCAAGTTTTATATCACTTCCATAATCATTTCCTGCGCCACCTAAAAATGTATCCCAAACGAAAGCTCCTGTGCTATCAAGTTTTGTTAACATAGCATCTACGCCTGATGAATATGCGCGTTTAATTGGCGAACCCCAGGAAGCAGAACCGTATCCTCCGACATAGACATTACCGCTACCATCAACTGCAAGTCCACCCGGATAATCACCTCCATTAAAACTACCCTGAAAAGTATTCCAAGTGAGAACGCCTGTGCTGTCTAATTTTGCCACCCATGAATTGAAACCATTACCAGAATATGCACGTCTAGTTGGTGAGCCCCAGGCATCCCAAGTCGAGCCAGCAACATAAGTATTTCCGCTACCATCAATCGCGAGATAACTTGCCGCAGTATTACCTGAATCGCCTAAGAAAGTGTTCCATGAAAGAACGCCGGCACTTGTCAGCTTGGCTGCAAAGACATTAAAGTTTCCTGCTACAAATGCCCGTTTCGGCGAAGAGCCCCAGGTAGCATTACTTCTTCCAACTACATAGACATTTCCGCTGGCATCTGCCGCAACTTGCGAACCAAGGTCAACTCCGCTACCTCCTAAAAATGTGTACCACGTCATAGCGCCAGAAGTGCTGTCCATTTTAGCAACCCAAGCTTCATAGCTTGATGTGTATGCTTGCACTGGCGACAAGCCAGGGTATGTCCATGCAGCATCGCCTAGTCCGGTGACATACAGATTACCATTGGTATCCACTGCGATTCCGGCCCCAGTATAGTCAGTGCCTCCACTACTGCCAATAAATGTATTCCATAAGAGACCACCATTATTATCTAATTTTGCAACAAAAGCATTGTCTCCATTGCCTGCAACATATGGCGATATTGGCGACTGTGTCCCCTGCCACGTAGCAGTACTATATCCACTCACATAAATGTTGTTATTCCCATCTACAGCGATTCCTCCGAAAAGAATATTTGCTCCTCCAGACAGAACATCATTCCCGCTGCCACCTAAAAAGGTGTTCCAAATAAGATTACCTGCGCTGTCTAACTTCGTCACAAAAACATCTTTATCTGAAGTAGTATACGGTCGTACCGGCGAGCCCCATGTGACAGTGCTAGTTCCAGCAATATATATATTTCCACTGGTATCTACTGCGATTGCATAACCTTGATCGTCTCCGCCACCTCCCAAAAAAGGATTCCATGTGTAAGTGGTCGCGCTGGCGGGGGTGGTGGATACGAACAGTCCGAATAGCAAAAAACCAGCAAAGCATAGCGCTACGGAGATTTTAATCTTTAAAAACTTAGTCATTTAGAAATTAGTTGATAATTGAAAATTATTATTTAATCTATTATATCACACAAATCCCCCCCCCGCACAGGCATCAACCTGTGGATAATTAAGGAAAAAAATTTTAGGACAACGTGTCTGTGTTGAGATTTATATCAGAGTCCCAGTCTACTTCTTTGTAGTTGTGCAAAAATTTATTGATATAATTTTTCAAAAAATTGTATTTTTCTTTTGTTTTTGCTTCAAATTTAACTGTAAGATAAGGCCCATTTTGAGAATATCTAATGACAAACATGCCGTCTTCTAAGCTAACCCTTACCCCATCGCCGGCTCTTTGGTCGTCAATAACCTCTGCATCCAAAAAATCCCTTTTGAATAATGGAGAAATTTCTTTCATAAGTTCCACTTTTTTGTCATCGGCGCAATATATTTTTATTTCGGGGCTGGATATATATTTGGGTAGAGAGGCAACAACTTCTGAAAGGGATTTGCCGGTTTTGCCAAGATATTCCAATAAATAAAGACAAGAGTAAACTCCGTCATCGTGATTATAAAAATCTTTTGAAAAGAAAAAATGGCCGGACAGCTCGCCGATAAAAGCCGCTTTTACTTCCTGGTTTTTTTTCTTCAAAAAAGAATGCCCTGTTCGCCACATAAAAGGTTCTCCGCCCTCTCTTAAAATTACGTCTTCAACGACTTTTGAACATAATGTGTTGTACATAATTTTGTCGCCCGGATGTTTTTTTAAAACTCCAATAGCAAAAATCGCAACCAAAACATCGTTCCAAATAGTGCCACCTTTTTCATCAACAATGCCAAGCCTATCGCCATCTGCGTCGTAAGTAAAACCAATATCGGCTTTTTCCTCCACCACCTCTTTGCCCAATCGTTTGGCGACAACCACGTCTGTCGGATCAGCAACTCCAATGGGAAAAGAAGGGTCAATCTTACAATTTTTTTCAACTACTTTGAAACCAGCCTGCCTTAACAATTCCGGGACAATAACACCTGCTGTTGAACAACTGGGGTCAACAACTATTTTAAATCCCTTTTTGAGGCTAAATCTTTTCAGTAGATCATTAAAATAGGCCTGCCTTATATTTTGCTCCTCAGCTTTTCCATAAACTTCGGCTTTTTCATAGCTTTCTTTCTCCACCATCTCTTTTATTTCCTGGATTCCGGCTGTAACCAAAGTTTCTGAAAAATCATTTGCTAATTTAAACCCGTTATACTGGGCAGGATTATGAGATGCCGAAACATAAACTCCACCCTGACAATTTAAATAATATTGGCTCCAATAAAAAGTGCCCACAAGCTCCATGCCAATGTTAATAACATCAACACCGGCCCAATTCAGGCCTTTTATGATACTTTGGCTATATTCCGGACTTGTTTTTCTGCAGTCGTAACCTACAACAGCCTTTTTTATTCCCCTTCTCTTCAAAAGCGTGCCGTGAGCTCTGCCAATGCGCTCGACAATTTCCGGATTAAGATCCTGGTCTACTATTCCTCTTATATCGTAACCGCGAAATATGTAAGGATTGATTTTCATAGTTTTTCTGTATTATCCCACTAAAAGCTTGAACTTTCAAGGGTAATATGCTACAATTGGGCTAACATGAAAACATACGAATTAACATATATAATTTCACCGGAAATAACATCCGAGGAAGTAGGCGCAAAAGCAAAAGAAATTGAGTCTGCAATATCAAGCAGAGAGGGAACAATTTTAAAACAATTAAATCCTCTCGCTAAAACTCTTTCTTACCCTATAAAAAAACATGCCTCCGGATTTTTCGGTGTTTTAGAATTCCAGTTAGAACCGGAAAAATTAATTGAGTTAAAAGGAATCATTGAAAAAGATAAAAAGTTTGTCCGCCACATTATTACAATAAAAGAAGCTGCTGAAATGAAAAAAGACAAAAGGAGATTGGCTTCATCACCACGGCTGAAAGCAGTTGCCCCATTTGAAATAGAGAGGAAAACAGAAAAAACAACCTCGGAGGATAAACCCGCCTCCGCCCCCAAGGGCTTCGGCGAGGCAAAGGAGAAAGTTGAATTAAAAGATATTGAACACGAATTAGACGAAATATTAGGCGAATAATCTTAAGATTATGAATTTAAACAAGGCATTTATTTTAGGAAATGTTACCCGCGACCCGGAAGTCCGCTCCATGCCAAACGGCGGTCAAGTAACAAGCTTTGGCATAGCCACAAACCGATTTTACACCTCCAGCGCAGGTGAGAAAAAACAAGATGTTGAGTTTCATAATGTTGTGTGCTTCGGGAAGCTGGCTGATATTTCCGCAAAATATTTAAACAAAGGCTCAATGGTTTTCATAGAGGGAAGGATAAAAACAAGAAATTGGGTAAACTCTGCCGGAGCAAAACAATATAAAACAGAAATAATTGCTGAAACATTACAATTAGGGCCAAAAGGATCATCTGCAGGTTCGGGCGGAGGTGGATCATCGGGCGGTTATAGCTCTAATTATGGAAGATCGTCAGCTCACGCCCAAGATCAAGAACCACCAAGACAAGATGAAATCCCTGTGATTGAAGAAAATTATACCCCGCCATCAAATGATAGCGCGGCAGATCAAAAAACAGTTTCGCTTGAAGACAATGCAGCCGATGAAATTGACGTAAAAGATATACCTTTTTAAAATTACCAATTTCCAATTTACAATTTCCAATGAATGAATCAATAAAACATTGAAACATTTAATGAAAATTGATAATTGATAATTGAACATTAAGACCGTGTGCTACTTCTGCCAAAAAAATATAGATAACGTAGATTTCAAAAACATAGAGTTGTTGTCTAAATTTGTTTCCGGTTTTTATAAAATAAAACCAAGAAAAAAAACAAACCTGTGTTCTTATCACCAAAAAAAGATCGCAATTGCAATAAAAAGAGCCCGCCAAATGGGCTTGCTTGCATACACCCCAAAGTAATCAACTTGTCATTCCCGCGAAAGCGGGAATCCAGCAAAACAAAAAACAGCCTAGAGGCTGTTTTTTTCTACAAACTACTCCTTAATTTTCATTGCTTCTTCTTTTATTTCGGTCATGGCTCCAGGGTGTTCTTTAAGATATGTTTTTGCCGCCTCAGTCCCCTGCCCAATTTTCTCTCCTTTGTAGGTGAAAAAACTTCCCGATTGTTTGATTAAACCCGAAAGCAAACCTGCCCGCAAGGCATCACCAGATTTTGAAATACCCTCGTTGTAATAAATATCAAATTCAGCAATTTTGAAGGGCGCCGCCACTTTATTTTTCACAATTTTTGCCTTAACGCGGTTTCCAATAATTTCGTCTCCAGATTTTATTTGAGCTGTTCTTGCCAAATTAACTCTTACAGAAGCATAAAATTTCAAAGCCATTCCTCCGGGAGTTGTTTCCGGATTGCCAAAAACCATTCCAATTTTCATTCTGGTTTGGTTTAGAAAAATGATCATTGTATTGGTCTTAGAAGCAATGGCGCCCAACTTTCTGCAAGCTTGCGACATCATGCGCGCCTGTAAACCCATGTGCTGATCGCCAATTTCTCCTTCAATCTCAACTCGCGGAGTCAAAGCCGCCACCGAGTCAACCACAATAACTGCAATTTTTTCTGACTTAACCAAAGTTTCAACAATTTGCAACGCCTGCTCGCCAGAATCGGGCTGTGAAATTAACAGGTCATCAACGTCAACCCCAATTCTTCTGGCATAATCAGGATCCATGGCGTGCTCGGCGTCAACAAAAGCGCAGGTGCCTCCTTTTTTCTGCGCCTCAGATATCACGTGCAAAGACAAGGTAGTTTTGCCAGATGATTCAGCTCCATAAATTTCTATAATTCTGCCCCGGGGCATTCCTCCAACGCCCAGCGCCATATCCATTGCAATTGAGCCGGTTGGCACAACATCAACATCAACGGCATGAATTTCCCTCATCGTCATAATTGCCCCTTCTCCAAACCGCTCCTTAATCTCGTTAACAACATTGCTTACAGCTTTAGCCTGCTTTTCTTCTTCTTGTTTTTTAGTTTCTTTCTTCGCCGCGCCGGAGCTTCCAGCGGAGGCGAGTTTTTCTTTTGCCATGTTTTTACGGCATTGCCGCTTTTTAATTTTTATTTATTTAAACTTTTTTCCAGTCGTCTGGACTCTCTTCTTGTTCTTCGTGTTTCTGCGCAACTGGTTCTTCCGATTCAGATTCGTCTGTGCCACCCCCCGGCACCAACTCCACATTAGCAACTCCTCCACCCTTGTCCCCATAAACTTCACGAGGTTTGGCTCCGTCAGCAGGCCCCACAAGTCCCTTATCTTCAAGCATATCAATTAATCTGGCTGCTCTCGAATAGCCAATACGCAAACGCCTTTGCAAAAAAGAGGCCGATGCTTTTTTAGTTTCTAAAACAATCTTTTTAACCTCTTCAAACAAGGGGTCTTCATCCGCCCCTCCAAAAAATTCGCTTGCTCCGCCACCTTCTTCCTTGCCGACTTCCGAATGCTCAAGGCTTTCCTCCAAACTTTGGGTAAGCGCCGATTGCGGGTCACCTAATTTTTTTCCTTGATCAACAATAAACGCCGCAACTTTTTGAACTTCTTTTTCCGAAATATATGGACCTTGTATTCTGACAATTTTAGCTGATTTGGCTGATGCAAAAAGCATATCTCCGGCTCCTAAAAGCTTTTCAGCTCCCGAAGTGTCAATGACTGTTCTTGAATCAATCTGAGAAGAAACCTGGAAAGTAATTCTGGTGGGCACGTTGGCCTTAATTAAACCGGTGATAACTTCCACCGAAGGTCTCTGAGTTGCCAGCACAAGGTGAATTCCTGTTGCTCTTGCCATTTGAGCAAGTCTCACAACTCCGGCCTCTATTTCCCTGCCCTTTGCCGCCATTAAATCGGCCAGTTCATCAACCACAAAAACAATATAAGGCATTTGCAACCCTGAGGCAATTATGGATTTATTTGAATTATATGAAGCTAAGTTTCTTGCCGGCACTTCCGAAAAAACCTCAAAACGCCTTTCCATTTCGTGCGTCAGCCATTGCAAGGCGTTGATTGTTTTTGTGGCGTCGTAAATTACCGGGCATAAAAGGTGCGGAATATCGTTATAGTGCTGAAATTCAACCCGTTTTGGGTCAACCATAATCAACCTCAAAGTGTCTGGCGTGCACTTGTACAGCAAACTTAGAATTAAAGTGTTTAAGAAAATAGTTTTGCCTGTGCCCGTGGCTCCGGCAACCAACAAATGAGGCCCTTCTGTTATATCTGTAAAAACAGCGGTTCCGGCAACGTTTCTGCCTAATGCAACAACTAACGGAGTGGTTGCATTCTGATAACCTGCTTGAGTTATTAAATTCCTCAAAGTAACAACCGACCTAACTTTATTTGGCACTTCAATTCCAACCAATGACTTGCCGGGAATTGGAGCTTCAATTCTAATCGGATGAGCCGCAAGCGCCAGCGCTAAATTATTTGAAAGCGTTGTAATTTTGGATAATTTCACTCCTTCTGCCGGCTTAAAAGCATATTGAGTAACAGCAGGGCCAACATTAACTTCCGCCATTTCAACCGGAATGCCAAAGTTTTCCAGTGTGCTTTTAATTATCATCGAGTTCTCTTTTATATTCCCGGAAGTCGGAGCCGCCTCATTTTTATTTAACAAATCCAACGGAGGCAAAACATAAGTGCTTTTATTCTCGCTGGCAGGTTTTTTAATGTCTGCTTTTTCCGGCTCTTCATTCCCTTTCTTAAACAAAGTTATTTTGGAGGCGGTTGCGGGTTTTAATTTTTCTCTTTCCTGCTGTTCCTGCTTTTCCATCCCCTTAATTTTCACGTCCTCATCAGCCTGCCTGTTCACCGCAAAAGTGGGCTTTTCTTTTTCTTCCTTCTCTTTCCTCGGCAAGTCTTGCCAAATAAATTGCAAAAAAATAAACAAACCAATCAACAAAATAGCGCCAAAAATTATATTGGCAACTAAAATTCCAAAAAGACCGATAAATAATTTTGCCAACCAAAACCCAATAAAACCTCCGCCTGCCTGCGCAGGCAGGCTATTTTGCGCCAGGTCTTTGGTAGCTAAAATTCCGGCCACTCCGATAATAGAAATTAAAACAGCCAATGCCATGGCTAAATTTTTCCCCTTCTTTCTGGTCCTCAAAAAAATCAGCCCTGCAACAAAGAAAAATAACGGTATTGTGTAGAAGCTCTTTCCAATTAAAAAGATACAGACGTCAGCAAAGATTTTTCCGGCGTAACCTGCTTTGTTAAAATATGGAAAAGACAAAATAACGATTACCGCAACCAAAAACAACAAAATTGCTTTTATCCATCGTTTGGTCCACGAGCTTAAAACCGTGTCCTTCGGCTTACTATCCTTGCCGTTCCTGTCGCCTTTCCCATTTTTATTATTTTTCTTTTCTTCTTTCTTCGCCATATAATTATTCTATTATACCACTCCCATTTTTTCCTTCAAGCCGACCCATTACGAAACCGTGGGAACAGGAACATTCTGAAAGTAGATAGAACACATACCAGTTGATCGGTTTAATTTGATCATTTTGAAAATAAATAAATAAATAGTGAGTTTTTCGGCTCGAGCCAAAAAACTTACTATAGCCCAAACTTAATTTTAATTCTGTCCTGATTATCTATAAAATCTAACAATCCAAATCTAACATAATTTTCAAGTTTAAACAATTTCACAAAGTCGTCGATCTCTTTTTTGCAATCGTATGGATGCAAGAAAATACTTTCCTGCAATTCATAAAAACCGCCCATTTTTAACCTATAATTTAAAGCATTCCTGCCCTTCCTGTATTCATTAGGTATATCAAAGGCAATCATTCTCCACTTTCCATCCCATTTTTCTTTTTTGTTGCCAAGCCTCCTAAATCTAAAATTAATCATTCGCAACATTCCTTTTTCGGTTAAAGAAACCAAAACAGAGCCTTCATAATTTTCCTTTTTCTCAATCAATTTTTCTTTTTTGAGGTCGTAAACCGCAGCGCTTAATTGTTTAGCGCTAAAACCATGCATATCTTTTAATACGCTATTCAGGATAAAAAATCTGGCGTCCCCTCTACGGCCTATCCCATTCTCGGTCTGATAATATATATTCCACAATATTTCTTCTAAAATTTTTCTCATATATATTTATTTCCATCAAACTTTTATTATTTCAACCTTTCATGATTGCACATACTTCTATTATACGCCAAATTTTTCAAAATAGTAAGTTTTTTGGCTCGAGCCAAAAAACTTACTATTCCCCATTTGATAAAAAAGGTGGCTTTAACAGTCTGATAAAGGGGAACAAAATATAAAAATTATAAAAAAAGAGCCGCGAGATTTTTCTCCGGCCTTTGGATGCTGTCTGAGGCTAGCATTCAAGCCCTTACCCACCAGTAATTACCCGCTTGAGTTCATCATTGCGGCGTTTAGCTACCTCGGTGATACGGGTGCATAGTTCCTCATATGAGGTGACCTCAGGTAGTTGTCTTAAAAAGACAGTTAAGCCAGTCCGAGTCAACCAAAGAGATTCTTGGCTGACTGGGTCAGTTGAATTATATCGCAGCTTCAGTTTCTTTGCTGCGTCGTCTCTTGATTCGGCCTCGACGAAGCCGACAACCCCGAAGTCTCTGTGTGTTTCAATTTGTATCCCGAATTTCATACAGCTTTTTCTTTCTTGTTATGGTTAATCGGCCTGCCGAGCCGTTCCGCTTTTGGCGGAAATTGATTGTTAAAGGGCTAAAACCGCTAATTCCGTTTTGAATCGCAACTGAAAATCGGTTAAGATAACCGATGAAAAAGAAACCAAAATTAAGCCAATTCGAACGCGACCGCATTGAAGCTATGTTCAATGCAGGTCACGAACAAAAAGACATAGCAAAG
>JAPLYZ010000013.1 GCA_026395295.1 Candidatus Staskawiczbacteria bacterium
CCTTTGCTATGTCTTTTTGTTCGTGACCTGCATTGAACATAGCTTCAATGCGGTCGCGTTCGAATTGGCTTAATTTTGGTTTCTTTTTCATCGGTTATCTTAACCGATTTTCAGTTGCGATTCAAAACGGAATTAGCGAAACAATAGCCGATAAAACAGTCACAATGGCTATAACCACAATAAGCTCAATAATAGTAAAACCTTTTTTTAAATTTGAGTTCATTTATTTTTATTTTAATTATTTTTTATTTATTATAACACAAAGAACAAATAAAAATAACAAGTGTGGGCGGTATAAGACTCGAACTTATAACCCTCGTCACGTCAAGACGATGCTCTACCATTGAGCTAACCGCCCATCTAAAATTTTCAATTTGTGGGCCTGGAAGGGATCGGACCTTCGACCTCGACCTTATAAGGATCTTGCTCTACCACTGAGCTACAGGCCCAATTTGATAGTCTTACAAATTTACAAGCTTGTAAATTTGTAAGACTATGCCATTTCTATTTTTTGTTGTTTTTTAACACTCCACCAATCAGCTTTTCAAATTCTTCGCGCTCTATTATTTCTTTTTCAATTAGGGCTTTTGCCACTTTATCCAACAAATTTTTGTGTTTTATCAAAACTACTTCAGCCTGTTTTTGCGCGCCTTTTATAATTGCATCAACTTCTTCGTCAATTCTTTCTGCAATTTTTTCAGAATAATTTCTTTGTTCAGAAATTTCTCTTCCCAAAAATACCATCTCTTCTTTGTCGCCAAATGCGATAAGCCCCAATGAAGACATTCCATATTCTTTTACTAATTTTCGCGCCATTTCCGAGGCTCGGCTCAAGTCGTTTGAGGCTCCTGTTGTCATTTCGCCAAATTTTATTTTTTCAGCCGAACATCCGCCTAAAAGCGTGGCAATCTCAGACATAAATCCTGTTTTTGTTTTCATTTTCCTTTCTTCAGACGGCACTTGCAAAGTGTATCCTGCAGCCATGCCCCTGGCAATTATTGAAATTTTTCTTACGGGTTCTGTGTCTGGCATAAATGCGCAAACCAAAGCATGTCCTGCCTCGTGATAAGCCGCAATTTCTTTTTCTTTTTTGGATAAAAGATGAGATTTTCTTTCGGGCCCCAGCAAAACTTTTTCAATTGCTTCCAAAAATTCTTTCTGGTCAATTTGGGTTTTGTTTTGACGCGCCGCCAGCAAAGCCCCTTCATTGGCAACATTTGCCAAGTCAGCGCCGGAAAACCCGGGAGTTCTTTCAGCAATTTCTTTAAAATTGATATTTTTTCCCAATGGTTTTCCTTTTGAATGGATTTTTAAAATTTCTTCTCTGTCGTGCACATCGGGCGGATCCAAAACAATTTTTCTGTCGAATCTTCCCGGTCGTAAAAGCGCCGGGTCTAAAATGTCGGGCCTGTTTGTGGCGGCCAAAATTATAACCCCTGTTTCTTTTTCAAAACCGTCCATTTCAACTAATATCTGGTTTAACGTTTGTTCTCTTTCGTCGTGCCCTCCGCCAATGCCGGCTCCTCGGTGGCGTCCAATGGCATCCAACTCATCAATGAAAATTATTGAAGGAGAAGATTTTTTTGCCGTGGCAAATAAATCTCTTACGCGGGCCGACCCCACGCCAACAAACATTTCCACAAATTCAGACCCTGAAACAGACATAAATGGAACATTAGCTTCGCCAGCCACAGCTCTTGCCAACAAGGTTTTTCCAACTCCTGCAGCTCCAACAAGTAAAACTCCTCTTGGTATTTTAGCCCCCATTGCCAGATATTTTTTGGGAAATTTCAAAAAGTCAACAATTTCAACCAGTTCTTCTTTTGCCTCTTTTAATCCTGCAACATCTTTAAAAGTTATTTTTTCTTTTCCGTGCCCTTCAGCTCCAAAAAGTCGGGCTTTGGCTTTTGTGAAATCAAACACTTGAACCGCTCCTGACTTTGCCTGCCTTATCATTGTCCAAAAGAAAAATCCAAAAACAATCAGCGGCAAAATGCCAAAAACCAGAAGAGGGGTCAGCCACGACCATAAGTCTTGTTTAGCCGGCTGTTGCGAAACGTCAACTTTTTGCAGACTGTCTTTGTTTACCCCTAAATTTATCAGCAAGTCAGTCAGCCCAGTGCCGGTTTCTTTCATAGAGGTGGCTGTTTTACCTGCCTGACCGGCAGGCAGGTTGTCGCTGTAGGTAATTTCCAAAGTATCTCCCAAAACAGCAATTTTTTTTACCTTGTTGCTGTTAATTTCCGAGACCAGCTGGGTGGTTGATATTTCGTTTGTGGTTTGGGCTGGAAAATATAGAAAGCTGAAAAGACCTCCAACAACAAGCAGGATTAAAACAACAAAGACGAAATTTTTTATTAACGGATTGGTTTTCATTTTTTTATATATTTAATAATTTAACTTAACATAATTTTCAAAAAGATTCAAATTTCGCGGGCAAAAAAAAGAGGAGCAACATTGCTGTCGCTCCTTTGAGTTAACTAGCTGATTTGATTCAGCCCTGCGCCGCTTCTGTCGCGGCCGGTTCTTCGGGAGCCGGCTGATTCGCCGGAGGGGTGTCTGAGAAGATAGGCTTCCTCCACGCCTCGAAGGCGCGGAACAAGTCCTCATTCGGCCACGAATTCCTGCCCGAGCTCAGGAACAGACTATTCCTGGGACCGCTCAGTTTCAGGCCAATGACCTCCACGATTCTGATTTGCCTGTTCGTAATGTGGAGCAGGGCTCCACTGCGGGGTCCCACTTTGAGGAAGACATCTCCCTCTTGTTTGGCAAAGGCCTCGTTGGGGGACAGGTTTGCCGTCTCTCTTTCAAGAGTAGCCACCCGTTCCTCCTGCTCTTGCACTCTTTTCTGGGCGCGTGCCTCGGCCGCCTTAATGAAAGGCCAGCCGGCTTGCACCATGGGAATCGGGTGCCCGCGTTCTGCCGCGGGTAGATAGCCCTTGTAGTCACCAATCGCCACGGCATTTTTCGGCATATACCTGCCCCGCGGAGTGATGGGGTCAACCAAGCCTTTGGCGAGCAGATCTTTCATCAGCTCGCTGAGGTCATGGTAGGTCCGGACGTCGTTGGCTGGCCGAACGATTTCGTTCACGAGCCGCCACAGGGGTCCCATCACATCCACTTGGCTTTGCCGGAAGGCGCTTAGAGTCGCCAAGATTTGTTTGGCGCTGGCGTCTCCGTTGCTGGCCCAATGCTGGAGCTGTTCTTCCAACTTCGGCAGTTCCAGTTGAAACCACCAATCCTTGACTGTAGGGTCGTCGAACCCGAGCTTCTGCATTGCCAAGGCGTCGGCCAAGTTAATGGCCTCCACAAAAGTGGCCACTGCCCCTGCGTCAGTCAGAACGGCTCCAGCTTCCTGGATGGCCTCCGCCACCTCGTCGCCTTTCATATTCTTGCCGGCTTTGAGGATCAGATTCAACAAGCCACCGGGTTTGGCAGGCTTGGGCGGCGCCGTTGCCTTTTTTACCGGCTTTGCTTCTTGAGCCGGCGTTGGCTCTGCTCCTGGCCCATGAGCCTGGTTTCCATTCTGCGCTAACCCAACTATCAGCGCCTTCGCCATATCATCACATGTTTTCGTTTTCTTCATAACTGCATTGCCTTTCTTTCTATCTGTCTGTTTTTGTTACTGACTTGGTTTTGTCTCCATTCCTCGAAAGAGGCGGGGACACTGCGCTTTTTCAAAGAGCACCTGCTCTTTAGCTAATTACCGTTTTTGAGGCGGCTTTTAGACTATCCTATATTATATATCTTATGCAAACTCTTGTCAAGCCCTGCAAGCTTGACAAAGGCTTTGCTATCTGATATAATTAAATATAGGTAATAAAAAATATTTTTATGGTTAACACTTATAAAAAAATTATTATTCCAACTCGTCCTCACCCCGATGTTATTGTGGGAATTTTTCTTTTGATAAAATTTGGAGCTGAAAAATACCCGGGCGTCAAAGACGCTAAAATTGATGTTTGGCAGGAACTGCCTGCCGGCGACACCAACAAAACCTTAGAGCAAAAAGGCGTTTTGCTTTTAGACATAGGTGAAGGCCAATTTGACCATCATAAAACAGGAAAAAATTTGGCCCAGCTTGTGGCAGAAGACTTGGGAGTTTCAGCTGACCAGTCTGTGGCAAAAATTTTAGCCTATGCTGAAAGAGACGACAAACACGGCCTGGGAACAGTTTCTTCTGACCCTTTAGACAAGGCTTTTGGTTTGTCGGGCTTGGTGGCATCTTTGAACAAAACCGAGGCAGACCCGGAAAAAGTTGTCAAAATTGTTCTGCCTTTGCTGGAAGCTCATTTTATAGAGGAAAGAAGGCGCACTCAAGAATTGCCCCAGGAATTTGAGCAGAAGTTGAAAGAAGGCAAAGCAGAAATTTTTGAAGTAAAACAAGGCAAGAAAAGCTTAAAAGTGGTTGTTTTGGAATCGGACAATTTGAGCATGGCAGGCTGGTTGAAATCTGCGGGAGGCGTTAGGGCCGATGTTGTCTGCCAAAAAAACAGCGCCGGTTTTACAAACATACTCACAAAGCCTTTAAAAGTAATTGATTTGCGCTGGACATCGGCTTATTTAAGAAAAGCCGAAGCAGAATTAAGAAATATAAGACTGACTTGCTCAACGTTTGACTTAATGTTGCCCGGCAAAATGCAGGAAATTTCAGAGTGGTATTATGACAGAGCAACCAACTCGGTTTTGAACGGCGGAGCAAGCCCAAAAGGAATTTTGCCAACAGCCATTCCACTGGAAACAATAACCGAAATTTTGAAAGAATCGCTAGGTCAAGAAACACCCAAATAAGCTTGACAACACCACTTGTAATATGGTATAATAAATATATAGGGTAAGTTTTTTCCTGCACACATTTGTCCTTTTTTAGAGAGCAAATGCGTGCAGGAAATGCACTTTGAAAAAGTAGTTAACCAAAACAACAGAAATGAAAGGAAAGACAGAATGAAAGCAACACAATTGAGAGAGTTCCTGGAAGTTAAAGTGGTCGCGGGTGTGATAATTCAGGGTGGCAGTGAATTTTTGGACCTTGACGCGAGCGGATATCTCGTCATACGCCAGTGTGAGCCACCGAAAGGATTTCACATCGTGATTGCGACCGAAAAAAATGGTCGCACGCTTATAGTCCAAAAGGACGTGAGCAGGGCTGGCGGTGGTTACGTAAGTCCCGCCTTGTCTGCTTTGACTGGCGTGTTCCCGGATGGGTTCCCTGCGATCGTTATGCGGGATCCCATCAGGGTCCTCTGCCAAGGAAAGAACGTTTGGACGAATTGGCATGGAAAGCCGGGGGAAATGACCAACAGGGTAGACTGTTTCTACCTTGCCAAAGATGGCACGTTTGGTCTTTATCAAGTGGGTGTTTACACTCACGATGATGGACTGACATACCGACTCCATGGGGAGTGGCGCTGGCTCGGTAAACTATATCGCGCTAGTGGGAACAGACTTGCGGCGAAGCCCGAGGGCACGAAGTGGGGATCTTTCAAGGGAGGTTCCTCCAATCGCGACCAGATTTTCACCAATCCGAAGATGGTGGAGCTAGTCCAATCCGCCCACCTACCGACCTGGACAGGGAATGATGCGGAGTTGGATCCCCAACTTCCAGAAGTTCCCGAGGGCAACTTCGCGACGGTGCAATTCTATATCGGCTCATTCGCCGGCCAGAAAGGCCAGGGTTTGGTCGTTCTGCGAGATGGCACAACCGCGTGGGTTCACACGCCAGACATTGTTGACCTGCCTCCCGAGGCTGATGGAGTTACCCGCCTTTGGATAGGCGACATCGTCTCCTTCGAGAAGAAAGTCTATGGCTGGGGTTCCAAGGTAGGCGGACCCCCGAAGCTCACCGGCGTCAAACTGGTGAAGCGCAGCTGGTAATCCGGTTGTGCAAAATCAGTCTTAACCCGAAAGGGAAAGACCCGAAACCTTAGAAATAGGGTTTCTTTTTTTTGAGCAACGGAAAATAAAAATTGCTACGTCCGACGTAGCAATTTTTTTAATATCTGATACTTATTTTACCAATTTCAAGCTCATTCTGTGGTCTTTTGGCTCTATTGCCAAAACTGTGAAGTCGTAAGTTTCGCCAATTTTCATTGCTTCTTCCATTTTTTCTTTTGACTCAAATTCCGAAATATGGCAAAGTCCGCGAATTTTTGGGGCCAATTCCACAAAAGCTCCAAAAGCTGAAAACTTGGTTACCTTTCCTTTTATTGCGTCGCCTTTTTTGTATTGCTTTTCAATTTCTTCCCAAGGATTGGTTTTTAACGATTTTAGCGAAAGAAAAACTTGGTTGTTGTTTATGTTGATAATTTGAGCTTTTACAGACTCTCCAACTTTTACAACTTCCACAGGATTTTCAACCAGTTGCCAGTCTAACTCTGAAATGTGAATTAATCCCTCTATTTGTTCGTTTTCGCTGTTTGCCGGCATTGGAAATTTAATAAAAGCTCCAAAGTCTGCAATGCCTGTAATTTCTCCTTCAACCACATCTCCTCGTTTATAATTTTTTAACGCTTCTTTTGTTTTTTCTTCTGATTTGGCTTTTTCAGACAAAATCAGTTTGTTTTCTTCGGCAAGCAAATCAAGAACTTTAACTTCCAAACTTTTGCCGATGAATTTTTGCAGTTCTTTTAAGATTTTTTGCTTGTCGGCGTCGGCAACTCTTGGATAATGCTCTGGGGCTAATTGTGAAACAGGCAAGAAAGCCTGCAAACCGTCTAATGTTGTTAAAAGTCCGCCCTTGTTTACGCAGGTTATTTTAACTGTTACAATTTGGCCCGAGTCTTTTAACTCTTTCAGTCTTTGCCAGCTGATTTCTTTGGTGGCGTCTCTTAACGAAAGTTCTTTATAGCCTTCGTCGTTTTCCAGTTCAACAATTTTACCGTAAACTTTATCGCCGATTTCAAGATTTTTTACAACGTCTTTTACAGCGTAAAATTCTCGGCCATAAATTATGCCGGTTCCATGTATTCCCAGGTCAACGAAAAGAGAAGACCTGTCTCTTGCCACAACTTTTCCCTCTATAGTTGAGCCAACTGAAAGAGGAGAAGTTGTGTCTGTTTTCTTAATTATTGTGTCTTTTGTCATAAAATAAAACACCTGTTTATTTGTCTTCCCCGCCAAGGCAGGGTTCTGCTGCAGGTTTGCCCTGACTAAAGTCGAGGCCAGCAGTGTTAATTACTAATATATCTACTATACATTGTTTTTTTATTTTTGCAACCATTTACAACCATTATAATAAAAAACGGCAGACTTTACTTAGCCGTGTTTTTTGCGGCCGCAAAAAATACGGACTATTCCTAAATAGCCCAAATAATTTGTTGTGTGGACTTGAAGCCAAAAAATGTTTGTGATAAAATAATTAAATAAACATATGGCAAAAATTTATTGGGCAGGGCAATCCTGTTTTCAAATTTCAGTCTCCAATTCTAAAGACCATTCAGCTGACATTGTAGTTGACCCCTACGACGAAGCTACTGGGCCAAAGCTCCCAAATCTTTCGGCTGATATTTTGTTGGTTACTCATCAGCATCACGACCACAATAATGTAAATGATGTAAAAGGCAGTCCTTTTTTGATACAAGGCCCTGGCGAGTATGAGGTAAAAGGAGTTTTTGTCCAGGGAATCCCATCTTTTCACGATGATAAAGAGGGAAAAGAAAGAGGCCAGAATACAATTTATGTTTTTGAAGCCGAGGAAATGAGATTTTGCCACATGGGAGATTTTGGCCAAAAACAATTAACTGATGAGCAATTGGAAAAAATAGACAAGGTTGATATTTTAATGATTCCTGTGGGCGGAGAGTACACAATTGATTCTTCATCGGCGCAGAAAATAATTTCTCAGATTGAGCCAAAAGTTGTGATTCCAATGCATTACGCTATCCCCAAGGTGAAGGCTAAGCTTGACGATGTTTCGAAATTTTTAAAAACAATGGGCAAGCCCTCTGTTGTCCCGCAGGATAAATTTATTGCCAAAGCGTCCACGATGCCGAAAGACGGCATGGAAATAGTGGTGTTAACTCCATAAATTTGAAATTTGAAATTAAAAATTATTTAGCGAAGCTGCAAAGCTTGCCCGAGCAAAGAAAAAAAATTATCTTATGGACAGTTGTGGTTATTTTAGGGCTGACAATGGGATTTTTTTGGGTAAGGGGAGCGATGGACAGTCTGTCAGGAGTAGGCAAAGAAATGCAAAATGTTAAACTCCCGGAAATTGACACTTCGCAAATTCCAGCTATGCCCTCATTAGACATTTTACAAACAACAACTCCAAGTAATATAAAATAATAAAATGGCAGAAAATTTTCTGATTCCAAGCGAAAGGATAGTCAGTAAAATCTATATTATCCGCAACAGAAAGATAATGTTGGATAGGGATCTGGCTGAACTTTATGGGGTGAAAACCATGGTACTTAATCAAGCCGTTAAAAGAAATATTGGAAGATTCCCTACGGATTTCATGTTCCAATTAAACGGAAATGAGATGGAATCTTTGAAATCACAAATTGTGATATCAAATGGCAGGGGAGGTACGCGAAAATTGCCTTATGCTTTTACCGAGGGAGGAGTTGCAATGCTTTCTGGCATTTTGAACAGCAACAGGGCAATAAATGTGAATATCCAAATTGTTAGGACTTTCATAAAAATAAGAGAGCTTTTAACAACTAATGACGCATTGCAAAGAAAAATAATGGAATTGGAGAAAAAATACGGCAGCCATGACGAAAAAATAAAAAAGATTTTTACGACGCTCAATCTTTTGTTATTAGACGAAAAAACTAATCCTAAAAAAGAAATCGGATTTAAAACAAAATAAAATGGCAGAAGAAAAAGACGCCTCTGACGGATCCGAAGGATCTGACGAGGTAAAAGAACCAAAATCAAAAACAAAAGCTCAAGAGGACGATAAGGCAGGAGACAGTAATCGGGGAAACGTGACCCAGAGGGAAATGGTGACCGAGCTGAAAGAATCATACATTGATTATGCAATGTCGGTTATTGTGTCGCGCGCGCTTCCGGATGTGAGAGACGGGTTAAAACCGGTTCACAGAAGGATTATTTACGCCATGGGCGAAACAGGATTAAGGTCTAACACAAAACACAGAAAATCTATGGCTGTGGTTGGAGAGGTTTTGAAAAGCTATCATCCGCACGGAGACACGGCTGTTTACGAGAGCTTGGTTCGTATGGCGCAAGATTTTAACATGCGTTACACGCTGGCAGATGGCCAGGGAAATTTTGGCAGTATTGACGGAGATGGCGCGGCCGCAGCGCGTTATACCGAGTGCAGATTGTCAAAAATTGGAGATGAAATGTTGAAGGACATTGATAAGGACACGGTAAATTTTATTGATAATTATGATGGGACAACCAAAGAGCCGACTGTCCTACCCTCGCCTTTGCCTCAGTTGCTTTTGAATGGAAGTTTGGGCATTGCTGTTGGAATGGCAACCAATATTCCTCCACACAATTTGACAGAAGTTCTTGACGCCTCAATTCATTTGCTTGATCATCCCAAGGCAGAAACAGAGGATTTGTTCCAGTTTATACAAGGCCCCGATTTCCCAACTGGCGGAATAATTTATGACCAGAAAGAAGTTATTTCCGCTTATTCGCAGGGCAAGGGCGCTATTTTAATGCGCGGTAAAGCTGATGTTGTTGAGAAAAAAGATGGAGCAGAGCAAATTATAATCACAGAAATTCCTTACCAGGTTTTGAAATCCAGCTTAGTTGAACAAATGGCGGAATTGGTTTCTGAGAAAAAAGTTGAAGGAATAAAAGATATTAGAGACTTGTCCGACAGAGAGGGCATGAGAATTGTCATTGATGTGAAAAGAGGATTCCAGCCCCAAAGAATTTTAAACAGGTTGTACAAATTTACCAGCCTGCAAAAAACTTTTCACTTGAATTTGCTGGCATTGGTTGACGGCATTCAGCCGGAAATTTTGTCTTTGTCTGATGTTTTGAAATATTTTATCAAGCACCGCGAAGAAGTTGTTACCCGCAGGACAAAATTTGATTTGGAAAAAGCCAAAGAAAGGGCCCACATTTTAGAGGGCTTAATGATTGCTTTAAAAAACATTGACGCGGTTATCCAGACCATTAAAAAATCTGCCGACAAAGAAGAGGCAAAAGCCAATTTAATTAAAAAATTTGAGCTTACAGAACGGCAGGCAGTGGCAATTTTGGAAATGAGACTGCAAACACTGGCGGGATTAGAAAGAAAGAAAATTGAAGACGAACTAAAAGAAATTTTGGAAAAAATTAAAGAACTGCTGGCAATTCTAAAGAGTCCGGAAAAATTAAAAGCTATTATAAAGAAAGAGTTTTTGGAATTGAAAGAAAAATTTGGAGACAAGAGAAGAACAAAAGTTGTTAAAGGAAAACTGGGAGAAATTACAGAAGTTGATTTGGTTCCTTTGGAGGAAACAATTATTACTTTAACAACCGGCGGATATATCAAGAGAATAAATCCTGCCACTTACAAAATACAAAAACGCGGAGGCAAGGGTCTTATGGGAATGAAAACAATGCAAGATGACATTGTAGAACACTTCTTGTCTGCCTCAACCCACGACAACATAATGTTTTTCACCGACTCCGGGAAAGTTTTCCAGACCCAGGTTTATGAAATTCCTGAAGGCACAAGAGTTGCGCGCGGAAGAGGGCTTTTGAACTTTTTAGAGTTGTCAAACGAAGAAAAAGTTTTATCTTTGGTTCCTATGCCAGCACCTGCCAAGGCTTCAGCCTCGGTTAAAACCACGGCCGGACAAGATGGCGAGGAAAAGCTCGGCGCCAAGTACCTGGTAATGGTTACAAAAAATGGTAGAATAAAGAAAACCGCTTTAGAAGAATTTGAAAATGTGAGGAAGTCGGGAATTATTGCCATAAAATTGGAAAAAGGAGATGCATTGAAAAAAGTTGTTAAAACAACCGGCGAGGACGATATAATTTTGGCGACTAAAAATGGAATTTCTATCAGATTCAAAGAAAAAGACATAAGACCCATGGGCAGGGCAGCTGCAGGAGTTAAGGGCATTCGTTTGAAGAAAGGAGACGAGGTCATTGGCATGGATGCGATAGCCCCGTCGGATGACGGGGTGAAGACCAAAAGATATTTGCTTATAGTGATGGAAAACGGATACGGAAAGAGAACCGATATTAAGCAATATAAAACTCAAGGCAGGGGAGGGTCGGGAATTAAAACAGCTAAAATTACCAGCAAAACCGGGCCGGTTGTAATGTCTTCTGTTTTAGAGGACGCAGTAGACGAGGAGGATTTAATTGTTATTTCCAGAAAAGGACAGGTTATAAGAACAGGAGTTAGATCAATATCTTTGCTGGGTCGCGCCACGCAAGGGGTTAGAATAATGAGGCTTGAAGATGGAGACAAAGTTGCGTCGGGAGTGTGCGTGAAAGATTAGATTTGTTATTTTATTTGACAAGTTGTATAATAAATTAATCTGTGAATAACTATGAAAAAAATATACATACTTAGTTTAGTATTCGTCAGTTTATTTTGTTTAGCCAGTTTTGCTTGCCTGCCTTCAGACATGGCTTTGGCTCAGGGCACTTCCATACCAAATCCACTACATGGGGGGGGTGTTGATAATTTTGGGCAGCTTTTAGAAAAAATAGCAACTGGCGTAGGAACGCTTATTGCAAGCCTTGGAGTTATAATGATTATAGTTGCCGGCATTCTTTATTTGCTTTCAGCAGGCAATCCGGAAAGAGTGGGAACAGCCAAGAAGGCTTTGTTTTATGCAATATTAGGCATAGTAATAGGGTTGGCCGCTAACGCGATAGTTGCCATAGTAAAAGAAGTTATCGGAGTTCCGTAAAAAATACTTAAAGGTCGCCTTGTCATACGACAGGGCGCCCCGTCATCCGACGGGGCGAGTATAAATAAAGATTATAAATCATGAAAACAATAAAAATAGCATTAGTCGCATTAAGTATTGCGGCATTGCCTCTTATGGCATTTGCCGTTGTTAGTAATCCCATTAACAATGTAAGCGGAGGAGGCATTTCAGATTTGAATACTTTGGTAAACAGCATTTTGGCAAAGATGTGGGTTGTGTTTGCAGGAATTGCCGTAATTATGTTTTTGGTGGCAGGCATTTTGTTTTTGACAGCCGGAGGACAGCCGGAAAAGATTCAATCGGCAAGATCGGCATTCATTTGGGGAGTAGCGGGTGTGGTGGTTGGCATAATTGCTTATTCCATAATCGCAATAGTGGGCAGCTTTGTTCAATAAGTTTAATTGTTTCAGCTTCTATCCCGCGTTCATTAAAGGAATTAGCGGGATAGGAGCTGACTAACTTAACTTTCAAGAATTGACCCCGTTAGAGGTTGGCTAGTTATACGGGGTCTCTAACTTAGTAATATATTTGTCTGAAATTGGTCATTCGGATCATATAAAGACAGACCTCTAACGGGGTGAATAAAAAAATTTCGTTTTTAATTTTACTTGCGGTTGTTTTAGTTGTGCCCGTTATAGCTTCTGCGCAACTGCACAGTTATGGACCGGCCATAAGTTATATGTATATAGTTGACCAGCTTATGGGCGCGATGTGGATTATTTTTTCTGCTATAGCTGTGGTGTGTTTTATAATAGCCGGCATTTTGTTTTTGACAGCCAATGGCCATCCCGAGAAGCTCCAGTCGGCAAGGTCGGCTTTGATTTGGGGGGTGGTTGGCGTGATCATAGGTATTATTTCCTATTCAATAGTTTCAATAGTAGGCAGTTTTATTTAACACAAAAATTTCAAAATTATGGCTAAAAAAACACTATTTTTAATTTTGCTGGCAGCGGTTTTAGTTTTGCCATTTTCGGCCTCGGCTCAAGTTACAATCCAAGGCATGGTAAGCGCCGCGGTCCAAACAACCTTCTATATTGCTTCCGGAGTAATCGTCATTCTTTGGATTATCACAGGGCTTTTGTTTTTGACAGCCCAGGGAGCTCCGGAAAAACTGAAATCTGCCAAGACATCTTTAATTGCCGCGGTTGCAGGAACAGTTTTGGTTATTGTGGCAGGGTCGGCCATTAGCTTGGTTGGTTCGGCTTTTGGACTTTAAATTTAAAAATGTGAACCCCGTTAGAGGTCTTCAACCAGCTAAACGGGATTCTATAAAATAATAATATGTCTGTCTGAAATTGGCTATCAGCCATATAAAGCAGACCTCTAACGGGGTGAATAAAAAAATATTATTTTTAGTTTTGTTGGGCGTGTTGGTTTTGCCGCTTGCGGTTTCTGCGCAGGCATCTCAAGCCACAACCATAGCCGCTAACATAAAATCTCTAGCTGTAACAGTTGGCATGGCAATTGTGGTTATTGGATGGGTAATAGCTGGAATTTTGTATTTAACAGCAGCAGGAGCGCCCGATAAATTGGGAGTTGCGAAAAAAGCTATGGTGGCGGCAATTGTTGGAACAGTTTTGATTGTAGTTGCAGTGGGAGGCTATGCGGTTATTTCCGGCATAGTTAATAGCGCTTTGAATTCGGGGACGTAAATTTTATAAATGTTTTGAAATAACGTCGATTTGCTTCGGCGTTATTTTTTTTGTACTTGTCCTGAGCGAAGTCGAAGGAAAAAAAGAGCGCCCAGTGTATGTCCTGAGCGCTTTGTGACGCAGTGATGAAATTCACTGTGCCCTCTTCAGTTCTTCTTGCAAGGCCCTCATTTGGGCCTTCATGCTTTCCAGCCCAATTTCTTGGCGCTGGATGCATGCCTTCCTCGGGATTGCCACCCGGGGATCATTGTTCCCCGTGATGACCTCCGACTTCAGGAGACTCAGCTCGGTCTCCGAGGAGATGATCGTCTCCTGTAACCGGCCGATGTCGTCGCGGACCTCCGCGGCTGTCCTGCCTGCGGGCTTGGTGGCGGTGTTCATCGCGTAGCGAATCACACGATCCCCTTGGCGGCTCTCATTGAGTTCATGGATGACCGCTGGCCGGCCAGTCCACAGCTTCAACACCACATCCCCATGGCCTTGCTGGGCTGTCTCCAATGCCCTCATGACCGTTTGGTCAGCAGGTGTCTGCTGTGCGACTGGCGCTGGCGGGGCGACGGGGGCCATTTTGCTCGCCTCGACTTGCCTCTGCAAGTCCGCGAGCTGGGTCTCCTTCTCCGCGAGCTGCTGTGCCTGAAGGTTGGTGCTAGCAACGGTCGTTGCCACCACAGGTGGTGGGGAGCACTTGTTGCTTCCCTTCCACATGCTGATCACCAGGGACATTCCCCCGACGAACATTGCCAACGCGACGGCGACACAACCACATATAACAGCAATCTTCTTAATAGTCATACTTCCTCCTGCAGAAAGCTCATCTCCAACATATGCAACAACTGCCCCGACACAAACGTGTCAGAATTAAGCAATAATTGCGATAGTTTTTCAATGTGCTTCTATATTTTAATTATACCATATTACAAGCAGTGCTGTCAAGCCCAATTAGCAAAAAAAGAGACCAGGTGTCCCAAGACACTCTGGTCGATTGTTGCTTTCGCAACTTGGGCTGTTTCATCGGCCTCTTCCTCCTCCACCAGAGGAATGGCCTCCACCGCCGGAGAATCCTCCGCCCGATGAACGACCCCCTCCAAAGGAATGACCTCCACCAGCTGGTGGACAGTAATTTCCCGAGGACCGTCCGCCACCGGAGAAACCTCCACCAAAGGAGTGGCCTCCACCAGCAGGGGGACAATAGCCTCCCGAACGGTTTCCAACAAAGGAGTGGCCTCCGCCAAATGAGTGACTGACTGGCGGGCAATATGGTCTTCCACCAAAGGATCGGCCACCACCAAATGAGTGGTTTACTGAGGCCGAGCGGTATCCACCACCCGAGTATCTTGAATTGCCGATGCCGACTCCAACTCCTATACCGCCTCCAAGGTTTAGGCCAATGCCGAAACTGACACCGCCGCCGCCACCAAATGACGAGCAACCACCATATGAGGTTCCCATATAAACTTGATTGCCAACACCTCCATAAATTGGGGGTGGAGGCTGTTCAACAACATAGGGGACCGCAATGTAGGAAGGATAGGAAGGATAGGGAGGATCGATATATGCGGGTGTGGGTGCAGCCACGGGTATGGCTTGGTAAGCGTCGTTCTGGACATAAATTCCTTCATTGCCTCTAGCAATAGTATAGGAATTCACAATTGGCGCCGGAGCCGGGGTGGTGTTTATAATTATTGGCGCTGGTGCTTGCTCCACGACTCTTGTCTCAATAACTTGCCGCCGAGCGCATCGCGCGTTTTCGGCGATCTGCCATTGCAAGGCTCTTGCCTCCTCGGCTTGCGTTTGGGCATTGTAGGCGACTTGTTGTTGCAGGGCAGTGATCTGGGCGGCCTGCGCCCGGGCTCGCGCGTTTTCCGCGAGTTGTTTTTTCAACTCGCAGATCTGTTTTTCAATCTGCGCAATCTTAGCCTGATTGCTCGCCTCGGCGACCTGTTTCTGGCAGTCATCACTGCTTGAACAGGAAACGGAGATACTGGCGATCGCTATCGCCAACATAACCGTCATAATTACTTTTGTTTTCATATTTCAAACTTTCATCACAAAGCCATTGGAAACAGTCGCCCCGAACGCGTAAGCGAAGGGGTAATAAAACAGCTGTTATTTTCAATGAACACTTGTACACTGACTATGGCATATTTAATACATCGTGTCAATGATTTGACTTCTTTATTAATTCATAGCTATAATTAATAATTACAGGCGGGTATGGCGAAACAGCAGACGCGCCAGCCTTAGGAGCTGGTGGGAGAAATCCCGTGAGGGTGCAAATCCTTCTACCCGCACAAACAAAAAAGCTATGTCCGACATAGCTTTTTTTAATATGTTTTTTATTTTGCTAAGAAACTTTGACATCTACTTTTCCTGCGTTGCTTTCACCCTTGGGAATTTTTATAGTTAAGATTCCCTTATCAATTTGCGCGTCGGCTTTGTCTATGTCAATGTTTTCAGGCAGGACAACTTTTCTGGAAAATGGTCCCCAATAACATTCTTGGTAAAAATATTTTTTGTCAGGATGCTGGTTAGGGTCGCATCGGTTTCCTTTAATAATCATCATATCTTTTTCTAAAGATATATCCAGGTCTTTTATTTGGATGCCGGCAATTGCCGCCAAAACCACAAAATCAGAACCTGTTTCGTAAACGTCCACAACAAGCTCTCCATCTTGGTCAAATATTTTATCAGCCGGCGCTGGGGCAACGGCTGGCTCTGCAACTGTATTTAAGCTTTCTTGTTTTGTTGTTTTTTTAGCCATTAAATTTTGCATATGCCCTTCATTTTTCTGAGCCTTTCAAAGCCCACAAAAGTGAAGAAGGCAAGTATTACTATAATTATTGAGGGAATCAGACTGCTCCCCGGATTAGGTAATATTACCATAGAAAGGTCGAAGATTCCATGCAAGAAGGTTGCTATTAACATACCGGCAATAAAAAACATCTTTTTATTTTTTATTTTGCAGACAGAAATTGCCAAGAAGTATCCCACAACAGCCGAGCATAAAGTGTGCAGGAAAACCGCGCCCACAGACCTTATAAAATATATGAACAAAGCTTCGGTCAAAGTTTTTTGCCCGACAATGGATAAAAGACAAGATATGTTTTCTACGGTGGCAAAACCCAAAGCAGCAACTGTCATGTAGAGCATTATATCAAGCGGTTCGTCTAAGTTGGGGCTGTTCATAACTTTCATTCTAATGACCAGATATTTGAAAAATTCTTCTGTAAACCCAACTATCAAAATGTAATTTACTATATTATATGCAAGCAAGCCCACACTAATTTTAGCCAAAAGTTCTTGCAGTCCATATTCTATAAAAAGCACAGGGATTGTTGCTAAGGCGCCCCACAGAAATATTCTTAAGATCATGCTTTTTGGTTCCGGGTGCGCATCTTTTTTTAAATAGTAAAAGAGCCAAGCTAAACTGGGAGATATGCCGAAAATTATGTAGATTATTATTGTATAATCCATTCTTCAACCATCAAACATTTCTGTTTGTTTTTAATTGGCAGTTGCTGGTAGATTTCTTCGGTTATAAAAGGCATAAAAGGGTGCATAATTTTCAATGAGTCGCCAAGAAGAGTTATCAAAAGGCGCTGGCTGCCTGCCTTTTCCTTTAAATCGCTTCCATAAAGCCGTGGTTTTTGTTCTTCAATTATTTTGTCGCAGAAAGTGTGCCAGAAATAGTGGTAAATTTTTTCGGAAGCTGAGTAAAATTTGAAACCGTCCATATCTTTTGTAATTCCCTTTGCCTGTTTTTTAAAATCGCTTAGAACTTTTTTATCTTTAGCGTTAAGCTGGATTTTCGCATCGGCTTTGTAATCTTGAAGGTTCATCAAGACGAAGCGCGAAGCATTCCAAATTTTTGTGGCAAAATTTCTGTATCCTTTTATTTTATTTTCATCTAATGGCAAAGAAGTTCCGGGAGTGTTTCCAACAACCAAGGCCATTCTTAAAGCATCGGTGCCATATTTTTCCGTCAGGTCCAGCGGGTTTATAACGTTCCCCTTTGATTTGGACATTTTTTGACCTTTTGCATCTAAAACTAATCCGTGTATGTAAACATTTTTGAAAGGAATTTTTTTTGTGTTGTAAAGGGAAAACATTATCATTCTTGAAACCCAGAAAAAAATTAAGTCTCCGCCGGTTTCCATAACATCTGTGGGGTAAAAAGTTTTAAAGTCTTTTGATTTAGGGAAACCCAAGGTGGCATAAGGCCATTGTCCGGAAGAAAACCAAGTGTCAAAAACCTGGTGTTCTTGGTCGCCGGGAATTGGAATTCCCCAGGCAATCTGCCTTGAAATGTTCCAATCTATAATGTTGTTAAGCCAGTGCAAAGCAATTTTTTTGTAGTGTTCGGGAATGAATTTTATTTCACCATTTTTGATGGCTTTTATCGCCGGCTTAGCCAGGGGTTTCATTTTTAAAAACCACTGCTCCTTTATTTGAGGTTCAATTAATGAGTTGCACTTGTAACAAGTTTTTACAATATGCTTATAGTTTTCTTCAATTTTTTCAACAAGCCCTTTTGTTTGTAATTTTTCAATAATTTTAGGCCTGGCTTCCAAAATTTTCATGCCTGCAAACTCTCCGGCAATTGGCAAAAGCCGTCCATAAAAATCAATAATTTGCTCTTTGTCCAAGTTGTGCCTTTCTGCGATTTCAAAATCTACAGCATCGTGCCACGGAGTTATTGTCATAACCCCTGTTCCGAAATCCATATCAATTGCTTCATCTTTTATAATAGTTGCTGTTATCGGGCCATTTATCCATTCTAATTCTATTTTTTGCCCGTCTTTATAATCTGCATATCTTTTATCTTTTGGATGCATTACCACATATTTATCGCCAAATTTTGTTTCAGGCCTTGCAGTTGCAATTGTAAAGGGGCCGTATTTTAAGTAATAAAATTTATCAGACCGCTCATCGTCCTTGGTTTCCAAATCGGACAGGGAAGTCTGGTGTTTGGGGCACCAGTTGATTATTTTTTTCCCTTTGTAAACCAGCCCGTCTTTTTTAAGTTTTTCAAAAGTTGAGTAAACAGTTTTTACAATGTTGTCGTCTAATGTAAATTTTTCCCTTGACCAGTCGCAGGAAGCGCCCATTTTCCTTACCTGAGAAATAATGTTGGATTTGTTTTTTTGCGTGAAATCCCAAATTTCTTTATACAAATCTTCCGGCGTCATTTTGAACCTGCTTCTGCCTTCTTTTTCCAGTTGTTTTTCGTAAACAACCTGAGTTTCAAACCCGGCATGGTCTAACCCGGGCAGCCACAAGGCTTTAAACCCGCGCATTCTTTTGTACCTGGTCATAATGTCTTCAATTGTCATAACCAAAGCGTGTCCTGCGTGCAGGTTTCCGTTGGCATTTGTCGGGGGCATTATTATGGTAAACGGTTTTCTTTTTTTTGCGTTCGGCAGTTTGTCGGGATTAAAAAAACCGCTTTTTTCCCAAAGCTGATAAATTTTATCCTCAACCTCTTTTGAGTTGTAAGCAGATGGTAATTCCATATTTTTTAATTTTATCACGATTTAGTTGATTCGTAAATTGCCGTTGGCGGAAATATTTTTCCAGTTAACAGTTTTGTTTTTATGATAAAAGCCGGTGATTGCTGTCATCAAGCCATTGTCAGTTGAAAGCTTAGGCTCCGGAAATATAATTTTGCAGATGCCGGACTTCTGCAAAAGTTGCTTGCGTAATTCACTGTTTGCGGAAACGCCTCCGCCAAGGATTATGGTTTTGGCTTTATAATCTTTCGCTGCCTTAATTGTTTTTTTCAAAAGCACATCAACTATTGCCTGTTGGATTTCCGTTGCCATTTCGGTTTGGTAAGTTTTTCGGCTCGAGCCAAAAAACTTACTATTTTGTAATTTTTGCCATTTGTACAAAACAGCTGTTTTGAGTCCAGAAAAACTAAAATCATAATCTTTTGAATTAAACATGGGACGCGGTAAGGATATGTCATTCCCGCGAAAGCGGGAATCCAGATTTTTTGCAGTTAACTCTGGATTCCCAGTCAAGCTGGGAATGACAGCACGCGAAGCAAGTTTTGCAATTTCAGGACCTCCGGGATAGGCAAGGCCTAAAATTTTGGCGCATTTGTCAAAACACTCGCCGGCCGCGTCGTCTCTTGTTTCGCCGAGTATCTTGTATTTGCCAATTTTTTTCATTAAAATTATTTGCGTGTGTCCTCCACTCACCACCAAGCAAACCGCCGGGAACAAAGTTTCACTGGGTTTACAATCTACGCTATCGCGTAATTTATGAGCCCGGTGTTTTTTTGTTGGGTGCTGGTTTAAAAGGTTTATTAAAATATGGCTTTCTATGTGGTTGACTGGGACGATTGGAATATCCCAAGCACAAGAAAGCGCTTTGGCAAAATTAACTCCAACCCACAGACAAGGTTCAAGCCCCGGCCCATTTGTTACGGAAATTAAATCTATCTTTGGTTTTTCGTATTTTTGTAAAAATGGAATTATCTTTTCCAACAGCTCCGGCTCTCGTTCCAAGATAGAGTTTAGAGTTTTAAAATTTGGAATTTGGAATTTGGAATTTGGAATTAGTAGTTCGCTCTCCCTCAAAGCCTCTATTAAAGTAGGAAGCAAATTGCGCTGGTGTTCTCTTTTTGCCATGGCCGGATAAACTCCGCCATATTTTTTGTGGATTTCAATTTGTGAGGCAACGATATTTGACAGAACTTTAAAAGAGCCGTTTTCGGCTTCCAAAATTGCAATTCCTGTGTCGTCGCAGGACGTTTCTATTGATAAAATTTTCATATTCTATTTATAACCGAAAACTTGAATTATTTCAATTTTTGTTGTAGAATTTATGACATAAACGGCCCTATCGTCTAGCCTGGTCTAGGACGCGAGCTTTTCAAGCTTAAAACCCGGGTTCAAATCCCGGTAGGGCCACAAGTAAAAAAAGAAGCGGTTAGATTTTCTACCGCTTTTTTGCTAAAAATTTTTGACCAGCAGGAGTTAGTCGTTAAATGCCACATCTTGTTGACTTCTCTTAGCTACTGCAATCGCGCCCAGTCGTTCTTCTTGGGGATCGATTTTAAAAAATTTGCCCGCAGATTCAATCATGGCACCAAGGTCTACATTCGCCTTTACTTCTTTTTTGCCAGCAGGGTCTTTTTTCTCCCACCGGACGATATCTTTGGCCTTTTCCTGCATAAGCCTTCTGGCTTCATCAAGGAGCAACCGACCGCATGCGCCCCGATTGCGAAGGATTCCCTTGCCAAAAGCCTTCACAAGCTTAGTCAGTGACTCGTCGAGCATTTTGGCGGCTGTTTTTTCCGCAGTCCAGAAACAGTCGTTATAGTTCGCCGAAGAGACAGCATGAAGAATCATACAAACTAAGCCACTGACTATCTCAATGGAAAAGAGCAGGCTGGATAAAAAGAAAATCATGCTTTCCATATGATCTCTGTTGTTGAGCATGGATATGAACGACGGGGTCGCCACTAATCCAATCATCACGATGATCCAGTCGAGTATTTTTCTGTATCTCGCCTGCTTGATATAGATTGATAGCCTTTTGGCTTTGACGCGCGACAGAGACATACTGTTAAGGTCCTGGTTGCAATCTATGTACTGGCTAATCACTGCGTAGAAATTTTTCATATATTGTGAAAGGGCATTCAAATCGCGAGTCAGGGGGCTTCTGCCCATTATTTGAGTTTCCAGACTCAAATAACTTTTCATGTAGCACCGCTAATTCCGTTTTGACTTTACCGTAAAAATAAGATTGTGTCAATTATTGTCTATTGTAATTCATGAATAACTGAGATATAATTCAGGCGGATATGGAAAAAAGCTATTTGAATATCTCAAAAGCATCCGACGTCGCAGACGCCGGCGGAAGAAGGATCTACCGATTTTTTGAAATGATTCCTGCAATTATAAGCTTAGGCACACTTTTTGGCGTGCTTGTTTTTTCGTGGCTATTTCCTTCGGGTGTGGCAATTTTTATTATCTGTTTTTGTTTTTATTATTTGTTTCGAATACTTTATTTTTCTCTGCACCAGACGGTAGGTTATTTTAGAGTTAAAAGTAATATGAAAAAAGACTGGTTGAAAGAGCTTCGTAAAATTTCCCGCTGGAAAAGCATTTATCACATAATTATTCTGCCGACATATAAGGAATCAAAAGAAATTATTGAGGAGAGCATTGAGTCTTTGGTAAAGTCAGATTATCCGAAAGAAAAAATGATTGTAGTTTTGGCTGTGGAAAAAAGGGCCGGCAAAAACTTTGAAGATCAGGCCGGAGACATTGCCAAAAAATATGAGGACATTTTTTTTCAGTTTTTAGTTGCGGTCCATCCCGATGAAATTAAAGGAGAAATCGGTGGCAAGGGTTCTAACACGGCGTGGGCGGGAAAAGAGGTGAAGGAAAAAGTTATTGATAAATTGGCAATGCCGTACGAAAATATTTTAGTTTCAACTTTTGACATTGACACCAAAGTTTTTTTTCAGTATTTTTCTTGTTTGACTTGGCATTATCTAACCGAGCCAAATCCAATGAATGCCAGCTACCAGCCCGTGCCGGTTTATAATAATAACATCTGGTCAGCCAGTTTATTTTCTAGGGTTGTTTCAACTTCTAATACTTTTTGGCAGATGATTCAGCAGGAGAGGTCAGAAAAATTAACAACCTATTCTTCGCACTCAACGCCCGGCAAAGTTTTTTTTGAAGTCGGGTATCCTTGTAATGTGGTGTCAGACGATTCGCGGATTTTTTGGAAAGCTTACTTATATTATGACGGGAATTACCGGGTTGTGCCAATTTATTATTTGGTTTCCATGGACGCTGTTTTGGCAAAAAATTTCTGGCGCACAATTTTAAACCAGTATAAACAGCAAAGGCGCTGGGCGTGGGGATGCGACGAAATTCCATATATGCTTTTTGGATTTTGGAAAAACAAGAAAATATCTCTTGGGAGCAAAATTTCCCATCTTTTTACGGTTATTGACGGATTTTGGTCGTGGGCAACAGCGGCTCTTTTGCTCTTTTTGCTGGGCTGGTTGCCGATACTTTTGGGCGGATCAAAATTTAATTTTTCTGTTTTATCTTTTAACCTGCCAATTTTAACCAGCCAAATTATGACAGTCTCAATGGTTGGAATGTTTGTGTCGGCAATTTTAAGCACCATGCTTCTGCCCCCGGTGCCAAAAACCATGAAATGGTATTTGAGATGGTTCAAAAAATCCACTGTTTTTCTGCAGTGGATTTTCTTGCCGATTACTTTAATTTTGTTCGGTTCATTACCGGCCTTAGATGCTCAAATCCGCTTGATGTTGGGCAAATATATGGGTTTTTGGGTTACCGAAAAGATCCGTAAGTAATCATTACTCAAAGTGGATGCGGGTTTGGAATTGTTTGAGGCGTTCTTTGAGCTCGGGATAGTTTTTTAGTTCTGGATCTTTTTCTAATAATTCTTTGGCTGCGGCGCGAGTTTTTTCAACTAAAAATACGTTTGATAAGCCTTGCATTGCCATGTCCGGAATGCCCCATTGCTGAGTGCCATAAAGACTTCCAGGGCCGCGAATTTCCAAGTCTTTTTCAGCCAGTGTAAAACCATTATCTGACTCAACCAGGGCTTTTAATCTTTTCCTATTTAGCATGCTTGGGTCTGTAGTGAATAAAAAGCAATATGACTGCATGTCGCTTCTGCCAACTCGTCCGCGGAACTGGTGAAGCTGTGAGAGGCCGAAACGTTCGGCGCCCTCAATCATCATAATTGTTGCCCGAGGCACATCAACCCCAACCTCAACAACCGAAGTGGAAAGCAAAATATCAATTTCGCCTTTTTTAAAGTCCAGCATTATTCTTTCTTTTTCAGGGGCTTTCATTTTTCCGTGCAGCATTGTAATTCTTAAATCGGGGAAAACCTCTTTTGATAATTTTTCATATTCTTCTTTTAAGGCTTTAACTTCATTTATTCCTAAACTTTTAAGGTCATAATGCTGCGGGACAAATGAGCCGGTCATTGGACCGTGCTTTTCTATTGCTTCCTTCAGTTTTGTTGCCTGAGAATCTATTTTCGGAAAGATTACAAAAACTCCTTTTCCGCCGGCAACTTCTTTTTTTATAAACTCATAAGCATCTTTTCTTTGGCTGGGTTCCACAATAATTGTTTTTATTTTTTTCCTGTTTTTCGGCATTTCATCAATCAAAGACAAATCCAAATCGCCGTAAACAGTTAAAGCCAATGTGCGCGGAATTGGGGTGGCTGTCATTGAAAGCAAATGGGGGACTGATTTTTTGCCCTTAATCAAGTGGTCTCTTTGTTCAACTCCAAACCTGTGCTGTTCGTCTAAGATTACTAAGGCTAAATCTTTGAATTCAACTCCCTTTTGTATTAAAGAGTGCGTGCCGATTGCAATGTCTAATTGTCCGTTTTCCAGATCTCCCAAAAAACTTTTTTTAGATACTTCGGTTGTTTCGCCATCTTTAAAAATTCTTGCATCTTTCCCTGTCATTAAGCCAACCCTAACATCAAAATTTTTCAAAGATTCTGTAACTGTTCTAAAATGCTGTTTTGCCAAAATTTCTGTCGGCGCCATAAATGCAACTTGATGGTTATTTTTAATCACGCTTAACGCCGCCATGGTTGCTACAATAGTTTTGCCCGATCCAACGTCGCCCTCTAAAAGCCGTGACATTGGGACTGTTTTTTCTAAATCCTTTAAAATGGCAAAAGCGCATTTTTTTTGCGAGTCGGTAAGTTTGAACGCTAAAGAATCAGTAAAATTTTTCATCAGCTCGGCGTCCATTGGGCAGGCAGGAGCTTTTTTTAGCATCAGTTTTATTTTTTCTTTCAGAACATTAAGCTGTATTAAAAAAAGTTCTTCAAAAGAAAAGCGCGCTTTGGCCGCGTCGGCGTGTTCGAAGGAGTCTGGAAAATGCAATTGCCAAACAGCTTCCTGGATTGGCAGAAATTTGTATTTTTTTATAATTTCTTTTGGCAAAGACTCCTGTATCTGGTCGCAAAACCTGTAAAGCAATGGCTTTATCACGTATCTTAACCATCGGGAAGTAATGCCTCGCGTTTCCGAATAAACCGGCACAATTCTGCCGGTGTGAGTAAGTTCTTCGTTCTCGCCAATTTCATTTATTCTTTCGTAAGCGGGCGAGTTAAAATATAAACCTTCTTTTCCAAGGCTGATTTTTCCGGCTAGGCAAATAAAATCATTTTCTTTGAGCGATTTTTCCAAATATGGCTGGTTAAACCAAACAACATAAATTTGAGCTGTTAGATCTTGCACCAAGGCTTTGGTTATTGCCATTCTGCCATAAATTGATTTTGTGGTTTCTATTTCTATAATTTCTCCTTGCACGCAGGCAACTTCGCCTAATTTATTGCGCGCTTGGCTAATGGAAATTATCTCTGAAAAGTCGTCGTATCTTGCCGGAAAATAAAAAAGCAAATCCTGCACAGTTTTTATGCCGAATTTTTTGAGTTTTTTTGAGTAAGCTACTCCAACTCTGGGTATTTCCTGGATTGGTGTTGAAAGAGAAATCATTTTAGTTATCTTGGCATTACAACCGTAAAATCTCCGGCGGCGTATGCAGCCACCTGGTAATCGCCAAAATAAAAAGTTATGTTGTTTTTATTTATCAGGAATACAGAAAAATTTTCCGGCTTCGGCCCTGCGCCTTCTTTCAGCCATTCGTCGCCGCTCATATCTATGGCGCCGTTTTCAGTCATTTGATTTTTTAAATCTTTGATGCAATAGTCAGAAA
>JAPLYZ010000001.1 GCA_026395295.1 Candidatus Staskawiczbacteria bacterium
CCCTGGGCTACAAGACGCCTTTTGAATTAATGATAAAGCATGGTATGTTAAATCTTGAATATATCAAATCGTGGAGGAACAATCGTTTTTCTTACGACATTAACCGTCAATCAGTTGCGATTCGGGGGTGAATTTGCATTAAAGACGCTACCAATATATTATCATATTAAAAATTATTGTCAAATGGAATCACCGCAAAACATTAAGAAGCGTTTGAAAAGCGTTTCTAACATAAACAAAATTACCAAAGCCATGGAAATGGTGGCGGCTACCAAAATGCGTAAATCGCAGGAGATAGCTTTAGCTAGCCGACCTTATGCTTTTGCTGCGTTAGATTTTTTGGCAACCGTGTCCAGCTTTGACCCGGAGAAACTTCCCGAGTTGTTTAAAAAACGAGAGGTAAATCCCGTGACAGGCACGGGACTGCGGGTTTTGTTTGTTTTAATTTCCTCCGACAAGGGGTTGGCCGGCGCGTTTAACAGCTCGGTGTTTCGCAAATTTGAACAACACATGAAAGAATATCCCTCCTCTGCCAAGGGTTTTGGCGCAGAAAGAGAGCAAAAGTTTTTTGTTGCAGTTGGCGAAAAAGCATTTAATTATCTAACCAAAAAATACGGTACCACGGACCCATTAGTGGTATTAAAAAAATTTACGCAGGTGGGGGATTTTACAACGCCCGAGCAGGTCAAGCCTTTGTCAGATTTTTTGGTGAAAGGTTATTTGAATAAAGATTTCGACAGGGTTATTGTTGTTTCAACTCATTTTAGGTCTGCATTAAAACAAGAGCCTCATGTGAGACGAATTTTGCCAATTGACTTTGACCACATTGCAGATACAATAAAAGAAATTATTCCCGAGCGCGGAAAGTTTGCCGAACTAATAAAAGAGCACAACATAAACTTTGTGCCGAACAAAGCCAACTCAAAAGAATATTTAATTGAGCCGTCGGCAAAAGAGGTTTTAGAAAAATTAGCAGAGCATTTATTTTTTATCCAAATTTACCATTTAATTTTAGAGGCAAATGCTTCCGAACATTCAGCCCGCAGAATGGCAATGAAAACCGCGTCGGATAATGCATCGGAATTGGGAGAAGCGCTGAATTTACAATATAACAAATCACGCCAAAGCAAAATTACCACGGAAATTTCCGAGATTTCCGCCGGCGCCGAAGCACTTTCGTAAATAATTATCGCTCGGCAATCAAATTTTTTCGCTCGGCAACAAACTTTTTTCCGTTGCTGGTAACCCCCTTTGTCGCTGTGGCGACAAGTGGACCAGGGGCTACAAAAAGTTTATTGCCTCGCTTGAAATAAAAACATCATGGACAAAGGAAAAATTATACAGCCTTCTATACATTTTTCTAATGAAGGGTGCAAGCAGTTTTTCGAGATTGTTTAAAATATAATTATTAAAAGGTAAACATTATTATGAACAAGGGCAAGATTATACAAATTATAGGGCCGGTGGTCGATGTGGAATTCGAAGAAGGGGGCAAACTTCCGGATATTTATAATGCCTTGGAAATAAAGGGGCCGAAGGGCAAGGTTATTTTAGAAGTTGTAAAACACCTTGATCAGACAAAAGTAAAAACAATTTCTTTGCAATCAACCGACGGATTGAAAAGAGGCCAGGAGGTTGAGGATTTGGGCAGGCAAATTGAGGTTCCGGTTGGCCAGGAAGTTTTGGGACATCTTTTCAATGTTATCGGTGAACCGTTAGACGAAGCAGGCAAAAAATTTTCCGCCCAAGGCGGACCAGCCTCGGGCTGGAAAAAGACTTGGCCAATTCACAGACAACCGCCGTCATTCACCGACCAGTCCACAAAAACAGAAGTTTTTGAAACAGGCATTAAAGTTGTTGATCTTATTGCTCCATTTATAAAAGGAGGAAAAATTGGGCTGTTTGGCGGAGCAGGAGTTGGTAAAACAGTTTTTTTGCAGGAATTAATCAGAAACGTTGCCGAGGAATCCGGCGGAGCCTCGGTTTTTGCCGGAGTTGGAGAAAGAACAAGAGAGGGAAACGATTTGTACAAAGATATGAGCGATTCCGGAGTTATAAACAAAACAGCGCTGGTTTTTGGACAAATGAACGAGGTTCCGGGAGCCAGAGCCAGAGTTGCTTTGTCGGCTTTGACAATGGCAGAATATTTCCGCGACGAAGAAAAGAAAAACGTGCTTTTGTTTATTGATAACATTTTCAGATTTTCTCAAGCAGGTTCGGAAGTTTCTACGTTGTTGGGCAGAATGCCATCGGCAGTTGGATACCAGCCAACTTTGGCTCAGGAAATGGCGGAACTGCAAGAACGCATTACATCAACTAAAAATGGTTCAATTACATCGGTGCAGGCAATTTATGTTCCGGCTGACGACATCACCGACCCTGCGCCGGCAACAACCTTTTCCCATTTAGATTCAACAATTGTGTTGTCTCGCGCTTTAACAGAAATTGGAATTTATCCGGCAGTTGACCCGCTGGCTTCAACCTCCAGTGCCCTAGACCCAAAAATAGTTGGAGAAAAACATTATCAGGTTGCCAGAGATGTGCAAAAAGCTTTGCAAAAGTATAAAGACCTGCAGGACATTATTGCAATTTTGGGCATGGAAGAGCTTTCTGATGAAGACAAAAAAATTGTCAGCCGGGCAAGAAAAATACAAAGATTTCTGTCTCAGCCGTTTTTCGTGGCTGAAAATTTTACCGGCAGACCGGGGAAGTTTGTTAAACTGGAGGACACAATCCGCGGTTTCGCAGAAATTTTGGAAGGCAAGCATGATGATGTGCCGGAAGACAATTTTTACTTGAAAGGCGGGATAGACGAAATGACAAAATAATTTGTCATCCCCGACTTGATCGGGGATCCAGATTCTGGATTCCCGCTTTCGCGGGAATGACACTTTTTATAATAATTTTTTCGCTCGGCAACAAACTTTTTTCCGTTGCTGGTAACCCCCTTTGTCGCCGTGGCGACAAGTGGACCAGGGGCTACAAAAAGTTTATTGCCTCGCTCCTATGAAACTATCAATTTATTCTCTAAAAAATATTTTGTTCCAGGGCAATGTTTCGTCGCTGAATTGCCAAACAGTTGCCGGAGAAATTACAGTGCTGGACAAGCACGAGGCTTTGATAACCGCTTTGTCCGCCGGCATTATTAAAATTGTTGATGAAAATAAAAAACAACAGTTTTTTCCAATAAAGTCCGGATTTTTGGAAGTAAAACCCGATAACGAGGCAAGAGCAGTAGTTGAAGAATAATTGCTTGGTTTGTTGAACCGCCTGGTGAAAAGGCGGTTTTTGATTGACTTTTATATGAGTTATGCTAAGGTATAAATGTCCTTTGAAATGCAAATTCACCCCCGAATCGCAACTGATTGACGGTTAATGTCGTAAGAAAAACGATTGTTCCTCCACGATTTGATATATTCAAGATTTAACATACCATGCTTTATCATTAATTCAAAAGGCGTCTTGTAGCCCAGGG
>JAPLYZ010000010.1 GCA_026395295.1 Candidatus Staskawiczbacteria bacterium
ACCTTTGCTATGTCTTTTTGTTCGTGACCTGCATTGAACATAGCTTCAATGCGGTCGCGTTCGAATTGGCTTAATTTTGGTTTCTTTTTCATCGGTTATCTTAACCGATTTTCAGTTGCGATTCAAAACGGAATTAGCGGATAAAGTAATTCTTGCCTAACAAAGGCACTTGGAATGTTAATGGGCATAACCAGAAAAACGATATGAGAATAATCGCTATGAACAGACCTGTGGAAGGACCATTACTTGGAGATGCCGAAGGACTTGGTGTTGAACTGGATGACGGATCGCGGGGTTTCCTCGCTGGTCCACAGCAATATCTAGCTTTCGCCTCGGTTTGCACCGGATCGGCGCTGAGCATGCTTAAGGCCTCGAAGACCCGAACAAACACGTCTTCGAACCGCGCGGATTTGTTGCCGACCACGGAAGAATTCCGAGCGAGGTTCGGCTACGACCCAGACCCTACCAACGAAATTTTCGCGCCGGAGCCGGCAACCACGTTGCCATTCCCCCGTGTCCCGGAGCACCCAATGCAACCGGAATTGGCCATGGCAGGATAAGTTTTTGCCCTTGGGCAGGAAAAACTCTTAAACAAGACCCGAGAGTATTAAAAAAAGGGTCTTTTTTCTTGCTCAAAAATTGAAAAATAATGCTTAAAAGAGTAGAATGACAGAATATGGCGACAGATGAACTAAAACTTAACAGTGAGCAAAAAGAAGCTGTGTTTCATGAAAGGAACAGGAAAAACAACAGTTATTGCGCAAAGAATTGTTAATTTGGTTAAAAAAGATCTGGCAAAAACAGAAGAAATTTTAGCAGTTACCTTTACAGAAAAAGCGGCATTTGAAATGGAGGAAAGGGTCAGCAAACTTTTAGAGTATGGATATGTTGATTTATGGGTTTCAACCTTTCACTCGTTTTGCGAAAGAATTTTACGTGACAATGCCTTAGACATTGGTTTGACGCCGGACTTTAAAATTTTAGACAATACATCCGGCTGGCTTTTGGCTCGGCAGAATTTAGATAAATTTGACTTGAAATATTATAAGGCGCTGGGAAACCCCACAAAATTTATACAAGCTTTAATCTCTCATTTTTCCCACTGCAAAGACCAGGAAGTTTACCCGGAAAATTATTTAGAGTATGCCGAAAGTTTGAAAACAACTGACAACGGACCCGAAGAAGGGGAGACAGAACGAATTAAGGAAGTTGCTGAAGCTTATCACGCATACCAGCAAATTTTGCTGAAAAACAGCGCCTTAGATTTTGGCGACCTGATAAATTACTGTTTGAAACTTTTCAAAAAGCGCCCGGCAATTTTAAAAAAATACAGGGAAAAATTTAAGTATATTTTAGTTGACGAATTTCAAGATACCAACTGGGCGCAGTATGAGTTAATAAAGGTGTTGGCAAAACCCAACAATAACCTGACTGTTTGCGCCGACGATGATCAGGCAATTTATCGCTGGAGGGGAGCTTCTTTTTCAAACATCGTACAATTTGGCAAAGATTTCCCGAAAGCAAAAAAAATATCTTTGATAAAAAATTACAGGTCAACCCAGAACATTTTAGACCAGTCGTATAATTTTATAAAGCAAAACGATCCTGACAGACTGGAATTCCAAACAAAAATTAATAAAAAACTTTCCGCGGATACAGAGGATCAAGGAGTTATAGAACATATTCATGCTAAAAATTTAGATCAGGAGGTTGGGCAAACCTTAAAAAAAATTCTGAAAGTTTTAAAGGAAGACAAAGAAGCAACATATAACGATTTTGCAATTTTGGTCAGGGCAAACGATTCGGCAATTCCATTCACTCGGGCATTGGAAAGAGCCGGGCTTCCGTACCAGTTTTTAGCGTCGCGAGGCCTTTATTCAAAGCCGGTAATTTTAGATGCCATTTCGTATTTTAAATTATTGGATAATTATCACGAAGGAACAGCTGTTTACAGAATTTTGAGTTTGCCATTTTTAGGAATTCCCGAAGCCGACATAGCTGCCATAACTCAGTACAGCCACAAAAAAACAAAATCGCTTTTTGAAACATTACAAGAACTGCCGCTAATTCCCGGAATTTCAGCTAAAGCCAGAGAAAAAGCGGTTTTTATTTTGAGCCTTATAAAAAAACACAGCCTTGATGCGCACGAAAAATCTGTTTCAGAAATTTTGGTGGCATTTTTGGAGGATTCCGGTTATTTAAAGCATTTAGTTGGTAAGAACGAAGTTGAAAAAATTGATTTGCTAAACCAATTTTATAAAAAGTTAAAGAATTTCGAGGAATCGACGCTAGAGCCATACCTGAAGGAATTTATGGAAGAGATGAATCTTGAGTTGGAGTCAGGCGAAGAAGGAAAACTGGAATTTGATCCGGAAAAAGGGCCTGATATGATTAAAGTTATGACCATCCACGGGGCAAAAGGATTGGAATTTAAATATGTTTTTATAGTTAATATGGTTGACCGCAGATTTCCTACCGACCAGAGAAAAGACCCCATTGAATTGCCCGACGAGCTTGTAAAAGATATAAAACCAAAAGGCGACGCGCATTTGCAGGAGGAAAGGAGGCTTTGCTATGTGGCTATGACAAGGGCTAAAAAGGGGCTTTATTTTACATCGGCTGATGATTATGGCGGGCAAAGAAAGAAAAAGTTGTCGCGTTTTTTGGCGGAAATGGGATACGCCGGAAAATTACAAATTACAAATTCCAAATTACAAAACGAATTGTTGGCAGAAAAACCAAAACCAATTGACAGACTAAAAAATAAAATTCAACCGCAATATTTGCCTCAGCATTTTTCTTATTCTCAGCTCGCGGCATTTGAAAAATGTCCTTTGCAATACAAGTTTGCTTTTATTTTGAAAGTGCCAACAAAGGGCAAGGCAGTTTTTTCTTTCGGCAAGACAATGCACAATACTTTGTATGAATTTTTAAAACTAATAAATGCCGAAAGAAAAACTGAGCAGGAAACCTTGTTTGGTAAAAAGGGAAAGCCCGCCTCCGTCCCGCTTAGCGGGACTTCGGCGAGGTCTTCAGATTTTGATCAATTAGTCAAAATCTTCGAAAAACAATGGATTGATGAATGGTATGAAAACAAAAAACAAAAAGAAGACTATTATAAATTGGGCAAAAAAATAATTAAAGAGTTTTATGAAGAATTTACCAAAAATAAGCCAAAGATTTTAAAACTAAACGGACAACTGGCCTTGGAACTGCCGTTTAATCTGAAAATTGGCGGGCATACTTTGTTTGGCGTGATTGACAGGATTGACGAGGAAAAAGACGAAGTTTTTATAATTGACTACAAAACCGGCGCGTCAAAAGAAAAACCAGACAAGGAGCAGCTGTTAATTTATCAAATTGCTACCCAGGAAGTTTTAGGTTTAAAGCCTAAACAGCTTGCATATTATTATTTAGAAGACGGCAAGCTTGCTTCATTTCTGGGTTCGGAAAAAGAGCTCCAAGACCAAAAAGAGAAAATAATTGAGGAAATAGAAAAAATTAAAAACAGCGAGTTTGAGCCGACTCCAGGCTGGCAATGCCAGTACTGCGACTTCAAAGATATTTGCGATTTCGCGCAAAGGTAAAATTTAAAAACAAAAAAATTATGACAACAAAATTTGTCGGAGTTATAATTGACGAGAGCCTTGATGACAAGGATGTTTTAGAAAAGGTGAAAATTATAAAAACAAAAGTTGAACCTGTTTCTGAAAAACATAAGACTCCTTGGCTTAAAAAATGGACTATTCACACTGTTGAAGTTGCGCCCGAGCGCGCAGCTAAAGTTGCAAGCGAACTTAGCAGGTGTTTAGAGAACAGGCATCACTGGTACGCTGACTTTAAAAACGATACGTTTCATTTTATAATTTTCAGAAACAAAATTTTTAGAATAGACAGGACAAGCAAAAAACAGTATGACGAAGCTAAAAAATACGGAATTTCTCTGGGGATTCCCGAATATCAAGTGGATTTTCACCCAGAAAAATAAGTAATTTGTAGTTCTATTGTGCGACAATTAGCAAATTTGTCATTCCCGCGAAAGCGGGAATCCAGCGTTAAAACTCTGGATTCCCAATCAAGTTGGGAATGACGATTATTATAAAATGGATATAATTACTTTCGATGAGTTTAAAAAAGTAGATATAAGAATTGGGAAAATAATTTCTACCGAGAGAGTTGAAGGTTCAGATAAACTTTTAAAATTGCAGGTTGATTTCGGTGAGGAAAAAAGGCAGGTCATTGCAGGCATTGGGAAAGTTTATGAGCCGGAAAGTTTAATCGGCAAGGAATGTCCGTTTGCTTTTAATTTAGAACCAAGGTCATTAAAAGGTTTGGAGTCGCAGGGAATGATTTTATGCGCTTCGGCTCCGCTCAGCACAGGCCCCAGCGATAGTGGCAATCCCGCCTCTGCTGGAAGCTCCGGCGTGGCAAGACCTGTCTTGCTTTGCCCCGACAAAGAAATCCCACCCGGCAGTATTGTGAAGTAATCTGGGTTTCTACACCCGTGCACTAGTGCGCGGGTGCTTTTTATTGTGCGACGAGTACAAAACATTGACATTTTGGAAATAATTTGGTATTCTAATTTTAGCAGTTTGACAACATTTCTTTGGAGGACAATCCATGAAAGACATCTGTGTGTGGTTTATTATCGCATCGGCTACCTTTTTTGGCGCCCGATACATTGTCAAAATTCTGACGGGAAAAGCGGTTCCAACAACCTCTACCTGGATAATTTTCGTTGCCGGGTGCGGGTCGAGTTTTCTAACGTATCTGATGACGGAAAATCACGACATTAAGTCCGGAATCCTGAATACCATGGACGCCGGCTACGTAATACTGGTTCTTCTTGCCATAATTTGGAGGAACAAAGGCAAATTGGAGTTAATGCCCCTGGAAAAGAAGTATTTGGCTGGAGGCGCAGGGATTGTTGTATACGGTCTTGCAACCGGTGATGCATGGCATTCAAACCTCTTTGCGCAAGTGCTGTTGTGCTTGGCGTACGCGCCTATGTACCAGAAAATTCTGGCAGAGAAAAAGAAAACAGACTCCTATCTTGCATGGGTGCCGGCAACCTTCAACGCATTGATAGCCCTTTACCCGGCAATTTGTCGAGGCAACACTTTGTCGGTGATTTACGCAGCGCGAGCATTCACGCTTTCTTTAATAATGGTGCTTTCAATGAGGCACTACGAGCTCAAAGCTCGTAAAACTCAAGCCCATGGCTAACCCCCGGGCTTTTTTCTTGCAGTAAGTTCACGGCAGAATAGTTCACGTGGCGTGAAAAAACCGCATAACCGATTAAATTAGTCTGTTATGCTAAGAGAAGTCAATTTAAAGTCAAACCGGGGATTAATGGAATATTTTATTGTGCGACAGCAGGTATTGACAAGGCTATGGAAAAATGCTATCCTAAAAACAGTTCTTTAATATGGGTTGGCTCTTGGAAGGAAGCCGTGGTGTCCCAAATAATACATCAAAATTTTTAGTATGTACTACTTTATCGCTGGTTTACTCCTGGTCGTTATTCTTCTTTTTTGCAAGGTTGGCCGACGGTGCCCACGTTGCCAAAAAAGATTAACCCGGAGTTTTTCATGGTGGTCCGAGGAAAGCTATTGGCATTCGGATCCTGTTTGCAGGAACAGGGAAGGCACTCGGATTCGGAGTGTCCGCCACCCGTCTATTGTATGCTTTAGTTGCAGATACGACGGACCGATAAGATAACGGCTTTCGAGATTGAACGAAATCTCGGCCTTGCAGCAACGCAAGGCTTTTTTCTTGCAGTAAGTTCACGGCAGAATAGTTCACGTGGCGTGAAAAAACCGCATAACCGATTAAATTAGTCTGTTATGGTAGGTTAAAAAGCATTACCCTAAGCTATTCCACGAAAAAGTGGAACAGTTGCACAGGTCAAATGGAAGAAATGAAGCGTTCGGGCAAGGGTTGAAAAAGTTATGCCGTCGGAGTAAAATAAACACATGGAAGTAGATAAAAATAAAATTTATAGCATATCGGAGTTTGTGGGGCTACTCAATGCGGATTTGAAATGGATGAAGGCAAGGATTGTCGGCGAGGTGGGCGAGGCAAAAGCTGGGCCAACCGGACACGTTTATTTTACTTTGAAAGACGAAAAAGATGGTTCTATGCTTAATTGCATAATGTGGGCGTCAAAATACAGGTTGTTTGGAATTACTTTAGAGCCCGGGAAAAAAATTGTGGCATTCGGCAGTCCGGAAATTTACGCGCCAAACGGCAGGTTGTCTTTTATTTGCGATACAATTGAGCTGGCGGGCGAGGGTGACATAAAAAAACAATATGACGAGTTAAAGAAAAAATTGGACAAGGAAGGACTTTTTGCGCCAGAAAATAAAAGACCAATTCCAAAATATCCGCGAAAAATTGGGTTGATAACCTCAAAACAAGGGGCGGTCATACACGACTTTTTAAATAACATTGGCAAGTTTGGCTTTAATATAAAAATGATTGACTCGCGAGTAGAAGGGCAGGGCGCGGTGGAAGATTTGTTATCAGCAATTCAAACATTCAGAAAAAAAGAAATTGATATTTTGGTTATTATCAGGGGAGGAGGGTCAATGGAGTCTTTGATGCCTTTTAATAATGAATTATTGGTGCGCGAGGTGGCTGGGTTTCCGGTTCCTGTGCTGGTTGGAATTGGCCACGACAAAGATGTTCCGCTGGTGGCTTTGGCCGCTGACAACAGCCAGTCTACACCAACTGCTGTGGCAAATTTGTTAAACGAATCATGGGAGCAGGCATTGCTGGTTTTAGAAAGATATGAGCGGAAAATTTTTGCCAGCTATGGACTGATTTTTGAAAAGTTTAAAAAAATTGAAAACAGCCTAAACCTTTCTTTGCAAAAATTTCGTAATAATATAGCAAACTTAAAAACAAGAATAGAAGCTTATGCAGAAAGATATTTGTTAGGTTTTAATGCTTTGCTTTTGAGAGTGAATGAAAAATTAAAAAATGCGGAGAAAATAATCAGCATAAATAATCCCGAACGCCAACTGGCGCTTGGGTACAGCATTGCAACAATAAAAGGAAAAATAATTAAAAAAATTAATGATGTAAAAATTGGACAGAGTCTGGAAATAAAAATTTCTGACGGTTCAATTACATCGGAAATAAAAGAAGCTAAAACCTATGGAAAAAAATAATCTTAGCGCCAATCTTAAAAAGTTGGCGGGCATAACCGAGTGGTTTGACAATCAAAATGAAATTGATGTTGAGGAGGGGCTTAATAAGGTAAAAGAAGCGGTTGTTTTAATAAAAGAGAGCAAGGAAAGATTGAAGCAGATAGAAAATGAATTTGAGGAAATAAAGAAAGAGGCTGATGAAGCAAAATAAAATTTTACAAAAATCAGGATGGCTTATTGTAATTATTTTGTCCTTTATGCCTTTGGCATTGTGGCTTTTTGAATTGCCTTTGCAATATAGATTTTCCAATTCCTCTCTGCTTTTTAGAAGCGTAGGAGATGTTGCGGGGCTCTGTGGAATGGCGATGTTTTCGTTGGTTTTGATTTTAAGCGCCCGGTTGAAATTTTTTGAAAAGTTTTTCAAAGGGATAAACGAATCATACACAGCTCATCATTTTTTTGGCGGGCTGGCTTTTTGCTTATTACTGTTTCATCCGCTGTTTCTGGCTTATAATTACTTTCGTGTTTCTTTTATGTCAGCCGCCTTATTTTTTCTCCCTGGCCCCAGTTTAGGGCAAAATTTTGGTATAATCGGGCTGGTTGTGATGATTATTACGTTGGTCATAACCTTTTATATGAAGATTAGATATCAGATATGGAAGTTTACCCATAAATTTTTGGGTTTAGCTTTTGTTTTTGCGCTTTTGCACACTTTTTTAATTGGTGGAGACATCGCCAACAATCAGCCGTTGAAAATATATCTTTTGGGGCTGGGGATTTTAGCAATTGTTGCATATTTTTATAGAGCCATCTTTAGCAGTTTTGCGGTCAAGTTTTTTGATTATACAATTAAAAACATAAAATCATTGCAGGACAAAACATGTGAGATAGAACTTCAAGCAGTTGACAAAGAAATTAAATTTACATCGGGGCAGTTCGGGTTTGTAAAATTTTTTAATAAAGAGCTGACAATGGAAGCACACCCGTTTTCGTTCAGTTCGGCGCCGGGGCAGCCATTAAAAATCGCCATAAAGGAATTAGGAGATTACACTAATAAAATCAGCAGTTTAAAGGCAGGGGATAGAGCTAAGATAGAAGGGCCTTTTGGATCTTTTAATTTTAGAAATTATAAGCGCAAAAAACAGGTTTGGATAGCGGGAGGAATTGGAATTACTCCATTTTTGAGCATGATGAGGGATCTAACAAATGCCGACGATGATTATCAGATAGATTTGTATTATTCCGCCAGAAACGCAAATTGCCTTGTTTTTAGAGGAGAAATCAGCGAAATATCTACGAGGCATAAAAATTTGAACGTTATTTTATGGGCGTCTGACGAGAGAGGTTTTTTGAATGCAAATTTAATAAAAATAGACACCTCGGACGTTGACGAGAGAGATATCTTAATTTGCGGGCCCAGCCCTATGATGTCGGCGTTAAAAGAACAATTTTTAAGCCAAGGGCTTAAAAGGAGTCAAATTCACTCAGAAGAATTTCAATTATATTAAATTACCAATAATTATGGCAATAAAAAATTTAGTAACTATTTCCTTAACAATCTTTATAATCTTGATCGTTGTCGTTTTGGGGTCAGGGTTGTTGTTTAATCAAAACAAGGCGAGCATTACGCAAACAACGCAACAAAAAATCATAAGCATCACAAAAGCAGAAGTTGCAAAACACAATTCAGCAAACGATTGCTGGACAATAGTAAGCAACAAGGTTTACGATGTTACAAGTTTAATACCCATACATTCGGGCGGGCCGGATAAAATAATTGCTTACTGTGGAAAAGACGCTACAACGGCGTTTAACACAAGAAACGGCAAGGGTCCGCACTCGCAAAAAGCGCAAGATGCCCTAAATAATTATTATGTTGGAAACCTTAACTGATGAAAATTTAATAAAACAATATCTGAAAGGCGACGAAAAATCGCTGGAGTTTTTAATTGCAAGGTATTTGAAGCAAATCTACAATTTTGTTTATAAAAATGTCGGGGACCAGGCTGAAGCCGAGGATATAACTCAAGAAGTTTTCGTAAAGGTTTGGAGAAATATCAAGAAGTTTGACCAAAACAAAAATTTTAAGCCTTGGATTTTCCAAATTGCTAAAAATACCTCCATAGATTCTTTAAGAAAAAAGAAAACAACGCCCTTTTCTAGGTTTGAAAATGAAAAGGGTCAGAATTTACTGGTTGAAAATATCGTCTCAGCCCCAATGAACTTGATAGAGAAAATCAGCGATAAAAAGTTCTTAGCAACAGTTATGCAGAATTTAACCGGCGAGGAACAAAAAATCATGAATATGCGTCACATAGACGGTTTAAGCTTCAAAGAAATTGCAGATATATTTAAGGAGCCGATAAATACCGTTAAAAGCCGGCACAGAAGAATTTTGTTAAAACTGAAGAAAAGTATTGAAAATAGGTAAGCACCAAAATACTGTAATAAAACGTATAATTAATAGATTCAAATGAACAACTCTAACATAGAACCGCCAATAGGATTATTGGAAAAAATTTTAAAACGCATTCACAGAGAAGAGCGAATTTTGGTTATAAGGAGGGTTATCATTTTTTCCATTTTATTGATCGGGTCGTTATTGGGATTTATTCCATCTTTAAGAATGCTTGTTTCTGATTTTAATCAGTCGGGTTTTTCCAGCTTTTTCTCCCTTGTATTTTCTGATTTTTCATTGGTATCGGCGTATTGGAAAAATTTTATGATAATACTCTTAGAAACCCTGCCGGCCGCCAGTTTGGCGCTTTTCTTAGCAGTTCTGCTTATAATTTTAGAATCTATAAAACTTATTGCGAAAGACGTTAAAATTATTAAAAGCCATCATTTAATGGCGAATTAAAATGGATACAGATAAAATTTTTCAATCAAAATTTTTTAGATGGATTATTCCAGGGGTAGCCGGAATAATAATATTGATTTTTGTTTTTAGTCTAGGAGTTTTTGTTGGCGCAAAAAAGGCGGACTTTTCTTTTCAATGGGCAGATGAGTATCATCGTAATTTTGGCGGACCTCAGGGCGGATTTTTTGGAGAATTTTTGGGAACCGAGAAAGAATTCGCCAACAGTAACGGCGTCTTCGGGCAGATCATAAAAGTCGGGAGCAACGACATAACCGTCAAAGGCAGAGATAATGTTGAGAAACTTATTTTAGTAAGTCCGCAAACGCCAATTTCGTATCAGAGAAAAAGCATAAAATTATCTGACCTAAAAATTGGCGATAATGTTGTTGTTATAGGCGAACCGGGTGATGGCGGTCAAATTCGGGCAGAGCTTATCAGGGTTATGCCTCTGCCTCCCCCTCCTGCGCCGAATAAAAAATAATTATTATTATGATAACTTTTATCAAAAAAATAGCCGAGGTAGCCAAAAATTTTATATTTAAACATAAAATAATAAGCGCAATAATGATTTTGTGCCTGCTGGGTGGAATTTATTGGATGTATAAATCTGCAAGCGCCAACAGCGGAGAAACTCGCTATGTTTTAGTGGCAGCTGCTAAGCAAACAATAAGTTCTTCTGTTTCTGGAACCGGGCAAGTTTCAGCCTCGGACCAAGTGATGCTTTCTCCGGGGTCGGGAGCTTCCGGAAAAGTTGTATACTTAAATGCTGTCTCCGGGCAAAAAGTTTCAATGGGGACTCTTTTAGTAAAATTGGATACAACAGACGCGGAAAAAACCATCAGAGACGCGCAAAGTAGCTTAGAATCAGCGCAAATATCTTTACAAAAATTAGAGGGTCCAAGCACATTAACCACGCCCCTAAACAAACAAAATGCCCAGGACGCTTTAAACGCAGACTATGAATCGGCGTACAATAATGTATCAAACACATTTATTGATTTGCCAAACATTATGACCGGGCTCCAGGATATTCTTTATGGTAACACCTTCAATATTTACCAGCAAAATATAGATTATTACACCTATGGAGTCTATACCTATGACGAAAATGCCATTTCGTACAAAAATAGCGCTGTGGCTTCGTATCAAACCGCAAGAACAGCTTACGATAAAAATTTTGCTGACTACAAGGCAACAAGCAGGTTTTCGAATAACGCCACCGTTGATTCAATAATCGATGAAACCTATGGAACAGTAAAAGACATCGCCCAGTCGATTAAGGATGTCAATAATCTTATCCAGTTTTATAAAGACAAACTTACCGAGCATAATGTAAAAACAAATTCTACTGCCGACACTCATCTTTTAAGTCTTAACACTTATTCTTCCAAAGCTAATTCCGACGCCCTCGCTCTATTAAATTCTCAAAGCGCCATTAAGTCAGACAAAAATGCGATATTAAACTCAGATTTAGATATTGCCTCCCAGCAATTATCTCTTACAAAAGCGCAAAATACTTTGGCAGACGCCAAAGCGGCTCTTGCAAATTATTATATTTATGCGCCGTTTGACGGCGTTGTCGGGGCGGTGAGCATCCAAAAGGGTGATATAATTTCCTCGGGAACTTCGGCCATAACATTTATAACTAAAAATGAATATACTCAAATTTCATTGAGCGAGGTTGATATCACGAAGATAAAATTAGGGAACAAAGCAGTTCTCACTTTTGACGCAATAAGCGGATTAAGCATTGCCGGCAGAGTGACAGAAATTGATACGCTGGGAACCGTTAGCCAGGGAGTGGTAAATTACAACGTGAAAATAGTTTTTGACACTCAAGATGACAGAATAAAGCCGGGCATGTCTGTAAGCGCAAATGTTATTACAGAAACAAAGCAGAATGTTCTGGCAGTTCCAAACTCTGCTGTTAAGTCTAAAAGCGGAAATTATTATGTGTTAGTTTTAAATCAAAAACAGAATTTAGCCGTTCCAACAGCAAACCAAGGATTTGTCTCTGCCTTAGCCCCAACGCAAAAATCAGTGCAGGTTGGCTTAGCCGACGACAACAACACGGAAATAGTTAGCGGACTGGCAGAAGGAGACCAGGTTGTTGTGAGAACTATCTCGTCAACCGCAATTGCTTCGAGCTCTGTTTCAACAAGCAAAACCACAAACACAGCCACGAGAAGTTTATTCGGCGCAGGAGGCGGAGGAGCGCGTCCGGGAAATTAGTTTTTAAAAAATGATAGAAATTAAAAACATAGTAAAAATATATCAAACAGGAGCAGTTGGATTTCAGGCTCTTTCAGGAGTCAGTTTTAATATAAAAGACGGAGAGTTTGTTGCAATTATGGGACCTTCGGGATCGGGGAAATCAACTTTAATGCACATTTTGGGAGCCTTAGATACGCCAACAACAGGAACATACCTTTTGGACGGCAAAGATGTTTCAACATTAAACGAAGACGAATTAGCTGACATAAGAAAAAATAAAATCGGATTTGTTTTTCAGGCATTCAACCTTTTGCCCAGAGCAACTGCTTTAAGAAATGTGTCTTTACCCTTGGTTTATACCGGCGTTGAAAAAGAAAAAAGAGAAAAAAGAGCAAAAGAGTCTTTGAAAGCATCCGGACTTGATGAAGAATACTTTAACCATTTGTCCAATCAATTGTCCGGCGGGCAAATTCAAAGAGTTGCAATTGCCAGAGCGCTTGTTAATAATCCGACCTTAATTTTAGCCGATGAGCCAACTGGGAACCTTGATTCAAAAACAGGTGAAATTGTTTTGGAAACATTTAGAAAGCTTAACAAAGAGCATGGAAGAACAATTATTTTGATTACGCACGAGCACGATGTTGCCGAGCATGCTGACAGAATTATTCATATTAAAGACGGGCTTATTGTGAGCGACACCAAAAAAAGACAATGAAACTTTCAGACACCATAGAAGAAACATTTTTAGCATTGTCATCAAACAAAGCCAGAACAGGGCTTACGATTTTAGGCATTGTTATTGGAATAAGCTCGGTGATTGTTATGGTGTCTGTTGGGCAAGGGGCAACAAGCTCAATTCAGGCAAGCATAGAATCAACCGGATCAAATCTTTTAATGATAACACCCGGGGCGTTGAGAACCTTTGGAGCTGGAGCGCGTTCAGCCGGAGGAACGGCTCAATCGCTTACTGTTGATGACGCCACAGCCATTGTGAACCAGGTATCATCTGTGCAATATATGACTCCGGAAGTTACAGGGCGCTATCAAGTGGTTTACAAAGGAAATAACTCAAACACCTCTGTTATGGGGACCAGTGATACTTATCCTCAGGTTAGAAATTTAAGCGTTGATCAGGGAGTTTTTATAACCTCGCAAGATGTAGACAATGTGTCAAAAATTGCTGTAATTGGTCCGACGGTTGTTACAGATTTATTTGGGACAGATGCGGTGGCAAGTGACGCAATAGGCCAAACAATAAAAATTAATAAAATGGAATTCAAAGTGGTTGGGGTTACTAAAGCAAAAGGAGGAAGCGGATTTCAAAACCAAGACGACAGAATTTATATTCCTTACACTGTCTCACAAAGATATTTTACCGGCAACAAATATTTGTCGGAAATTGATTTGCAAATTAGCAGCCCAGACTTAATGACATCGGCGCAAAACGATGTTACCAGTTTGTTGCTGTCGCGCCACAACATTGCAGATTCTACGAGCGCTGATTTTACAGTGCAAAACCAGGCAGATATTTTATCGAGCATTTCAAGCGTAAGTCAGACACTGACAATTTTGCTTGGAGCAATTGCCGGAATTTCTTTGTTGGTGGGCGGAATTGGCATTATGAATATGATGCTTACCACCGTAACCGAAAGAACAAGGGAAATTGGCCTAAGAAAAGCCATTGGAGCCAAAGCCAAAGATATTACATTTCAATTTTTAACCGAAGCGGTTGTTCTTACATTTTCCGGCGGAGTAATCGGAGTTTTTTTGGGCTGGATAATTTCTTGGGGTATAAAATACTTTAATCTTTATCAAACGCAGGTGTCGCTGTTTTCGGTAATTCTGGCTGTTGCTGTTTCTGCGGCTATCGGAATTGTCTTCGGATATTACCCCGCTAAAAGAGCAGCCAAATTAAATCCAATAGAAGCATTAAGATACGAGTAAAAAAATAACAAAAAATTAAATCAAAAAACTTATGAATAAAAAAACTTTATTAATTATAAAAATTGTTGTATTATTGGTTGTAGCAGGTGGAGCTTTTTATGGCGGAATTCTTTACAGTAAATTATCAGTAGTTTATAATGGAAATCAAAAATCATCTGCGTTCGCCGGTGGAAATTTTCAAGGAGCAAGGGGAAACAGGACAGGCAACGGCGGTAATTTTATTTCAGGAAGCATTATTGCAAAAGATGCAACCAGTATTACCTTGCAATTGCCGGGCAATGCAGGTTCAAAAATCATTTTTTATTCAGCAACAACTCAAATCAGCAAAATGGCAACAGGCACCGCAGACGACCTTGCCACAGGAACTGCAGTAAGCGTTAATGGCGCAACAAATTCCGATGGAAGCGTTACTGCCCAGTCAATTCAAATCCGCCCAATTAATGGAATTAAAAATTAAGAATAAAGAAAACATGAATAAGACACCGGTGATAGTTTTAAGTGTAGTAGTTTTATTATTAATAATTGGCATAGGTTATGTTTTCTATTTTGCCTCAACGCAAGGACAACAAAACACTGCCCAAAATAATATGAGTCAAAATAATAATCCAAACAGTTTTGAAATACAAGGAATGAAGGTTGAAATTTTAAAACAGGGGACTGGCAACCCTGCAAAAGCAGGCGACAATGTTACTGTAAATTACACCGGCACTTTGCAGGATGGCACAAAATTTGATTCAAGCCTTAACCCGGGCAGAACGCCGTTTCAATTTGTTTTAGGCCAAAACAGGGTTATCCAAGGTTGGGAACTGGGAGTTGCGGGAATGAAAGTTGGCGAGAAAAGAAAGCTTACAATTCCGCCAGAACTGGCTTATGGCCCAGCAGGAGCAGGAGGCTTAATTGGTCCAAACGCCACCTTAAATTTTGAAGTTGACCTGTTAGCCATAAATTAAAAATTTTATTACACATAAAAAGCGTCCTGAGCTTGTCGAAGGGCGCTTTTTATGTGCTTGCGCGTTGCGCGCTTAGAACATTTAGAACGTTTAGAATATTTTGATGTCTTTTCCTATTCCTCTTTTTAGAGCTTCTTGGTAAACCATTTCCGCGGTAAATAAATCTTGCAAGGCAAGCCCGGTTGAATCGAAAACAGTAATTTCGCTATCATTTTCCCGGCCGGTTTTAATGCCTGCCACAACCTCGCCCAAAGAACCGTAAATATCATTTTTTGTAATAATTCCTTTGCTAACCGGCACATTTATTTCTCCCGAGTGCGAGGCTTGCGCCCAGTCGTCAACAATTATTTTAGCTCTTTTCAAAATAGTTGGGTCAAGCTCTTCTTTTCCTTCGGCATCAGCGCCAACTGCGTTTATGTGCGTGCCAGCTGCAACCCAGTCGCTTTTAACAATTGGTGAGCGCGAAGGCGTTGTTGTTGTCAGAATGTCCTGCTTTGAAACTTCTTCAATGCCGGCCTTACGTATTTTTATGTTTAGCTTGCTTAATTCGTTTGAAAGAACTTCAATGCTTTTTTCGTTTGTGTCGTAAACACAAATGTCCTGCAATTTAATTATGCTTGAGGTGGCGGCAATCTGAAAAAGTGATTGTCTGCCTGCTCCAACCACACCCAGCGTTTTTGCGCTTTTTTTCGCCAAATATTTTGAAGCAACTGCTCCCGCCGCGCCGGTTCTCATTCCTGTAATGTAGGTTCCGTCCATTAAAGCCAGTGGAGCGCCTGTTTTTGCATCGTTCAAAACAATTACCGCGCCCACTGTCGGCAAATTATTTTTAGGATTGTCGGGGTGAACGTTTACAATTTTTGTTCCGGCCATTTTCAGTTCTTCAGAAAAACTTGGCATAACCCGCAAGTCGCCATTATCTTTTTTAAAATATAAATAGGTTTTTGGAGGCATATCAACCTCGCCTTTTCCATATTTTAGAAAAGCATCTTCTACCCGGTCAACAACTTTTTTTATTTCGGTTAATGGAATAATTTGTTTTACTTCTTCCTGGCTTAAAATAAGCATATATTTTTTGTTTAATAATTTGAAAACAATTTTTATTGTACTCTTTTAAAATAATGTTATCAAGTAAATTGCATTATAGGATTTTTTGGTGTAGTCTAATTGGTAAGACGGCTTGAGGAGTACTCTTGCCCGAACTGTAACTTGAAAATTAGACAAATGAATAAAATATGAATCCAAAAGAAAAGTGGGCGTTGTTTTCGGTCTGGGACAAAACCGGCGTTGTGGACGATGCTAAGCGACTGGTGAAATTGGGCTGGAAGATTATCAGCTCCGGTGGCACAGCAAAAGTACTGGCTTCCGCAGGTGTTCCGGTCAAGGACGTTTCCGAACTGGTGGGCGGGGGAGCCATTCTTGGCCATCGGGTGGTTACGCTCTCTCGCGAAGTCCACGCCGCTTTGCTGGCTGACGCACTGAAGCACGAAGACCTTGTCGAGCTGGTCTGCTTGGCAATTCCCTTTATTGACCTGGTGCGCTGCGATTTTTATCCTCTGCGCCAAGCTATTGCCGACCCAAATGCAAAAGTCGCTTCGGTGGTTGAACTGACTGACATCGGCGGACCCTGCATGGTGCGTTCTGGCGCCAAAGGCTTGCGCATTGTGGTTTGCCGGAAGCAAGACATGAAGCCGGTTCTGGAAGAACTGGAGGCGTGCGGTGATGTCTGCGTTGAAAACCGCCAAAGCCTTCGCGCTCGCGCCGAGTATGAGGTTGCTAAGTACGTTGCCGAATCGGCGATGTATCACGGCCAAGGCAGATTCAGGGTCATTGCAGGAGAAAAAGTTTGCCAGTTTAAGGGCGAAAATGGTCTGCAAACTCCGGCTGCTCTTTTCAGCGCTGAATCTGACGACCCGCTGGCGCTCAAGAATTTTGCGCTCATTACTGGCACTTCGCCAAGCTACAACAACTGGTGCGACTATGATCGGCTTCTGCAGACCATGACTCATCTGGCAGCAGCCTGGAAACTGAACTATGGCAAGGTTCCCTATATTGCTGTTGGAGCCAAGCATGGCAATCCATGCGGAGCCGCGATCGGCAATAGTCATCAACTTATTGTCCATGACATGGTGATTGGTGACAGTCGCGCCATCTTCGGCGGGGTTGTTATGACCAACTTTCCTGTCACAGGCTCAGTGGCTGTGGCAATGGCCGAGGCCATGACCGACAAAAAGGCGCGCTTCGATGGCGTTGTTGCTCCAAACTTCGACGCATATGCCATTCAGACCCTTTCTCGTGTGAAGGGAAAATGCCGACTCATGGTCAACCCTGCCCTCGAAGGCGAAGGTTCTGCGGTTTTGGATACTACCCCGCGGTTCCGCTATGCTCGCGGTGGATTTTTGGCTCAGCCCAACTGCACTTTCTTACTGGACTTCAACGACCCTGACATAAAGGTTTTCGGCCCGCGCAATCCGGCAGTGGAAGCTGACCTGCTAATTGCCTGGGCAATCGGCGCCACCTCAAACTCCAACACAATTACCATTGTGAAGGACGGAATGCTCATCGGCAACGGAGTCGGTCAGCAAGATCGCATTATCGCGGCGAGGTTAGCCAGGGACCGGGCTCTCGATGCCGGCCATGGAAACCCAGTGGACCTGGTTGCTGTTGCTACAAAGGCAATTGGGGGACTATACGCTGGAAATCTGCCAGGTGTTTCTCCCAGTTTTAAGGAGGTCGCGAAAGTCGCGGTTGAAAGCGCCCTTGCTGCAATAACCAAGGACAGGCTTGAAGGCGCGGTTGCTTACAGCGACAGTTTCTTCCCATTCCCGGATGCTGCCGAGGTTTTGATTGACGCCGGTGTTAAAGCAATATTCAGCACCTCGGGAAGCATCAACGACGCGGCAATCCAGGAGCTGTGCGTGAAGCGCGGAGTTACGCTTTACCAGCTTCCGGACACGAAAGCCCGCGGATTTTTCGGCCACTAAAACCCAAAACAATTTGGGCACCCCAATGCAAAAATGCAGCGGGGTTATTTTTTTGAAACAAACCATTTTACACATATTGACACGTATTAAAATTTAGAATATAATAGATAATCTAATAATTAGGCAATCAAACTAATTTTATGAATAACAATAACGAAGAAAAGCTATTATCTGCCATATTCAATATAGGCAGATCAATTAGAGAAGAAATTCATACAAGCAACTGCCTGGTAAATTTTACGCAGGCGGAAATTGAAGTTTTAAAGTTTCTTCACAGCAGAAAAGACACAACAATGAAATCTGTGGCTGATTATTTGCATATAAAACCATCGTCAGCCACACCAATAATTGATAGCCTAGTCAAAAAAGGGGACATTAAAAGAATTCAGAAAAAGGGCGACAGAAGGGTGGTGTGCGTGGAGATAACTACAAAAGGAGCAGGAGTTTTGCAAAAAAAGTATAAAAAAATTCACAAAACAATTAAAAAAGTTTTTGGAAAATTAAACGATAACGATAAAAAAACACTAATTAAAATTTTTGAAAAAATACATGTTTAAAATATCAAAAAAAATAATTGTGGGGGGAGTTGTAATAATAGCAGTTGCAATAGCTGTCATTTTGTATTTTGTTTTTACTCAAGGCGCGCCTGCAAAATTGTTATCGGTTGAGGTAAAAAATGGCGATATTACTGAAAAAATAAATTTAATTGGGCAGGTAAAAGCGTCGCAGGGAGTTGATTTGGCTTTTGAGTCTCAAGGAAAAATTGTTGCAAACTATGTGAAGGTTGGAGATAAAATAACGAAAGGGCAAGCCCTTCTGGCAATAGATGATTCTACATTGCAATCTCAGCTAAGGCAGGCGCAAGCTCAGCTTGATGTTTTAAACATAGATACCATTAAAAATAAATTAGACTCGGGCACACAAACTCTCTACTCTGGCAGCTTAAGCGGTGCTCAGAAATCTGCGACAACAGCAAAAGACATTTTGCTGATAATTTCTGACATTCAATATAATCATTTTACAGCCCAGAACCAGCAAAATATTACTTTGCAGAGTGTGAAAGAAAAAGCAGTTTACTCTTTACTGGGTCAGCATGGCGCAGGATTGTGGAATTCTCAGGCGATTGGACAACTAAACGGCGGAGCATTTGGTTTGGTTGAAAACGCTGTTAACAATCCTACACCAGACAATATAGACTCTGCGCTTTCGACCTTAAAGCTGTCCTTGCAGGATGTTAATAGCTTAATTGATGAAACACCAATAGACCCCGCCCTTACTTCCGTTGAGAGAACCGCTATCAGCCTGGCGAAAATAAATATAAATACAGAGATAATCACCACTTCGGCGAATATACAGGCAATTGCCGGTCTTAAAGTAAACAATTTGGCAACAATAGCAACGGCCAACGCGCAAACAGAATCTGCAAAGGCAAACATAGACGTAATAAAAACGCAGATATCAAAAACAGTAATTAGGGCTCCGTTCAGCGGTCAGGTTGATAAAGATAACGCAGTTGTAGGTCAAATTGTTTCGGCAAACACGCCAGTAGCAACTATCTCTAACAACAATTTAGAAATAGACTTTTACATGCCGGAAATTGATTTGTCGGGCGCTAGAGCGGGGAGTAAAGCAAACGTAACATTAGATGCCTTTGGCAATCAAGTTGTTTTTCCGGCAACCATATTCTCTGTTGATTTATCTCCAACAATTGTGGGCGGATCATCTGTCTATGGAGCTAAATTGAAATTTGACGCGTCAGACAATAGAATAAATCCCGGCATGACGGCCAATATAACAATATCTTCCGACACCCATTCAAACGTTTTAATAGTTCCCAGATCAGCTGTTGTGCAAAACAATAATAAATATTTTGTGATTGTGGAAAAAGGAAATTCGCAAAAAGAAACAAGAGAGGTTGCAGTTGGTTTGCGCGACAATAAAAATGTCGAAATTACTTTAGGATTAAAATTAGGAGAAAAAGTATTAGCATACTAAAAAAATATGGGAAAAAATAAAATAATAATATTGGTCGCGGTTATTTTGGTAGTTTTAGGAAGCATAGTTGGGTTTATATATTGGAATACAACTTCGGGCAGGGTTTACGTGGAAAACTCCGCAGTATCTGCTCCGGTAATTAATTTGTCTCCAACTGTTGGCGGAGTTCTTCAGGAAGTTTTTGTTAATGTAGGAGACCAAGTGCAAACATCAGCGCCCATCGCCAGAATTGGGAATGAATTAATAAAAGCAAAATCGTCCGGTCAAATTTTATCTATAGATATAAATATAGGCGATAACTTTGGCGCCAATCAAACAGTTGCCACCATGATAAATCCCGATGATTTAAGAATTGTCGGCCAGGTGCAGGAAGACAAAGGCTTAAAAGATATAAAAGTAGGGCAGACTGCCATTTTTACCGTTGATGCTTTTGGTTCCAAGCAATATTCTGGAATTGTTGACCAAATAAGCCCCACATCAAATGCCGGAGACATTGTTTTTAACATATCCAATACCAGGCAAGAAAACGATTTTGATGTGAAAGTGCGATTTAACGTGAGCCAATTCCCGGAATTAAAAAATGGCATGTCAGCTAAACTTTGGATTTATAAATAATTCAAGGAAATAATGGAAGAAACACACAAAAATTTTAAATGGCTGGTGTTGCTGACGGTTATTGTAGGAACTTTTTTAGGCAGATTAGACCAGACAATTGTTAATTTGGCTCTGCCAAAAATAATTACCGATTTTAGAATTACTGTCACTTCCGCCAGCTGGATCGCAACCGCGTATATTTTAGCTAACGCGGTTTTTGTTCCCATATGGGGAAAATTAGGAGATACCATTGGAAGAAAAAAAGTTTACATCTGGGGGTTTACAATTTTTATTTTTGGTTCGGCTCTCGCCGGATTTTCTTGGGACTTGAGCTCTATGATTGTTTTCAGAATTATTCAGGCAATTGCCAGCTCAGCCGATTATCCGACAGCTATGGCCATATTGGCCGTAACGTTCAGCCACGGAAAAGAAAGAGCGCAGGCTCTTGGCCTGTGGTCTGTTTCTTTTGCCGCAGCCTCGGTCTTCGGTCCGCTAATTGGAGGACCTATGATTGATATTTTCGGCTGGCGGTCTATATTTTTGCTGAACATACCAATTGGAATTATAGGAACCATTATGGCATTTATTTTTGTGAGAGAGTCAGTTTCTGAACGCAAGACCATGCATTTTGATTGGTGGGGAGCCATTACTCTTGGAATTGCGCTTTCAGCCTTAGTTTTAGTTCTTGATCAGGGAAGCATCTGGGGCTGGTATTCTTCGGTTAGCGCAATTTGTTATGTTGTCACGATTTTATTTACTGCCATATTTATATTTATAGAATCAAAATCAGAAGATCCAATCGTTGACCTTAAATTTTTCAAGAATAGCGTTTTCGTTAACACTATTGTAAATAACTTCGTAGTTTTTATGGCGTTAATGGGGGCGGTGTTTTTAATTCCCATTTTCGTTGAAACTTACTTAGGGTACGATGCCACAAAAACCGGCTACATATTTATTCCCATGGCATTTTTTATGGTGATATCCTCGGCAATTGGAGGAAACCTGACCGGAAAAATCCAGCCAAAATACATTATATTTGCCAGCACTTTCATAGCCGCCGTTGGAGTATATATGTTTTCATATTTAGATCCAAGGTCAGGAATTCTGGATGTAATTATTCCTCTTTCAATTATGGCTTTTGGTTTAGGTTTTGGAATGTCTCAACGTACCAATGTTATCACGGTGGTGGTTCCGGTTGAGGAAATGGGAATTGCTTCTTCAGTGCTGGCGCTGGGAAGAAACATAGCCGGAGCGTTTGGAATTGCAATTTTTGGAACAATTTTAACAGACGCAACTAAGACCAATGTTTTAAATACCGCTTACCATAGCATTATAAAAATTACCGACCCGGCAGTTTATCAACAGGCAGTTGAACTTATAATTTTAAAGGCGCAAATAGATGCCTACAAGCCGGTTTTTATCACAGCCTCTATTGTATTGCTTGTCGGAGCGTTCTTGGCGTTATTTATAGACGTTTCAAAAGAAAGAATGCAACACGGCCATAAAGCAGAAGATTTTGTTGAAGTTTAAGTCAGATGTGGTATAATAAATACATTATTATTAATCAAATAAATTTATGTTTATAGCAATTTTATTTGTAGCAATAGGTTTAGCAATATTATTAAACACCTTAGGAATAATGAACGTAACTTTCTGGGGATTTTTCTGGGGTCTTTTCTTCTTGGCGGTTGGATTTAAAATGATGATGAAAAGAGGCAATTGTCCAATTTGCGGATGGGGGATGTTCCAAGGCAGGATGCATGATAAAATTCACGAAAAAATGAGCGGACGCTGTTGCAACTGCAGTTGCGAGAACGACTCTGCCGAAAATAAGTAATTAGTAAAATTGGGAGGTCCGACCTCCCAATTTTTTTAAACCATGGGAATATTTACCGAAGATTATAGCATGGAAATTATTGTGTTGGGTGGAGGCTGTTTTTGGTGTACCGAAGCAATTTTTAAAATGTTAAAAGGAATTATTTCAGTTGAGCCGGGCTATGCAGGAGGAAACAAGGAAAACCCAACCTATGAAGAAGTTTTGGCAGGAAACACCGGGCACGCTGAAGTTGTCAGGGTCACATACGACCCAAAAATTATTTCATTCAACCAAATTTTAACTGTTTTTTTCGCAACGCACGACCCTACAACATTGAATAAGCAAGGTAACGATGTGGGCGAGCAATATAGATCAATAATTTTATGCGCAACCAAGAAACAAAGAGTTGATGCAAGGAAGTTTATTGAAGAGTTGAATAATTCAAGCCGGCTTGGAAGACGTATTGTGACACATGTGTCGCTTTTAGACATTTTTTATCCAGCCGAAGAAGAGCACAAGGATTATTTAAAAAAGCATCCCGATCAAGCTTATTGCAGGGTTACCATAAATCCGAAGCTGGGCAAAGTCAAACAAAAATTCAAGGAATTACTAGAAAACATAAATGAATAAAAGAAACATCTGGTATGTGGGGCTTTTGAGTTTTTTTGGCGGAATATCGCAAGATATTTTTTCGCCGATTTTACCTATTTATTTAACTTCTATACTGGGTTTCGACAAAACTATTGTCGGAGTTGCAGAAGGAATTGTCGCTGCCAGCGCTCAAATTTTCAAGATAGTCGCCGGGTTTTTATCAGACAAGTTTAAACAGCAAAAGCCAATAATTTTTTTGGGATATTTTTTATCAATGCTGGGCAGAGTTTTGCTGGTTTTTTTTACATCAGTCGGATCGGTCGTAGGGTTGCGACTGCTTGATGGAGCGGGGAAGGGAATTAAAGACCCTCCAAAAGACGTTTTAGTGGCGGGCTCTTCGGGAAAAGAAACTCGCGGAAGAAGTTTCGGCATAGCCAGAATGTTAGATACCTTGGGTTCTGTTGCAGGGCCTTTGATTTTATTTTTCCTTCTATGGATTTTTCAAAACTCCAATGCCCTGTATCATAAAATTTTGCTTTTTTCCGCGGTTCCTCTAATTATTACCCTTTTGCTGATATTTAAGTTAAAAGAATTGCCCGAGGTCCGACATCCTAAGCCCGCCGGAGCGGGCGAAACTGCGGTTTTAAGTTCGAGGGATGTCGGACCTCTTCCGACTTCATTTTATATTTTTATTGCAATTGTAATTCTATTCACTCTGGGTAACTCTTCGGATGCGTTTCTAATTTTACGGGCAAAAAATCTTGGCATAACTTTGCTGGAAATTCCATTGGTTATTGCGCTTTTTAATTTTATTTACGCTTTGGCAGCAGTCCCATTTGGCAGTTTATCAGACAAAATCGGCAGGATTCCAACTTTAATTATCGGCTGGTCAGCTTATGCCGTGGTTTATCTGGGTTTTGCCTTGGTATCGCACGCATTTTTCATTTGGTTCTTGTATGGATTTTATGGAATTTATTACGCCACAAGCGAAGGTGTTTCAAGAGCGTTGTTAGCCGACATTGTAGAACCCGGACACAGAGGCAGAGCATTTGGCATCTACGGAATGGCTGTTGGTTTAACAACTTTGCCGGCAAGCTTTTTAGCAGGGTTTCTTTGGGATAAATTTGGCGCCTCGGTTCCGTTTTATTTTGGAGCCATAATGTCTGGCATCGCAGTTATACTTTTGTTTGTATTTTCAAAAAAATTCTTGCCTAAACGCATTAGCACTTGACACGGGCGAGTGATAAGAGTAAAATGGACTTATTATGATTTCTGAAAGGCAAGAAAAATTATTAAACTTTTTAATTAAAGAGTACATAGCCACAAATGAACCTGTTGGTTCTTTGTCGTTAAAAAAAGCAAGCGATTTAGATGTTTCAGCGGCAACAATAAGAAACGATTTGCAGGCTTTGACAGAAGCAGGGTATATTAAACAGCCTCACACGTCAGCAGGCAGAGTTCCTACAAAAAAAGCATACAAATATATTGCCGATAAAATAACAATGTCCGAGACATTTTACGACGTTCGCGAAGTGAATGTCGTAAGAATGTCCATTGTGCGACAAATCAAAGAGGCTCATCAGCAACTTGAACAGGAAATGCAATCTTTAATGGAAATTTCAGGAATGCTGGAAATTTCTCACACAACCGAAAGCCACACTTTATTTAGGGCTTTAACAATTTTAGGACCCACAAGAGAAATTTGCGAAGACAACGAAGACATTATACAAAAATTATTAAAAGAATTAGAAAATTTTTAACATGACAGAAGAACCAAATGTAAATATTGGTAAATCCTTCGACGCGGCTCAGGATGAGTTGAAGGCGCTTCAACTCAAATCTGAAGAGTATCTAAATGGCTGGAAGCGTGAGCGAGCAGATTTTTTAAATTACAAAAAAGATGAAATGGAGCGAATTGGCCAGCTTGTAAAATATGCCAACGAGGAAATTATTTTAAAAATAATTCCAATTTTAGATAATCTTTGCCTGGCGGCAAGCCACCCTTCGACGGGCTCAGGGCAGGCATTACTTAAAGGGGTGGAACAAATTAAAAAGCAGCTGGAAGATTTTTTACAAAAAGAGGGGATTGAGCCAATAGAAACAATCGGCAAGCCATTTGATCCTAATTTCCACGAAGTAGTCGAGGAAATTAGCCCTTCCGAAGCTTTAGCGAAGGAGGGCAAGCCCAATACTGTAGTGGCGGAAGTCCAGCGAGGCTACACAATGCACGGCCGAATCATCAGGGTCGCTAAGGTCAAGATATCAAAATAGCGCTTGTCCGGATTTTTTGCGGTCGCAAAATTTCCGGCCACACAAAAATCGCTAGTCTTATGCAAGGTAAATAATATGAATACAGAACAAAGACAAGAAATTCGCGAGGAAGAGCCAAAAGAAAAAATTACAACCTATACCGACGAGTATAAGGAAGGGGTCTTAAGATTCTATGATAAGCTAAGGAACGAGTTCAGGGATGTTGATTTAGGTCAATCGGGTCAGGGACCAAACAAAGCTAATCAAGAAATTGGAAAGAAAAGCGAGAATAGCGACTTTTGGGTGGCAACGAATGATGAAAACGAAGTTGTCGGAACTGCTGGTTTGGACGATTGCGGGAACGGAATTGGATATTTTAGAAGTTTGTATGTGGATAAAAGCTTAAGAGGAAAAGGGGTTGCAAAAGAACTTTTATCTGCCACGGTTAGTTTCGCCAAGGAAAAGAAGTATAAAGTTATTTTTGCCGCAACAATGCCCAAAAATACAGGAGTTCATAAATTTAACATCAAAAATGGTTTTCGGAAAATAGATGTCCCGCCGGCGAATTCTGAGAAGTTCCGCCCCGGCACAGTATTTTTTGAAATGGATTTAGGAGAAAAAAAAGAATAATGTTAAAAAAGATAGTGGTAAATTTTTTGACGAACGACAAAAACGCTACCACTACGCGAAATACTTTAAATACTTTCAGGTTGTCGTGTGACAACCAAAGATAATCAAAAGCTGTTCTAAAATTTTTTAGAATAGCTGTGAGAAAAAAATTAGTGAATAATTAAAAAATAAAATTATGGCGAGAATAAATTTAAAAACTGGAAAAGTCATTAAACCTCAAGAATTTAGTGGAGGGAATCCCGAACATCAACTGCAAAAATACGCAGAAGAATATTTAGGAGAACATTTCCGATGTTATTATTTAAAAAGTTTTTATCAAATACCTAATGGAGAAATTGATACCTTGGCTATCACCGAAGACGGAAATCCTTGTATTATTGAATACAAGCATAAACAAGAGGACAGGGTTTTAAATCAAATAGTCTTTTACTATGACTGGTTAACGCAAAAGCCCACAAAATTCGAGTTTGAAAGAATTGTTAAAGAAAATCAGATAACTAAAAGTATTGATGTTGATTGGTCAGAAATCCGTTTGATTTGCGTTGCGAAGGAATATTCTAAGTGGGACGCTAGCTTAATTAAACACTTGGATACCGACATCGAATGTTATACATATACTTATCATGAAAATGAATTAGATATTTATTTAGACCCACTCATCAATCAATTTAAAAAACAAAAAAACTACTCTGGCGAGCCAGTCAATAAGGTGGTTACGCTAGAAGACCACAGAAATAGAGCTGATAAAGAAGGAAAAGAATTTTTGGACGAATTAAGAGAAAGCGTGTTTAAAATGGGGGATGATATTGAAGAGGGGTATACACCAGATTACATAAAATATTTTGTCAAAACTACATTTCTGGGTATACATGTGAAGAGAAAATGGCTAGTTATCCAATTAAGAGTGAACGAAAAAACTTTTAAAGATCCTAAAAAATTGGCTAAAGATATTTCAAGCAGAAAATGGACGACTACTAGAGAAATGAAAATTGATAGTATGGATAAATTAAACTACGCGATTACTTTGATAAAACAAGCGTACGAAGCCCAACATTAAAAATAAATAAGATAATTTTATTGTGCAACATTCTGTCCCTATGCACCTATGTATAGTAACAGATATTGTGCGACACAATATTAAAAATAAATAAAATGAGCAAGATACTTGGTATAGATTTGGGGACAACGTTCTCGGCCATGGCGGTGGTGGAGGGAGGCGAGGCGAAAATTATTGAGAATAAAGAAGGAGCGCGGACTACGCCGTCTATTGTGGCAATGTCAAAAAGCGGAGAAAGAGTTGTTGGCGTGCTTGCAAAGAGGCAGGCTGTCACAAACCCAAAAAACACAATTTATTCTGTTAAAAGACTAATTGGCAGAAAGTTTACCGACCCCGAAGTGCAAAGAGACAAAAAATTATTGCCGTATGAAATTCGCGAATCAGCTGATGGCGGAGTAGATGTTAAAATGGGCGATAAGTGGCTTAACCCGGCTGAAATTTCGGCAATGATTTTGCAAAAATTGAAAGCTGACGCCGAAGCAAAACTTGGCGAAACAATTACCGAGGCAATTATTACCTGCCCGGCATATTTTGACGACTCGCAGAGAAAAGCCACAAAAGTGGCAGGAGAAATTGCCGGTTTCAAAGTTGACAGAGTTATTAACGAACCAACTGCCGCGGCTTTGGCTTATGGATTGAACAAAAAGAAAGATGAAAAAATTTGCGTTTACGATTTTGGCGGAGGAACTTTTGATATTTCCATTTTGGATGTTGGAGCTGACACAGTTGAAGTAAAAGCAACCGGCGGAGACACGCATTTGGGCGGAGATGATTTTGACCAAAGGATTATGGACTGGATTGTCAAAGAATTTAAAAAAGACAATGGAGTTGACTTGTCAAAAGACATGCTGGCTTTGCAAAGAATTAAAGAATCGGCTGAAAAAGCAAAAATTGAGCTGTCTTCAAGCCTTGAGGCTCAAATTAACTTGCCATTTATTACCTCTGACCACAATGGGCCAAAACATTTGGACTTGAAATTAACCAGGGCTAATTTGGAAAGTATGGTGCAGGATTATTTGGATAAATCAATTGAGCTGGTTAAAAAAACAATGAAAGAAGCCGGGCTTGAACCAAAAGACATAAACGAAGTCGTATTAGTTGGAGGACAGACCAGAATGCCAAAAATGATTGAAGAGGTAAAAAAATACTTTGGCAAGGAACCCAATAAAGAAGTAAACCCTGACGAGGTTGTGGCAATTGGGGCCGCTGTTCAGGGTGGAATTATGAAGGGTGAAGTCAGAGATGTTTTGTTGCTGGACGTAACGCCTTTGTCGCTGGGAATTGAAACCTTTGGCGGAGTGAACACAGTTTTAATTGCCAAAAACACAACTGTGCCAACTGCCAAGAATCAGGTGTTTTCAACAGCCGCCGACAGCCAGACAAGTGTTGAAGTGCATGTTTTGCAGGGCGAAAGGCCAATGGCGCAAGACAACAAAACTTTAGGAAGGTTTATTTTAGATGGAATTCCGCCAGCGCCGAGAGGTACGCCACAAGTTGAAGTTTCTTTTGACATTGACGCCAATGGAATTCTAAACGTGTCGGCAAAAGACAAAGCAACCGGCAAAACTCAGTCAATAAAAATTGAAGGCTCATCGGGGCTTTCAAAGGAAGAAATTGAGAAAATGAAAAAAGACGCGGAAATTCACGCTTCAGAGGACAAAAAGAAACAGGAAGCCATAGAAATTAAAAATTCAGCCGATGCTTTGGTTTATACCTGCGAGAAAACTCTACAAGATAATAAGGCGCGAGAGGTTGAACCCGCCTTCGCTAAAAGCTTCGGCGAGGCAAGGGATAAAATTGCCAGCTTGAAAGATGCAGAAAAAGGTGATAATATGGAGGAAATCAAAGCAAAGACCAAAGATTTGTCGGAAACAATACAGAAAATCGGAGCAGAATTGTATAAACAGCAAAAGCCCGAAGACAAAACATCTGGCTCTAGCGAGACAAAGAAAGATGGCGGTGAACCAAAAGCAGATGAAGGGAAGTACACCGAGAAGTAAACCAACGCTCGGAAAATAATTTTCTGCTAACGCTCGTGTCCCGCTTCGCGGGAAACTCGCTTCGACAGGCACTTTGTGTCCTGTAATACGTTGAAAATTATTTTCCTCGCTTTCCTAAAATGGATTACTATGAAGTCTTGGGAATTACTAAAAGTGCTTCTCAAGAAGAAATAAAAAAAGCATTTCACAAACTGGCGCACAAATATCACCCGGACAAGGGCGGAGATGAAAAGAAGTTCAAGGAAATCAATGAAGCGTACCAGGTGCTTTCAGATAGCGCAAAAAGAGCTCAATACGACCAGTATGGGCGTGTATTCGATGGCAATGAAGGATTTTCCGCCCAAGGCGGACCAGCCTCGGGCTGGAATTGGGCATGGGGCAACCCTTCAGCAAGCGCAGGACGAGGCGAGGATGGCGTTGAGTTTGATTTTGAAAATGTTGGAGAGATATTTGAAGAATTTTTTGGCGGGGGATTTGGAGGCGGAGGACGCCGATCAAATAAAAAAGATGCCAGGAAAGGGAAAGATATTCAAGTTGATGTAGAAATTGCTTTGGAAAGAACATTAAAAGAGTCAATTGAAAAAATAAGTTTAGCAAAACAAGTTGTATGCCACAGATGCCAGGGAGTTGGAGCAGAACCGGGCAGCAAAGTTAAGGAATGTTTTTCTTGCCGAGGAACAGGGCAGGTTCAGCAGGTCAAGAAAACAATTTTTGGTTCGTATACAACTCTGGCAACCTGCCCGGAATGCAAGGGCGAAGGCACAATTCCTGAAAAGCCATGCAATGTGTGTAAAGGCGAAGGTAGAATAAAAGGCGAAGAAACAATTGAGGTGCATATTCCTGCCGGAATTGATACTAATCAGGTTATAAGAGTTGACGGCAAGGGCGAGGCAGGGAAAAAAGGAGCCAAAGCGGGAAATCTTTTTGCCAGAATTTCTGTTAAACAGCACCCTGTGTTTGAGAGAAGGGGAGACGATTTGTTCAGTCAGTCGGAGATTAGTTTTTCACAGGCAGCTTTGGGAGATGAAATAGAAATTAAATCATTGGAAGGCACAAACATTTTACTGGAAGTGCCCACAGGAACCGAATCGGGAAAGGTTTTAAGAATTTCGGGAAAAGGAATTCCGCATTTTGGAGGATTTGGAAAAGGAAACCTGTACATTGAGTTGAAAATTAAAACACCAAAAAAATTATCCAAGCGCCAGAAAGAACTATTGGACCAGCTTCATCAAGAAGGTCTGTAGAAACGCGCCCTTGTAGCTCAATTGGTAGAGCAGTTCCCTTTTAAGGAATTGGTTTCGAGTTCGAGTCTCGACAAGGGCACATTAACTAAAAATCCGCCAATCTGGCGGATTTTTAGTTACTATTTGGTTTTTGAGAAGGCCTTTGCCATTTCTAACCATTTTGGCGCTCGGGGGCGGTTTTTATATTTTGCTGAAGACTTGTGAATTTCTATTAAAGTGCACAGGTCATTTTTTTTCCAACTGGCTAAAGACTTTCCCTTATTTCTTTGGATTACCTCAACTCCTTTTGCCCAAAGTTCAAAATCTTTTTTCTTTTTGTCAGCCAGCAAATTTTTTCTGAAAAACGGCACAACCACTTCGGCAATATCGCTAATTTTTTGCACAGAGAATCTTGCCTGATCTTTGGAAACGGTAATTTCTCCGCAATCCATTTCGTTTTTTATTTTTTCCAAAATTTTAAAATCGTTTTTGGGCGAGGTAACCACAAACTGAGCTTTCCAACGGTAGTAAGTGGGGGAGTTGGTTCTTTCGTGCCGGGTGTCTTTTCTAAATTGCAAATCAAAGCAACCATCGGAATTTACTAGGTTTACTATATTAAATTTTTCTGTTACCATAACTTTATAAAATTAGTTTTTAATTTATAGATTGATTATAGCAGATATTTAATTGTGCGACAACACCATGAAACAAAAGGAAGCATTAGATATTCTAAAAATGGGTTACAATACTTTTTTGACAGGCCCGCCGGGAAGCGGAAAAACTTTTTTATTAAATAAATATATTGAATATCTTAGAAAAAATAATATTCCCGTTTCAATTACCGCCAGCACCGGCATTGCCGCTACCCATATGGGCGGGGTTACATTGCATTCGTGGTCTGGCCTGGGAATCAGAGAAAAGTTAGATGACTTGGAAGTAAGGCAAGTTTGCGACAAGGGATATTTAAGAAAAAGAATAAAAAACACGGGCGTTTTAATTATAGACGAGATTTCCATGATTAAAGCTTCACAGTTTGAGGCTGTAAGCAAAATTTGCCAGTATATAAAAAGAAATATCCGACCCTTTGGCGGAATACAAGTTATTTGCTCGGGCGATTTTTTCCAGCTGCCACCGGTGGAAAAAGAAGGCAGGGAAATAAAATTTGTTACCGAGTCAGACGTTTGGAAGCAAATGGAAATGAAAATTTGTTATTTAGACGAACAGCATAGAACAAAAGATAAAAAACTGCATAAAATTTTAAATTGCATTCGCGAAAGCAAAGCAGGGGAATCAAAAGAACTTTTGTATCAAGCGCAAAAAGTGGCAAAAGATTTAAAACGTGTTTTTACAAAACTTTACACTCACAACGTTGATGTGGACAGCATTAACTATTCTGAGCTGAACAAAATAAAAGGAAAAGAATATTATTATCAAATGGGGCTGAGAGGAAATCTTGTTGTCGCAGAGGCGTTGAAAAAAAGTTGCTTGGCGCCCGAGAAGCTAATTTTAAAAGACGGCGCGCACGTGATGTTTATTAAAAACAATTTTGACGCAGGATATGTTAACGGAACGCAGGGGAAGATAGTTGGTTTTGGGGCGGGGGATTTGCCTATTGTCAAAACTCAAGACGGTAAAAAAATAACCGTAGCTTATGCCGACTGGACAATAGAAGAGGAAAATTTAATAGTGGCCGGAATTTCTCAAATTCCGCTAAGGTTGGCATGGGCCATTACCGTGCATAAATCACAAGGAATGAACCTTGATTCGGCCGAAATGGATCTTTCGAGATGTTTTTTAGAAGGCATGGGGTATGTTGCGCTTTCCAGATTAAGGTCATTAAAGGGTTTGCGACTGATGGGAATAAACAACCTGGCTTTTTGTGTGAATCCTCGGGCGCTGAAAATAGATAAACAATTCAGGCTTTTTTCCAAAGAAGCCTCAGCTGAACTAAAAAAGACGCCGGCGGGCGCTGTAACCAAAAGGCAAAAACTTTTTATTAAATATTTAGGCGGCTAGCCGTAAGGAGTTTTTATTGTGCGACAAGGTATTATTTCTTGTCAGGATCAGAGTGGAATTGATGGTGAATGTCGCGAAGGCGTTTATTGGTTACGTGCGTGTAGATTTGAGTGGTGGCAATGTTGCTGTGGCCCAAAAACTCTTGGATGCTTCGCAGATCAACTCCCTGGTTTAACAAATCTGTGGCGTAACTGTGGCGCAGGGTATGAGGTGTTGTAAAAATTGGCACGCCTGAAAGCAGGGCGTATTTTTTTACCGTGCGCTCAATAGACCTTGGGGTAAGCCTGGCATTGGTATCGTCTTTTTTGTCGCGAAAGTTTATAAACAAGGCTTTTTGATTTGCATGTTTAATATCGTTTCTTATTTCTAAATATTTTTTGATGAAGTTTAATGCGCGTTCGGAAAAATAAACTACTCGCGGTTTTCCGCCTTTTCCAATTACGCCAAGTTCCATGTCCTTTTTATCTTTTAGATTACTAAATTGTTCAAGGTTCAACGAGGTGAGCTCAGCAATTCTAAACCCGGTTGAGAAAAAAACCTCTAAAATAGCCCTGTCGCGAGTGCTTATGTCGTCCTTGGGCTCAATGGAGGCTAAAAGCTTGCTAATTTGGTCTAAAGTAAGGAATTTAATGCTTTTTGAGCCTCTATCTGGCTTTGAGAGCGATATTTTGTCCGGGGGGATACTTTGTATGTCTTTTGCCACAAAATAGCCTAAAAAGGCCCTTAAAGCGATCAAATAGTAGTTTTGGGTGGCCTTAGATAGCAATTTTCCTGTAGCCAGACTGGGCTGTCTTGAAAGGTATAATCTATAGTCCCAAATATGCTCGGAGGTCAACTGATGGGGGAGTAAAGACGATAATTTAGCTTGGTCTAACCAATAGAAAAATTTCTGCAGATAATTTTTATAATTCTCCTGAGTATTTTTTCTTAAACCTTTTTCAACTTCACAAAAGTCTAAAAAATCTTGCAGATGGTTTTTAATTGGTTTAGTTGAGTTTTGCATTTTCTCCGGATTTTTAGAAGCCTATACTTAGTACGTCGCTTTACCTACATTTTGCGACATAGTCTGTATACTAATAATAGTCCACCCCTTATGCCCATGTCAACGGGTAGTACTAAAAAAGACGTGGTTTAGGTCGTCTTTTTTATGGGTTTGCGGTCTGAGGCGCAGTTGGCTGACAGGTTGTATTATTTTTTCCTGCAACTGCGTTTGCAATTCCAGAAAAATAATTTTCAATTTTTTTCCCAATGTCTTCAGAAACTTTTTGTTTTTCCTGATTAACCGCGTTTGTTATGGTCTCTCCCCCGCTTTTCACCTGTTCATCTATTTTAGGGTATATGCCAGACATAACCCAATTGGACCCTTTTGCCAAATATGACCCCACCTGGTTTGCCGCAGCTGAAATAATGGTTTTTCCTGTTGCCTGTGAATATGCCTGCTGGCTAAGAAACACCACACCAAGCAAAATAATTATCGCGACTATATAAATTATAAATTTTTTTTGCATTATAATAATTTAATTGCTTCTTGGATGCGCTTTAATGTTTTTTCTCTGCCAAAAATAGCCGCGATTTCAAAAGGGCTTGGCGATGTTTTTTTGCCGGACAAAGCAGCCCGCAATGGCCAAAGTAAAAATCCTTTATTTTTTTCCGGGTAGCCTTTTTCTTTGTTAAACTCCCCTGCCCCACTTATCAACGCCTCCTCAATATTTTTAATTTCCCATGTTTTTAAATCAGATAAAATCCTGTCGCACAATAAAAGAGCCTCTTTTACATCTTCGTCCTGCATATCGCTCCACTTCAGCAAGTCTTTTTCATAGCTAGGTTTGTCGTGAAAAAATAAATCTGACAACTCAACAATGTCTGATAGTTTTTTCATTCGGGTTTTAGAAACCTCAATAATCTCCTGCAGTTTGTTTTGCGAAACCTGGCCGGCAACCAAAAGACCGGCTTCTTTTAAATAAGGCTCGCAAAGTTTTGTTAATTTTTCAATTGGTTTCTCGCGGATGTATAAACCATTTAAAAATTCTAAGCGCTGGATGTTAAAAATGGCTCCGGCTTTTTGTACTTTTTCTATTGAAAATTCTTTTGACAGTTGGGCCAAGGTAAACAATTCTTTTTCTGTTCCGGGGTTCCAGCCCAATAAAACCATAAAATTTACTAAAGCCTCGGGCAAATATCCCTGCCTGTGATAATCAGCCACTGCAACGTCTCCCTGCCGTTTAGAAAGCTTGCTTCGGTCAGCGTTTAACATCAATGGCAAGTGCGCATAGATGGGGTGATAAAAACCAAGCGCTTCCTGAAGCAATATCTGGCGCGGAGTGTTGGGCAAATGTTCCTCGCCCCTGATTACGTGGCTTATTTGCATTAAAAAATCATCAACCACAACTGCAAAATGAAACAAAGGGTTGTCCAAGCTTTTTGCTATAACAATATCGCCTAATAGGCTGGCATCAAACTCCACTTCTCCGCGAATTAAGTCAGTGAATTTTACTTTTTTATTTTGAACTCTAAATCTTATAACAGACTGTTTTCCTTCAGCTAAATTTTTCTGGACAACTTCTGGCGACAAATGGGCGCAACTGCCGTCGTATTTTGGCGCCAATCCCCTGCTCATTTGCTCTTGGCGTTTAGATTCCAATTCTTCCTCTGAACAAAAACAATAATATGCTTTGTCCTCCACCAAAAATTTTTCTAAATAATTTTTGTAAATATTCAGCCTTTGAGATTGCTTGTACGGCCCGAAGTCTCCACCAATGTCCGGCCCCTCATCCCACTGAACCCCCAGCCATTTTAGCTGCTCAATAATTTCATCTGTCCACTTTTGTTCCGACCTCTTCACATCGGTGTCTTCAATGCGTAAAATAAATTTACCATTATTTTTTTTTGCAAAAAGGTAGTTGAACAAAGCAGTCCGGCTTCCGCCAACATGCAAGGGGCCAGTTGGAGAGGGCGCAAACCTCACCCTAACCGGCATACTTTTTTCTTTAATATCTTTTTTCATCTTATTTTTTTAGTCTAACATTAAAAATTCTAATATTTCGCGGGCAACGGCGCGGGCTGCCAAAGGTTTTGCAAACGCCAGCGCCGATTGTTTCATTTCTTCTAATTTTTCAGGATGCAAAAATAATAATTGGACATTTTCCATAAAAAAATTAGGGGTCAAGTTTTCTTGTTCAACAACAATTGCTGATCCGTTTTGGGCATAAGCATAGGCATTTTTTGATTGGTGGTCGGCTGCTGCTGACGGAAGAGGAATTAAAATGCTTGGTTTGCCGACTGCAGCAATTTCAAAAATTGAACCCGAACCCGACCGCGAAATTATTAAATCAGCGGCTTTATAGGCGTGCCTCATTTTTTCTTCATTTAAAAACCCAATTGGGTGATAATACTTGTCTAGGCTTTTGTCTTGCATGGCAACCTGGGCCTCAGCCGACACTTCTTTAACATTTAAACTTCCTGTAACGTGAATTATCTCGTAATCTTTCAGTAAATTATTCAATACATTAAGAATGAAATCATTAATTGTTTCAGCGCCCTGCGAGCCTCCAATTACTAAAAATATGGGTTTAGAAAGAGTTAAATTAAAAATTTCTGCGGCGGTTTGTTTGTCGCCCTCTAAAATGTCACTTCTTATGGGATTTCCGGTTATTGTTATTTTTTCAGGGTTAAAATATTCTGTTTTTGGGAAAGATGTAAAAATTTTCTTTGCCCATTTGGCGGTTGTTTGGTTTGAAAGCCCTGGCACCACATCGGACTCATGCAAAAAAACAGGAATTTTTAAAAACCGCGCTGACAAAGTTACGGCAATTGACCCTGACCCGCCCTTGCTAAAAAGCAAGTCGGGTTTTATAGATAAAATTAAAAACAAGCTTTGGATTATGCCAAAAGGAATTTTGAAAAAAATATCAACAAAATTCTGCAAAGAAAAATATCTTCTTATCTTGCCGGATATAATGGTTTTTATAATAAAATCTTCCTGCGAAAGCAAAATCAAACCAAAATCATCTTTGGGACCCAAATAATAAAACTCCAAATCTTTTTTCGGGTAGATTCTTCTTATTTCTCTGACAATGGCGACCAGGGGAAAAACATGTCCGCCCGTTCCGCCACCTGTGAAAAGTATTTTCATATTGTTTAATAATACCAAACCTGCAAAATTCCAGCAACCCTTGACATTGTCTATTTTGGGTATTAAGATGTGGATAGCACATTTAACAATCCCGAAAGGGACAACTGCCAATCGCAGTTGAATATGGAAAGAAGTAAGTATATGAAGAAAAACAGATATGGTTTCACATTGATTGAGTTGTTGGTTCTCATCTCGGTCATCGCAATTGTAGCGGGCTTGCTTATTCCTTCCCTTGATCGCATAGTCGAACGGAATTACGGGAGGATAATTCACGAACCGGATATAAATCAGATTTATCTGGTTATGGCGGTCGACAAGACCGTTAACGAGGTCATTGCCATGCCGTGGAGATTTGCCAATGACGGCGACAAGGCAACAGACCGCCGGCTCCTCCTCAAGGTAAACGACGAGGTTTGCAAGGTTGGCACTTGGTTTATTCGAGAACCGAATAACAATATTAAAATTCTGCACATGCCCGACGTTCCGCCATTCGTCACGATGGTGACCACTGAAACGGTTACGAAAACAAATGTGACCGAGATACTCACCATCGAAGCCAACAAATAGACCGCACGTTCCGCAAGCAGGGGCAATTGAAAAATTGCTCTCTTTTTTTTAAGCGTCGGAATCCAACTGCCTTGCCGACGGGAAACATTGCAGAAAATCAAACTATGTGGTATTTTTAATTTAGCAACTTAACAATTTAAATCCTGAAATGAAAGGACATATGATTACTCAAAAAGTAAGCAACTGGATTGGTTTTTGCATTCTGACTGTCTGCGGTTTAGTTTTGGGTCTGTGTTTCGGCACAATTGGAGTGGGAGCCATGCCTTCTAATCCAATGGACGGCATTGGCATGAGCTACGGCGCGATGTTCGCGGTTGTATGCCTTTTCGCAAAGACACAGGGGCAGAAGAAATCTCACACAAGTTTGGTGTTGATTGTTGCTTCTGCCATCAGTTTTATTGCCTGCATGGATGCGGGGTTAATTATAAGCCTTATGCATTCATGGGAATTAGACCTGGCAAGCAGTTTGACCGCCGGTTTGCAACTCGACTTATGGATCTCCATTGGCGTTGGCTCGATGATATTGGCGTGGCTGTTAGTTCGGGCGAGTTTAAAGCATTTGTGCAGGACCTTTCAGGACCATTTTTTCAGGTAAAAGACCTCTCTAAGAACTGAGCAGGTCTCTTTTTTTAGGTGTTTTTGGAGATGTTGAGCAATAATCCTACGCCGATGAGTTCAACTGCCAAGTGCGAACCGCCGTAAGAAAAAAATGGCAAAGGAATTCCGGCTAATGGAAAAATTCCTGCCACCGAAGATATGTTTATAAACGCCTGCAATGTTATGTAAAAAACAATTCCCACAGCTGTTAATTTGGAAAATCTGTCGTTTGAGTTTTTGGCGATTTGAAGTCCAAGCCAAAAAAGTAATATAAAAGCGGCAATTAAAAGAACGCATCCGAAAGCCCCTGTTTCTTCGCCAATAATGGCGAAAATAGAGTCTGTCATTGCCTGAGGCAAAAAACCAAATTTTTGAGCTGACATTCCCAAGCCCTTTCCAAAAATTCCTCCAGAGCCCAAGGAAATCAGTGATTGCCTTAATTGAAATCCTTTTCCCAGAGGGTCTATGTCGGGGTGCAAAAAAATCAGCCAGCGATCCAGCCTATACGGTTCAAATTTTACAAGAAGCAAAAGAATGGTTGCCCCGGAAAACACAACCAGCAAGGTGTGCCACAACGGAGTTCTGGCGGAAAAATATAAAACAAGCAAGGTGATGGCGATAATTCCCAACGTGCTGGCGTCTTTTTGGAAATATAATGCCACGGCAACCAACCCCAAAAAAATTATAAACGGAAGAAAAATGTATACAATATTATGGTAACCTCTTTTTGTGATAGATTTCCAGTCCGATACATTGGCTTCAGATAACTTAGAAGCTATCCAAGCGGATAAATATAAAATGGCTGTAATTTTCAAAAACTCCGAAGGTTGAGCCGTAAATCCCCCTATGTTAATCCACCTGCTTGCTCCGCCCGCCCTAGAGCCTACACCAGGCAAAAATACCAGAAATAAAGCTGCAATGTTCAAAAGAACAAGCGCTGGCGCCCATTTTTTTAAAAAATGCAACGAAATTTTATATGCCCCAAACCCTAAAACAAGCGCCGGTAGGAGCCCAAAAATTAGCTGATGAAATAAATAGTAGTTTGTATTGCCAAACCTTTGCAAAGAAGCCGGCGCCGAAAGACACGCCAAAAATAAAAAACTGAAACCAATTAAAAAGACGATTAAAAAAAATAATAAATAGTTGAATTGCTTTTTCATATCTTTTCTCCCAAATTTTTAACAGCTTCTTTAAATTTATCTCCTTTTTCTTCAAAGTCTTTCCAAATTGAATAACTTGGCGAAGCGCAGGAAAGCAAACAAATTTTTCCGGGTGCAGTAAACTTATAAGCAAATTCAACCGCTTCTTCCATGCTTTCGGTTCTAAGAATATTTAATCCTTTTAATTTTATTTTTTTCCCGCTATCTGGAAAAAGGACGATATTTTTTATTCTATATTTTTTAATCGTTTTTTCTAAATTGGAGAAATCATATCCTCTGTCCTTTCCGCCTAAAAAAATTGTATCAATGTTTTTCAGCGACTTTATGGCCTCAATAGTTGATTCCGGTGTTGTAGAGATTGCGTCATCATAAAATTTAACACCCTTGAACTCGCCCACAAATTCCAATCTATGGGGCAAGGTTTTAAAATTCTCAATAGCCTTCTTTATTTTATTATCAGGCACGCTAAAGTATTTCACAGCAGTAACAGCGGCCCTGATATTTTCTTTGTTATGCTCTCCTAAAAGCAATAAATTTAATCCCTCAACAAATTTCTCGGTTATAAACGGCATTGGCTTCCCTTTTGATTGAGCTACCCATGCAGCCATTTTCTTATTTTTAGGGTTAAAGATAAAGATGTCCCCGGCTTGCTGGTGCTTTATTATGTTCTTTTTCGCGTTGTAATAATCTTTCAAACTGCGATGATAATCCATGTGCTCGGGAAAAAGAGATGTTACCACGGCCACATCAGGAGAAAAATTAATATCATCTAGCTGGTAGCTTGAAAGTTCCAAAACAAAAATAGTATTCTTTTTTATTCCCTTTGTGACAGCTGAAAGCATGGGCGTGCCGATGTTTCCTAAAAGCTCAACCTTTTTACCTGATTTTTTTAATATGTGATAAATAAGAGAGGCTGTTGTTGATTTGCCTTTTGTGCCGGTAACTCCAATAATTTTGACTCCTGGTATTTGCCTGGCATAAGAAAAAAATATATTTGTGGCTGTTGTGTATGGAATTTTAATTTTCTCTTTAGCAACCCCGGGCGACCTTATGGCTATGTCGTAGTCTTTTTGTTTTTCTAAATAATCGGCGTCTGTTTCCTCGTCGCCAATGCCGATTTTAATGTCAGGAAAATATTTCTCTAAATATTCTTCTGTTACTTTGCCTTCTTTGCCATACCCCAATATAAATGCGCTATCTGCGCCTAAAAATTTAAGGTAATCTGGCACAGATGAAGGGTGGGTTTTAAAAACTTCTTTAATTAACTCTAATGGTTTCCTTTGGCCATTAAAATAAATTTCAATGGGCATTTTTTTATAATCAACAAAAAACCTATTGTCATCAGGATCAATTTTGGGTAAAAATATCTCGCCGGCAAGATCATCTCTAAGCTCTTTTCTGGCCATAAAAAACGCGGCTTTTGCTTCTTGGTAGGTGCCCACGCAATCAAATGGTTTTGATTTGCCAAAGCCAAGAATATCGCGCAGAGTGATTAATATCTCAGAATCTTGAAACAAATTTCTGCCAAAAATACTTACGAGTTTTTCTTTCGGCAAAAATGGCGCGAGAATCAAAAAAACAAACACGCATTTTGGACAATGCCCGCACCATAATTTTCCATATGAATCGTCTGAAGAGTTAATTTTAAAATTATTGTTGCAGCTGGAAAAAATGTGGAGGTATTTTTCAAGCTTGGCAAACATTTTTGCAACCCTTATTTCATAAAATGGTCTAAGCAAAGAAAAATAAAGCAAATCGGGGCTTATGGAATTTTTAACATGGTCCTGGAATAAATTTTCAAATTCAGATGATTTTGACCACTGATGATTTATCACCCTTCCCTTGTATTTTACGTTGCCAAAATTACTGCTAAATTCGTTGGCAACAACAAAATATGAATAATTATAAAAAACCGCGGACATAATTCCCAAAAATGCGTATATGCCGGAAATTGGCACATGACCGGAATAATATCCCACTTCCGGGTCAAATATTTTTTTATCCAAGTATCGCCTAATTCTAAAAGACCTCTCCCCCACTTCCTGAATAACGTTGTCTACCAGCAAAGATTTTTTTTGAGTTTCAACAAACAAAATAGAAAAATCAGTTTTAACTTTTTTAAACAGCTCTGCAGACACAATTGAATCTTTTCCTCCGCTTACGCCAAGCAAAAATTTGCTATTTCTTTCCAGCCTGTAGTTTTTTGTTTTTGCATCTTTATCAAAAGCAAATCCCGGGAAAATAGCCGGATTTAACTTATTTCGGTAGAAAAATTCTCCTAATCCCTTTGTGTAAAAAGAATTCCAAAAATCTGCTTCTTCTCTTGCCAGAGAGTAATTTATCTTTATTTTTTTAGAGCAATAAAGTTTGTAATAACTGATTCCCAACGCTATATGCAAATCTTGCAGTATCTTTTTGACAAGACCCGAAGGTATTTCTTTTAGATTAGGGATTTTTGGAAGATTTATTGTTTCTGTAAATAAAATAAAATCCTTGGAGCCAAAGCTCGTTTTGTAATTAAAAAATATCCTTTTCTTTGAGGGCTCAAATTTGTATGAAGTGAATTCGAAAGTGGTTGGTCTTATTTCCATATGTTAATTCTACCAGATTTTAAATAAAAAAAAAGCTCCGATGGCTATGAAACGGAGCCTGAAGAAAACCATAGCCAATAGGTAATGAGACCTGCGATGCCAATCGCCATAACTCCCAGGGCGATAAGGACTTTATCCTGTCTTTTGGACAGACCCCAGTCGCTGGATATTGTCTTGGCCGGAATTCCTAAAAAAAGCAAAATTGCAATCTGCGCGATAATTTTGGCGACGCCCGCAAAGCCGAGAAATCGCGTAACGCCCGCGACGATTATAAAAACTGCTGCGCCGAGAAGCAACCGCATTACGACTTTCTCGTCACTGCCTTTGCTTATGCTCCTCCTTGCGGAAGAAGCAGAAGAAATGGACATGGTATTCATAAAATAATTTATTATCAAGGTTCTTTAATTAAGATTACTCCCATGATAATAGTTAGTCAATGGTTTAGAGGCGTTGACGCTAAGATTGTTACATGCTATTATTTTAACAGCTCCTTAATTCAATAAAAAAAGCCTATGGAAGCAAAATCGACAAGCGAATTGTTCAATATCTACGATGGCATCGGGCGTTTTTCCGAAGGCCTTACAGTGGCGCAAAAAGGCAATATGCGGATTTTCATTTATCCGGATGGAACACCCGCATTCGAGGCAGTGTTTAGTGAAGCCCTGCCTTTCTCGGAAGGATTAGCCGCGGTTAAGACGGGCGAGGAGTGGGTTTACATTGGACATAACGGCAAGCCCGCTTTCGAGGGAAGATATGCTAAAGCCAATAGCTTTAGCTGTGGAACGGCCCAGGTCAAAGACGGCAAATGGTTTACCATCATTGACCATTACGGCAAAAGGGTGGAAAACTTTCCGCCACAACCTCTGTAAAAGAGGTTCTTTTTTTAAAATTTTATTTTTAATTATCCTTCGGAAGAGAGACGCCTGTAAACAATGATAAACAAAACTATCAAAATAAGAGTTGCTATTATCCATCCATACCAGTGCTTTATAAATCCCCAAAATCCAGAAGATTCAGTTGCAGTTGCTGCGGAGTTAGAAACAGCGGCAATTGGCTTTGTTGTTGCTGGTTGCTCAACTGGTGGTACAACGGTTACCGGCACGTTCACGGGATTAACTTGTGGACAATAAGCAATATAATCAGCCGAACCAACAGCGCAGGTTGATCCATCGCATTTTAACAAATTTGAGCATTCTTTTGCTAAGCACGTGTCTATTGTGCAACTGTTGTTGTCCTGACAATTTTTATATGAACCGCTAATTACTCCCAAAGAATCAAGCCAATAAATGGAACTTCCTCGGCAAATTGTTGTTGAGTAGGCTGTGTAGTTATTGGCCGGTTGCTGAACGGGCTGTACTGGCTGCACGTAATTAACACATTGGCCATACTTACAAACCTGACTGCCTCCGCAAGCCTGGTACAAATCTTGCTGATTATTGCACGAGCTATACCAATAAATATTATTTCCCTGACAAAGCTTATAAGCGTGGTAAGTGCAGTTTCCGCTAACGTTGTAGTTATAATTATTATTGTTGTAATTAAAATTATCCTGACAAATGCCATTAGCGCATCCATTCGGGCAGTACTGAGATAATTCCTGCTGGTTTCCGCAAGAATCATACCAGTAGACATTATTACCCGAGCATTTTCCGTAATAGTGGTTTGTGCACCCATAACTTTGAGCGTCAACAACACCAGGCATTGCCAATGCCGAAATAAAAACCACTGCCAAAAAAATACTTAAAATAATAAATTTGTTTTTATTCATTTTTATTTGTGCCTATAATTTTACTCTGTGAACCAATCAACCAACGGCTGACAAGCTCAATAAAGAAGCGAATTTTTAGGATAAATTCGCTGAAAACCGTTTTGAAAAATTGCTCGACTCACAACCTGTTCACGCTACGGGTCCAAACGGGTGCAGGACCACACGCTTCGGCGAGCACCACGCACAGCTCGCGGAAAGTATCTACCCCAGCCACCACCCCCTCCGGTATTGAAATGGGGCTCCAGTATACGGACAGACGCATTGGCTCTTCCGCGTCCTTAAATCGAACCTGGAGAAGGCAACCGCCCTTTCTCTCAAGGAGTTGTCCAACCGCTTCTGGTGCAGATGCAAAAGGCATCTTCAAATCCACGTTGGCCTTCCCATTCTCGTCCAGAGTCACATGGAGGAGAAACGACTCTTCCATAACCTTACCGCCGTCTTTGACAATAGCGATAGCGACAACCTCGTTCCGCCTCCTAGGCACGACCGTGAAGCTCAACACAGGGCCGTCCTCCGTCGACACGCTGACGGCGCAACTGGCGCCTAGCACCACCAATTTTTGGTCTGGCAACGAGGCTGCTAATGTTACCGCCCCTTGATTCCCTTTCGCACTGATATGTTGATATGGTTGCATGTATCTACCTTTCCAACTGGACATCGTCCAGTTTTTTTGTTTTAATGTACCGAACAACTTTCCCAGCGGGATAAGCTGTGCAAGTAAGTTTGCCACTTGCGAGGATAGCACCATCTGATGCTATACATTAATTATAGCATATGTCAAGCACCATTGTCAAGCTATAATGTCGCACAATAAGATGCTTTTTTATTTGCCGAAACGGCGAGATCTGCGGTCAAATTCTGCCAGAGCAACATCTAGGTCTTGCTCGGTAAAATCCGGCCAAAATTTTGGAGAAAAATATAGTTCAGAGTAAGCAGCCTGCCACAAAACAAAGTTAGACATTCTCATTTCCCCTCCTGCTCGTATGACAAAGTCTGGCGAAGGCAGTCCTGCGGTTGATAAGTGGTTTTCAATCATTTTTTCATCAATTTGGTTAGCGGGCGTCCCCTCTTGAATAATTTTTTTAACAGCATTAATAATGTCCCATTTCCCGCCATAGCTTATGGCTAAATTTAAAAAAAGGTTTGAGTTATTTTTCGTTGCTTCTTCTGTTTTTATTGCCGCCTCCTGTAACGATTTAGGCAACCTATCTCTTTGGCCTATAACCCTAACCCTAACCCTAACCCCGTCTTTGTCGTATCTGCTTAAATTATCTATTAAACACTTTTCCAAAAGATTCATCAAATAATCAACCTCTTCTTTGGTCCTGTTCCAATTTTCAGTTGAAAAACCAAAAGCTGTAAGAACTTTCACTCCCCTCTTTCTGCACCATTCGGAAAAGTCTAAAAGGTTCTCATAACCTTTTTTGTGGCCTTCTAGAGTGTGCAAGCCTTTTTGTCTGGCCCACCTGCGGTTTCCATCGGGAAATAAAACTATATGTTGTGGAATATTCATCGAAAATTATTCTAATTATTCTAAATTAGGTTAATTAGAAATTAGGTTAATTAGACATTTGCCGTATTTGGATTGGCTCTTTTAATTGATACTTAGCCATAATGTACCCTGAAGCAAAAGCCGCTAAAACTAAAAGCGCGATTATTATAAGTAACATTATATCATTAAAATACAATTTGACAAAGGAAACAATTTTTGCTAAGATATTTTTATAGAAGTCTGAAATCATAAAAATATAAAAAACTAAAAACATGAGCAAAACAAAACAAGGAGGTTCGTCCAGATTGGGCAGGGATTCTGCCGCTCAAAGGCTTGGAATTAAAATTTCGGCTGGCGAAAAAGTTAAAGTTGGCATGATCATTATAAGACAGCGCGGAACAAAATATCTTTTGGGCAAAAACGTTAAAAAGGGTTCTGACGACACTATTTACGCCATGAAAGATGGTTTGGTGAAATTTTCCTCAAAATCCAAGAAAATTTTCAATGGATCACGGAGAATCGCCAAAGTTGTTTCAGTCGAGAAAGCCAAATAACATCTACTTTAAAAAATCCGCCAAGATTACAAATCTAGGCGGATTTTTGTTTTATGCCTTTTGTTTTTTTATTGAGGCCTTGATAAAATCTTTAAACAACGGATGAGGTTCAAGCGGTCTTGATTTAAACTCCGGATGAAACTGCACGCCAACCATCCAGGGGTGGTTTTCCGCTTCCACAATTTCAACTAAATTTCTTTCCGGGTTCACCCCGGCTATCCTTAGCCCATTTTTTTCCAAAATTTCGCGATAATCGTTGTTAAACTCATATCTGTGCCTATGCCTTTCAGAAATCTCTTTAACTCCATAAGCCTTGCAACTTAAAGATTTTTCCTTTAATTTTGCCGGACATGCTCCAAGTCTCATTGTTCCGCCATAGCTCTTTTCTTTGATTAACTTCTTCTGTTCTTCCATTGTTGATATTACGGGGTTTTTCGTATTTGGGGCAAGCTCCGTAGAATTGGCGTCTTTGGTATTTAAAATTCTTCTGGCAAATGCTATTGTCATAATTTGCATTCCTAAACAAAGTCCAAAATACGGAATCTTTTTTTGAAAAGCATAGTCAGCGGCCATAATCATGCCCTCGGTTCCTCTTTTTCCAAATCCTCCAGGCACAATAATTCCATCCATTTTATCCAATTCTTTTAATTCTTCGGGGTTGTTTTCGTATTTCTCAGAATCGAGCCAGACTATGTTTGGCTTTCTGTTGTGCCACCAAGCTGAATGATTGATGGATTCAATAACCGAAATATATGTGTCTCTGCAAGATTTAAAATTAAAATATTTGCCGACTATGCCAATGGTCACCTCTTCTTTTATATTTTTAACCTTGTTGGAAAATTTGTTCCAATCAATTAAATCTTTCTTTTTTGTTTTTAATCCTATGGCTTTTAAAATTATTGAGCCAAGATTTTCTTCCTCGAAATTTATCAGAACATCGTAAATAGAATAAACATCAGGGGCCGATATAATGCGTTCTTTATCTAAGCTGCAAACTGTGCTGATGGTATTTTTGATACTGTCAGACACGGGTCTGTCGGCGCGGCACAAAATAAAATCAGGAGAAATTCCAGCCGAGTTTAGTGTTCTGACAGCATATTGCGTGGGTTTAGATTTTTGTTCGCCAAGAAGCGAGGGAGTGGGCAAATAACTGACCAAAATGAAGAAAACATTTTTTGGTTCTTTCCATTTTAACATTCTGGCCGCCTCCAAAAACAAAAGCAATTGATACTCCCCTACTGTTCCGCCAAATTCAACTATTGTAATTTCAGATTGGTTTTTTTTCTGGCAAGCCTTAATTCGCCTAATTATTTCGTTTGGAATATCAGGCACAACTTCAACGTCTTCGCCTTTGTACTCTAAATTCCTCTCGCGCTTGATTACCTCCTGGTAAACTTGTCCCGTAGTTACATAATTATCGCGGGTGCACACCTGGTCGGTAAACCTTTCGTAATTTCCTAAATCCTGGTCTGCCTCAACGCCGTCTTCCCCGACAAAAACTTCTCCGTGCTCGGCCGGCCTAATGGTACCCGCATCAATATTCACATACATGTCGCACTTTATATTGGCCACTTTATACCCCCGAGACTGTAAAATTTTTCCAATTGAGGCGGAGGCAACACCCTTACCAACGCTCGACATTACCCCGCCCACTACAAAAATATATTTTGGAGTCATGTTCTTTGTTTTTGTTTATTATAGCAAAAAACCCAGCCTTTCAGCTAGGTTCTTTTGTTTTTATTCTTCTGATTTTTCTTCGGACTTTTCGGCGGATATTATAACTTTTATTTCTGGCTCTAGATTATGTTCTAAACTTATGTTTACCGGAAACTCTCCTAATTCCTTAATTGGACTTCCCAATTTAACTTGTGATTTTTTGATATCAAATCCCGCTTCCTTTAATTTCTCAACAATCTTCTGGCTATTTATTGATTCAAAAAGCTGTCCTTCATCTCCGACTTTCACGACAATGCTTAATTCAACCCCGTCTAACCTAGAAGCCAAATCCTGGGTTATTTTTAATTCTTCTTCTGCGGCTTTTTCGATAACCTCTTTTTGATCATCGAGCCATTTTAAAGCGGCTTTTGTTGCGGCCCTGGCTAATTTTTGAGGCAATAAAAAATTTCTGGCGTGTCCATTTTTTACCTCTTTTATTTCGTATTTTTTTCCAAGACCTTCAACATCCTGCAACAAAATTACTTTCATATTATTTTTTTATTTTTAATTTATACTGTATTCTACTTCAAATCTTTTACTATTTCAAGAGCCTTATCTAATTGTGCATCCTTTTGGGGTTGCACAAGAGCATCTTGGTCTGTTATATCAACTTTTACGTCCGGAGTCAACCCTACATCTGAAATTGAATTTCCCTTGGGCGTTAGCCAGTTGGCGACAGTTATTTTAAGAAACGATCCTCCACGCAAGTCTAATACTTGTTGAACACAACCCTTGCCAAAAGATTTTGTGCCAACTAATTTTATGTTCCTGTTGTCGCGAAGCGCGCCGGCTAAAATTTCCGATGCCGATGCTGACCCCTGATTTATCAAAATAACCATTGGATAACTCGCAAAAGCCGAACTGCCTTCTGTTTTGTATGTTTGCTGAGGTTTTGCATTGCCGAAATCTTCAATGGCAACTGGTTGTCCTTTTTGTAAAAACCAGCCGGCAACATCCTGCGCTGCCGAAAGGTATCCTCCCGGATTATCTCTTAAATCTAATACAATTCTTTTTGCCGGACTTTGCAAGATTTCGAAGGCAGCTTTTTTAAAATCAGCTGTAAGCGGTCCGTCGAACTGATAAATTTGTATATATGCCGTGTCGCCATCTTTCCCGCCGGCTTCGCCTGGCGAGGCGAGAAGCGACCATTCTATTGAAGGAACTTTTATTGTGTCTCTTATAATTTTTATATCCTTTGCCGTCTCCCATCCATCTCTGAAAATATTCAAAGTTACCGTTGTCCCTCTTGGTCCGCGAATTAAGCTAACCGCCTCATCGGTGGCGAGGTTAGTGGCATCTTGCCCATTAATTTTTAAGATTATGTCTCCTGATTTTAGCCCTGCCTTTTGTCCTGGAGTGCCCTTTAGCGGCGCTATGACAGTTAACAAATCTTTTTTAATGCCAACTTCCACTCCGATTCCATCAAAGGAGCCGTTCAAATCTTGCTGAAACCTTTTTGCCTGCTCAGGGTCAAAAAAATTAGTATAAGGATCGCCCAGCGACCTTGTCATGCCATCTATTGCTCCGTAAATTATTTTTTGCTCGTCAATTTTTGATGGAGTAATAAAATTTTTCTGCAGCTTATTGTAAGCATCCCAAAAAAGTGAAAAATCAATAGTGCCTGGCTGAGGAACGTGATAAGCAATTTTATTTACACCCACCCAAGCTCCCAAGCAAAAAATACCGGCGAAAGCTATAACCAGAACAGCAGACCAAATTACTTTTTTATAACTCTTATTCATGAAGATATTCTAACAAAATTTTTTTATTTCGCAAAGCTAAATATGCCGACTATTATTTGCTATTTTTGATTTTGATCGTTCAGATGCAGTAATTGGTGGTATCTATTCACTTCACCTGTCTTGTAATCTCCTTCATTTGCTTTTATTTCCTTAAAAATTTCCCAAACACGCATAACCTCTATCCCATTTTTTTTAAAATATTTAATTGTTTCCTCCTCTTTCAATTTTCCACAAATAAACATTTTTTTATATTTGTTACCTATTAAACTTTTAACAACTCCTGTAATTTTGGGATTATTAAATTTTTTATCAATATAAGCCACAACGCCCACCTCAACTCCTGACGCATCCCGTTTTTTTGCCGATGGAGTTCCGCCGATATACCCAATTGGGTTTGAACTGCACTGAACCTCTATATGAATTGCATCACTAACTTTTTGGTTATCGTCCAATTTAACTGCCAAAATATCCACTTCGTTAACGCCGCTTTTCAAATTTTTAATTAAAAAATATCCTTTAGAATTAAACCAGCCCGCAACAACATCCTCTATAATATCCATAATTTTATTTTTTAATTATTTTATTAATTCATCAATGCTTACCTCCCGCCTACACCTCTGGCTATGGACGGGCACGCAAGGGCTTTCGCAGCCTCCTTAAATTTTTTGTCTTAATTTTTCGTATTCCTCAACGGATAACTCAATATCTTTTAAAATTTCTTTTAAAATACCAACGCTCAACTGTTCGTTTCCGTGAATTGGAACCGTTGTTGTTTTTCCTGTATTTTTATTAAAATAAAAATGATGACTGCCTTTTATTCTCTCCTCTCTAAAACCAAGATACAACAAAATCTTTATCAATTTTTTCGGGGAAACGGGGTTTAGTTTTGGCATAAAATTTATCTGCAGAAATCAATTTGCTGGACTCCTATAAATTCGTTTTGTCTTACATTATTATTAAAAATGTCTTTTTCAACCTCCAAACAAAGAGCCACAACTTCTGAAAGTCGCTTATAAAGCTCTGGCAATGTTTTTGCCTGTGTATAACAACTTCGCAAAGACGGAACTTTGCCTAAATAAACGCCATTTTCATCTCTTTCAATAATTACCGGAAAATGGTATTTTTGTTTTTTGCTAATTTTTTGCATAATTTTATCTTTAATTATATTGGCTTATATCAATTTTATATTACCAAAATTTTGCTAAATCGTCTAATGTGGACCTGGGGGGAGTTGAACCCCCAACCTTTCGCATGCCATGCGACTGCGCCGCCATTGCGCCACAGGCCCTAATTTTTTAATATACTTGTATTATACTTGTTTACAAATTTTTTTCAAGAAAAAAAATGGATAGTTCGTGTGAACTACCCCTGATCTGCCAATTCCAGCAGATTATTAGCGATTTTGTCTGTGATTTGTACGGAGTCATCTTCTCTGGAAAACTGCATAAATTTTCCGAGCCTGACCAAAATTGGTCCCCTTTTGAAACTGGGCCACGAGAACAGCCTCTTAGCAGGCTGATCGGGCGGATTTCCATTTTCCAACCACATAGTTAACACCGGAGCTTGCGTTCTTGATATCAACCAGCCTACAGAACGTTTTAAGTCCCTAATTTTCTTACGCTTGCTCCTACTCCAACGAAAAATTTTCCCGGTACAGGTTCTCCCTCCTTCAGGTAAAAGCATCATTACTCTCTTGTGCTCGCTTGCAGTATCGAGCATCTTCCTGGCCTCTCTTACTCCGCCGTGTTCCTTAGACCTGTCCACCGATATCGCCATTGGCCGTAACCACGCCCACCACCACTTATCTGTAAAATTACGCCTGTCGGGCGTAAAGTATGGCGCGAGCCTCAAAGGATGCAAGGCTATTTGCGGAAAAAAAATTGCAGGCACCAAAAAAATTTCAAACATGCAATCTAACAGATCCGGGTGGTTCGCAATTACTATAGCGCCGGGCTCTAACCTAGGAATTTCCTGATTAGCAATTTTGATTTTCCCAATCCACTTAAAAAATAAAAACACCGTCCTAATTGCCGGTCCAACCGTGTAGACCACCAACAAAATCATAGCATTTGAAAAAAACTTTTTCATATTTGTCCTTTCAAAGAGCAAACACTCCAGCTTATGGACTGTATTTTTATTCTACTGCGCTTCAACCAAAAAAGCGAGGCTAAACCTCGCTTTGGATTGACTTATTTTTTGGGCGGGATGGGTTGGCTGGAAGAAATTGGAGGCTGAGCTGGCGGAATGTCCACAAAAGAACGCTGGGCAATTTCCTGCTCAACAACATCTTTTGCCCGCGAATATTTTAACTTTGATATTTTTTTAATAGCGGCAATAATTTCCGGTTTTCCTTTTGGAGGAGGCAGTGTATTCATCTTAAACGGCGTTGAAATTTTATTGTTTATCATCATTTTTATCAAAACCGTGAAGTTGTCTAAGTTCACCAAATCAAACCTTGAAAATCCGGGCTCAAATTGTTTTTCCAAATTTTCAGCGTCTTCAGCTCCAATGCGAAATGCGCCAATTGTGCCAACGTTGCCCAAAACCGCGTCGCGAATTTCCTGCTTTAACTGAGGCATATATTGGTGAGCCATTATCAAATTGAGTTTATATTTTCTTGCCTCAGATAAAATTGTGGAAATTGAATCAGTTGTAAAATTTTGAAACTCGTCAATGTACAAATAAAAATCTGTTCTTTGGTCTTCTGCAATTCTTGCCCGCCTCATTGCCGCCATTTGTATTTTTGAAACTAAAATCAAACCCAGTAAAGAGCTGTTTACCTCGCCGGTTAAACCCTTGGACAAATTTGCCAAAAAGATTTTTTTCTTATCCATTACATCTGCCAAATCAAAACCCGAGTGCGACTGACCGATGATATTTCGCATCATCTCGTTTTCAATAAACCTGCCAAGCTTTGAAACAACATAGCCCAACATGTCCGACCTGGTGGAACCTGTTGTTTGTGCCCATTCTTTTGTCCAAAAAGACCGAACAATTGGGTCAGAAACTTTTGCCATTCTTTGTTGTAAAAACGCCGGATCGGTAAACATTTTTGGAATTTCAACCAAAGTTCCCGGGTTATCTTTATCTGCCATTAAGGCCAGCATGGCGTTTCTCATATAATGCTCAAACATTGGGCCAATAATTTCCGGCGGAAAAAGTTTCATAAATATGGCAATCATTTCCTGAACCGCAAAATCTTTCTGTTCCGGCGAATCGTACTCTAACATGTTCAAGCCGCACGGCCTTTCAATATCCGACGGATCAAAAAGCACAACATCATCAATCCTATCCTTTGGTATCATTGCTAAAACATGGTCAATTAATTCCCCGTGCGGGTCAACAATTGCCACGCCTTCACCATTTGCAATGTCTTGAGCTATCATACTTTCTAAAAACCAAGATTTACCAACACCGGTTTGTCCTATAATATAAAAATGCCTTCTTCTGTCTTTTCTGTCAGCAAAATAAACTTTTCTCTCTTCGTTTCTGTAAGAGACTTTTCCTATGCATATCTGCCCTTTTTCCGGCAAGTCTGCCGGCGGAGGCGATGACACAGACTTTGCGGCTTTAATATATGGGGTTTCAATGTAATGTGTAGGGAAATGATAAACGCTGGCCAATTCCTCCAAATTCAAAACATTGGCTTGTTTTTCGTTGAAATTTCTAAAACTAAAATCGTAAGCAAATTTCTGCAGTTCTTTGCCTCGAACTTCTTTAACTTCCAAATTGTTTATTGCCGATAGCGAAAACTGACTGAATGCCGAAGTTAAATGATTTAAAATTTCTTCTGCTCTGCCTTCTGACTGGGCCGATGCCACAACTCTTATGTTCACTTCAAATGGTTGTTTTTGAATTTTGCTTTGGATTGCATCGTAACCCTTCTGGTCGATCCCCTGCTCCTTATCAACACTTTGAAACTCTATTTCTTTTCTCTTTGAGTCCATGGGTCCCCTGACGAAAAGCTCGTCTATTAACTCCATCAAGTCTCCCAATCCCCATCCATAAGCTCTTTCTACCGCAATTTTTACAGATTTTCCTTCTCTGATTTTTTTTAAGGCCTTCTCGCCTGCTTTTCTCAAGTTTAATTTAGACAACGGCCTAATTATTACCTGGACTGCCCCGCCTTCGTTAGCTGAAATTTTGCTCAAATTATTTGTTACCAATGCCAAGGGATCTGTTTCCAGTGTTTGATAGGTGCTAATTGGAAAAAGGTAGCTTTCGGAAAGCTTTAAATACGCAGCGGCGTTTGTTCCTTGCGGTTCAAAAATTGTATAATCTTGCGGAACCTTATCAACCACTGCGTTAGGATAAACACCCTGCACATATTTTTCGAAAACCGACTCCAAATATTTAGGAACTGCAACGTAAAAAGAAATGTCTGAACTTCCTATTTGAGAAGCAATTTCAAAAGCGCAACAAGGCGGAGTTTGAAACACGCTGCGTTTTTTCAAATATAAAAAGTTGGCGAAGACTTGCTCCATTTGGGCAATCATTAGTTTTTCCTCCTTTTGCTGTTCGCCTTCTTTCTTAGGAGAGTGCTGGGGCATCATCACCAAAAACAAAACCATTTCCAATCCTCCAAAGACGGAATTTTTTTCGTTTGTTTCAGCGTTCAAAACAAAAATAAAAGCCAAAACAATCAGTAAAAAAACCAAAATTAATCCGGGTATAATAATCGCCATAGTTTAAGTTTTTTTATCGTTATCATCATCTGCCGGCTGGCTCATTTTTAAATAAAACCCTTCGCGAGCTAAGGTGTCGTGCAATATATCTAAAAGATACGGCTCGTTCATTTTTCTGGCAACTTGTATTGCAAAAACCACGCCTTTTTCCCTTGCCATCTGCAAAAGATGTTCTATCTTGTCTTTTTCTCCCAAGAATTCAATCTTTTCAGCCTTTGCTTCTGCGTCTTTTTTTGTATTCTCATCTAATTCCATCATTTCTATTTCTTTTCTCAGCTCAGCGGAAATTCTTGCGTCGTCAGAAGAAATTTCTTTTTTTCTTTCAGGAACTTCCAAACTCTCCTTCTCAAAATGCACCGCCTGTTCCGGAGTCGAAGGCTTCTTCTCTTTTCCCGGGGTACCCTTTGGGTCCTCTTCTTTTTTGTTTTGCAAAGCCATTTGTAAATTATTTTACTATTAAATCTATTAAAAACGAATCTATTTTCCCGGAGGAAAGATTGTTGCCAGTGTTGTCTTTTCCTGTTTCAACCTTTATTTTCAATCCTGTTGATTCCTTGGAAACTTCGTAAATTTTCACGCAAGGCGTGGGATCGAATGCCGGTTTTAACAGCGTTCCGCACATGTCAGGGTTTGGAAGCCACGGGCTTATTGTATACCCCTCAACCGGAACAAAATTCCTGCCTTTAGAGTCAACAATATTTTCTATTGTCCATGAGTTTGGTTCTGTGTTTTTTGTGCCCTGGTTTTGCGCTCCAACTGTAACCTGAATAAATTTAGCTCCTGTATTAGATACTGTCAGATTTTTTTGTGTAGAATATTGATTGCTTACAATTTCAGACGCTTTTAAAACTGTTCCTCTGTCTATGGCTGATTCAAAAACAAATCTGATGTTTCCCAAGGTTTGCTCGTAGACCGGTTCCACTACAGTTGTTGTTGGGGGTGTAACTGGTTTTGGCGGTTTTTCAGCCATTTTTACTATTAAAAAAGTAATTACCACGGCAACCAAAATGACCACCGCTAAAACTAACAGCAATCTTGACGCCTGACCCACCTCCGCCGAGCTTCGGCGAGGCAAGCCTGACTGTTTATTTATTACCATATTTTTTTATATTTAATAATATTATTTCATTTTACCACAATCTATTCGTACCGCAAGGCTTCAATGGGGTCTAGCTTTGCCGCAGACCTTGCCGGCATAACTCCGAAAGATATTCCAATGGCAGCTGAAACCCCAACCGCAATTATAATAGAATACAACGGCACTGAAAAAATCCATGCCAGCCCGTTATAACTTGCTATTAAAGAAACCAACCAGCTCATAACAGAACCCAAGATAATTCCAAGTATTCCGCCCAAGACTGTAACCAAAATTGATTCCACCAAAAATTCTCTTGAAATATCAGAACTTCTTGCGCCCAACGCTTTTTTTAGGCCAATCTCAGCTGTCCTCTCGGTAACAACCACATACATAATATTCATTATGCCAACTCCACCCACAATAAGCGAAATTGACGCAATGGCAATCAACAAAATGGTAATGCCATTAAAAATTGTGTTGAAGGTTTCCAAAGCTTGCGCTTGAGTGGTTACCATAAAATCATCTTTATTTGGGTTTGTAATGCTGTGGAGACTTCTCATGGTACTGCGGATTAATTCTGCTGTGGCGTCGCCCAGGTTTGTGTCTTTCAACTGCACAACGCCGATGGTTATATAATTGACTCCCAGCATTTTTTTCTGAGCCGTGACAAGTGGCATATATAAACTGTCGTCAGCCCCTCCTGCGGAAAAAGATCCTTGCGCATTATAAACCCCTATAACCTGGAAATTTAAATTTCCAACTCTTATCAACTTCCCCACTGGCTCATCCTGCCCGAATAAGTCGTTGGCTAAATTGCTTCCCAAAATTGCCACCTGGACTGCCCCGGCATCTTCTGTCTGCGTAAAAAATCTGCCTTTTTTCAAGGTGTGTTTATCAATAGAAAACATATCAGCTCCAACTCCAAAATAAATAGAGTTTTTAGCGTTATTCCTGTAATTTACCACCGAAAGACCGGTAACCATGCCATAGGCTCCGGAAACATTATTTAATTTTTTGAGCGCAGTCAGGTCGGATAATTTGAATGTTGTAATCTGCACAGTAGAAGCCGCCCTGCTAAGGTCGGCTGATGCCGGGTTGTTATTGGCTAAATTCTTTGTTGTAGGAGGAACTTTTGTTTCCACAAAAAGGGTGTCTGTTCCCCACGCCGCCAGTTCGGCGTCTATCAAGCTTCTAAAACCTGCGCCGGCGGACAAAACCGTAATCACTGTTGCAATTCCAATGACAATTCCCAGAGTCGTTAAAACCGTCCTTATAGGGTTGGACTTTAACGCTCTTATCGATTGCTGAAAAGAATTAACCATGATTTTATAACTATTCGTAGCGAAGCGCGTCGATTGGGTTTAATTTTGACGCTTTTAAGGCCGGGTACAGGCCAAAAATAACGCCTGTTAAAATTGATACGCCAACAGCCAACAGAACAGAGGTTATAGAAACTACGAATGCCCAGTCATATCCCAAATAACGCATCAACAGGGTTATAAGATAAGAAATTAAAATTCCCACAATAATTCCGACAATTCCGCCCAGAAAAGTCAGAGTCCCGGCTTCCAGCAAAAATTGCTTCATAATTGCCACATTGCTGGCTCCGACCGCTTTTCTTAAACCAATTTCTCTGGTGCGCTCAGCCACTGTTGCCAACATAATATTCAAAATTCCGATTCCCCCAACCACCAAGGCAATCGCGGCCATGGCAGTTAAAAATAATCTTAAAGCATCGGTTATTGTGCTTAAAATGCTGATTGCGTCGGCAATATTTCTTACCGTATAATCAGCGTCAACATCTTTTTGGATACGGTGGCGTTGATTTATTACATTTTTTACATCGGCAATTGTCTGATCTATGTTGTTTGACGAATCTACCTTTATGTCTATTCCACGCAAATAATGAATTCCAAGAATTTGTTGTTGGCCAATTGTCAGAGGTAAATAAACTTGGTCATCAAAATCCAAAAAAATAGCGCTGCCCTTTTTTTCCATAACTCCTATAACACGCAAAGGAATTCCGCCGGCTTGTTCTTGCGAAGCGCTTCTGACTTTTACAACCTGGCCAATGGGGTCAACTCCTGTATTGTTGAATATTTCCGAGGCAACAGTGTCCCCCAAAATCACAACATTAGCCGCCCCTTCGCCCTGCCTTTGGCTGAAAAATTGTCCGTTTTTTATAGAAGTATTTAAAACATTGGGAAAATTATAATCTGTGCCAATGAAATTTGTGTCTACTGTTTTGTTTTGCCAGGTCACAGAAACAGACCCCATAACTAAACTCGCCACTGCCTCGGCGTGCGGAACCTGGTTTTTATTTCTTAGGGCTTCTGCGTCTTCATTGACCAGGGTTGTGATTGTAATTCCAAATGCCTGCGCCGGAGGCCCCTTCTCGTTGCTCTTACCGGGTTGGACAGACAAAAGATTAGAACCCAATTTTGTTATTTGCCCCAAAATCATGCTTTGCGCCCCTGCTCCCAAAGCAATTATAGTTATCACTCCGGCAACTCCAATAACAATTCCCAGAATAGTCAAAAACGACCTGCCTTTCCTGGCAAGCAATGTCCTAAAAACTAATTTTATGGTTCCCAAAAAATCCATAATTGTCGCACAATGGAATTATTTTACCAAATCTTTTTCGGCGCTGGCAATAGTACGTTTTATCACCTTTTCATCGGAAATAATTTGGCCGTCTTTTATGCGGATAATTCTTTTGGCGTGGTTTGCTGTGTCGGTTTCGTGAGTGACCAAAATAATTGTGTGGCCCTGGTTGTTCAATTTCTGTAAGATATGCATTACTATATTTCCAGATTTTGAATCCAGGTTTCCGGTTGGCTCGTCGGCAAAAATTACAGCCGGATTGTTAACCAAAGCCCTTGCAATTGCCACGCGCTGTTTTTCTCCTCCGGAAATTTGGTTTGTAAAATATTCAAGGCGATGCGACATTCCAACCGACTCTAAAGCTTTTTCCGCCAGTTTGTCAAAATCTTTATTTTTACTGTAAACCAACGGCAATTTTACATTGTCTAAAACAGTTGTGCGAGCCAGTAAGTTAAAAGATTGAAAGACAAAACCAACTCTTTCGTTTCTTAACTTTGCCAAATAGTCGTCATCAAAATTTTTTGTGTCTTTTCCTTCAAAGTTATACAAGCCGGAAGTCGGTCGGTCTAAAAAACTTAGAATGTGCATTAAGGTTGATTTGCCAGATCCCGACGGTCCCATAATTGCCACAAATTCTCCTTCGTTTATCTTAAACCTGACGCTTCGCAAAACCTGCGTGACAACATCGTCATTAACATAATCTTTTTTTAAATTTTCGACTTCAATAAGCGCCATGGTTATATTTTTATGGTTTAATGTATGTTACAATTTCTTGGCCGTCTTTTAATCCTGAAACAATTTCCACCAACCCTCCGTCTGCCTGAATTCCAGTTTGAACCTGAACCTCGTGATATATTTTCATTTTTTCATTATCTATAACCCTGACATACTGCTTGTTATTTTTATTTATTATTGCGGTTGACGGCACAGCCAGAATGTTATTTTTTTGGGAAATCAGAATTGTCATATTGGCCGTCATACCCGGTTTAATTCCAGGGACATTGTCAAAGCTTCCCTTAACTAAATAATCAACAACTCCGGAAATTACGGTTGAGGCAGGGTTTATTGTAAGCACTTTTCCGGAAAAATGCTGATCTGGCCCAAGCGCATCAAAAGTATAATCAATTGACTGGCCTATTTGCAAAGACGCCACGTTGGCCTCGCTGACATCGGCTTCTGTGTGCAAATTTCCAATATCTTGCAAGACAACCGCAACTTTTGTCGGGGTTGCCTGCTCGCCAACTTTTATATTAACCTGCGTAATTGTCCCGGGCAATGGAGCTGTTATTACTGAATTATTCAAAATAACCTGGGCCGAATCAACCTGACCTTGAGCAGAAAGCACTTGCGCTCCTGCCAAGTCAATGTCTTCCTGCCTGGGCTTTGCTTTCTTAGCTGACAAATTATCCTTTGCTGTTTGAAGCGCTACTTTATAAGAAGCAATACTGCTTTGTAAGCTATTAATACTTGTTAGGGCCGCGCTAACCGCGGTTTTTTGTGCGTCTAAAGATGCCTTATCGGTTACAGAAACTTTGGAATAGTAAATTCCCTGGTCGCACTGGTCTCGTATAATTTGAAGCGAACCAAAAGTAGAATTTAAATCATCTGCTAAATTAGAGATTGCCGAGTCGGTGGTGTTAGCATCAGTCGCCCGGCTTACGCTGGATTCTGCGTTTGCCAGCTTATCGTTTATATTATTTTTATTATTCTGAACTCTAATGCTTTGCTGATCGCTTGTTGAAAAATTACTATTTTGCACACTCACTACCGAAGCATAGGCATTGTAAACCGCTGTGTAGGCGCTGTTCAAAACGCTCTGCGCGCTGTTATATGTGTTGCCCAAATTAACCTCGGCAGATGCCACGGCATTCTGCAAAACTTGTACCTCATTTTGAGTAGGACCATTTATCAGCTTTTCGTAATTTGCTTTGGCTTGGGCCAATGTTCCTTGTGCCGAAGTTAAAGAAGCAAGCGCAGAAGACTGGTCAAGCGACGCCAAAACTTGTCCCTGTTTCACGCTGTCCCCTTCAGTAACTAAAACTCTTTTAATAATTCCGCTCCCTTGAAAACTTAAATCAAGATCAGTGGCGCTGACAACCTGCCCTGTAGACAAAACTGTTTCCTGCAAATTTTGTTTTGTTGCAAACCCGGTTTGTATGGAATTGGCGTTATTTTTTTGGCCGAAAACAAAAAAACCAATTATAATTATAATTATCAAAATCGCAATGATCCAGATATTTCTTTTCCTCTTCAAAAATTTTGGTAACTTCATAAATTTTTATAAGCGAGGAAAATAATTTTTAGCGTATTACAGGACGCGAAGCGCCTGTCGAAGCGAGTTTCCCCGCCTTGGCGGGGACACGAGCGTTAGCAGAAAATTATTTTCCGAGCGATTTAATTAAATTTTTTAGCTCCATCTAACCATTTTTTAAATAAGCAATCTTGGCTGTGCTCAGGCGGAGTCGGCTCTCTTAAACATTTGACTGCATCCTGAAAAATTGCGTAAATGTCTGACGGGTTGGTTTCTATCTCCACTATTTCTTTGCGAAACGGCAGGCGGTCAATGAATCCCCTGCTCTTGTCTACGATATAAAAAGCCAAATAGCCTTTCCGCGGAGTTTTATAACCGTTCTTCTCCATTAAAAATGTGTAAGTGTCTAACTGCAACTGGAATCTGTCATAAACATTTGCCGCGGTGCTTCCTGTTGATTTATAGTCTAACGGAGCAATTTTAGAATCGCTGAATTCCAAAACATCATCAACCGCGCCAAATAACGTTGCTTGAAGAACCTCGTCAAAATATCTGATGCCGGCAAGATTGTTTCTCCATTGGTTCAACAACTTCTGATTTGGAAAAAGTCGCGCCTTTATGCCATTTTCTTTCAGCAACGGATGCGGTAAATTCTTCGCCCGGTAAGTGTCAAACTCTTCTTTTAGCAAACTGTCCACCGCCGAGTTCAAAGCATAAGGGTATGGCGGAGGCCTTTTTATTCCCAAATTCTTATCCAGCCAAAAGCAATGCGGACATTCCAAAAACAAATTCAGAGAGTTGGGTGATAATTGTATTGGTTTTTCGTTAGCCATATTCTATTATATCAAATTTTTAGAATAAAAAAAGTCCCGACAGTTCACACTGTGGGACATTTAAATATCCAAGGCAGCAGGCTAGCTGAGCGGAATCACATTGACCGCGCGCTCTTCCTGTTTCAGTCGCAACACGGCATATAGCGCAGGATTCCTGCCGGCAAGGATTTTCAGCGCGGCCAAAACAGCGAGCTTTGGATCAGCAACAACCATCAGAGGAACTTCGCTGGGCATGCGTAACGACGAGCTTGCATCCGCCGGATCAGGAATAGTGCTTATCACCGGCACCATGCTGTTCGCCGCACACGTTGGTCCCAAACCATTACTCCTGCCAACGTTTGTCACGATGACCGGGTCAGGCAGAGGCTTGGAATCACTCAAGCCTTTGCAACCAAACTCCAAATCCTGCAGCGTTAACAACGACTGCATCGGCTTCTTGTGCGCAGAATTGACCAAGAAAGCTATTTGTACGCCATGCCGCCCCTGGGCGAAAGCCGAAAAAGCAGTCGCAAAAACTTCTGTATTGTCATTGGGCGAACCGCTCCAAATAACCAGCGTTTGGTTGGGAATCCGAAAAAATCCGGTGAGAACCGCCGTCCGGCGAAGGATTTGTTCCATAACGGTAAGCCCTTCGTTCTCGCGATAAGCTTGCTTGGACAACTTCTGCCCGTCCTTCATCACACGCCACGAATCGGCATCAATGACATCACCGATGTATAGCTTGCCGTCAAGCCAGCCAAACTCAATCTTCCAGTCCAACAGATCGTAGCCAAGGATTTTCCACGCTTTCTCCACGACCAAAAATGCGTGAACGTTCATCGTGGCCATGCCCGCCATGACTTCCTTCCCGTTACCTCGCGGAAAAATCTCGGTGAGCAGGATCTTCAAAAACGGCTCTTGCGTCGCCAACGGAATGTGCGCGTTATAGAGCCATACCTCGCCGCCCACGACTTTCATATACGGGTCGTCGTAAGACTCACCGGGCTTGCTTCCCGGGAACTTGTGGCCGTTGAACCCGCAACCGTGAGTCTTCAGGTAAAATTCCGTCACAATGCTCGGAAATACCGTGCCGTTGGGAACGTGTGGGTTCCGTTGAAGGTAGGAGCCAGTCGCGACACGGCGCGCTACAACTTCCAGTGGAAGCATTTCCAAACTCGGCGCCAAAAATTCTTTGGGACCGAGCTGTCTCGCGAATGCGACTGGCAAGCCGCATTGCTTGAGCAACGAGAAAACGTTGCAGGTAGTTGTGGTGGACAGCGCGGCTTTACCCTTGATAACATCGTGCTTTTCTCCATCGCCGGCCGTGATGTCATCCTTAGATTCTACGGCAACCATGTTCGGCGATTCAAGAACCTGCCAAATTATCTTGGTTTTGCCCTCTCCGAGCTGACTGCCCTTAGTGACTGTGTCTGATGTTGTCATACTGATTATTACCTTCTTAATCGGCTCTACTGAGCCTTGTTTTCAACGAGCGTATCGCGATGCCTTGAAAAGGCACCTGATTATACAAGACTACAAAAATTTGCAATTTCTGTCAACTTACTTGTCGCACAATAAAATACTCCTACCCTCCGACGCGTAGGAGCAAGGTATCGAGCAATAAAAAAGTCTTGCCGGTAAAACCAGCAAGACCTGCGTGCCAAAAGCAACTACACTTTCGGAGGCGCTTCTCGAAAAAGAAGGACATGGTCGAAGAGAAAATCTTCGTTCCGAAGGCGATCCTCAACCGAGAAAACTCCTCGCCATTCGTTATCTTTTATCCCGGGGATGGCGAACAATTTCCTCAAGGCTCCATTCCATTTATCAACTTCCTCCTGCGTAGCATCAAGCTCCGGAACAACCGACAAGCTTGCGTTTGCAATAATTGCATCAATGGAACAGCGAATTGCGCTGTCTCCGAAAACACGCTCAATAAGCTCACGAGCTTCTTTTAAGGTTGCCGGTGGTTCCTTTCTGGCGTCCATTGCTGTCTTTGACGGATGGAACGCGTTGAACGAAGCAAGTTGCACAATGCGATAGGTCTCTTCCGCGCTAATGCCGTACGCAACCAAACGCGGTCTCAAAAAATTTTTCGCAGTGGCAGCCGCCCATGTTCCTTTGGTGTCCAGAATATCTTGAATCATGTTGTCTGGATAAACACGCAGACCCCCAATAACTTTTACGCAGACGGTTAGAGACCGCATTACCACATGGAAAAGATCTGGCCAAGCAACCCGCTCAACGCTGGACTGTTCAATCGCCCTTTCTTCCCATGTACTGATATTCTGCATAATCATCGTCAAATATCCCAAAGCCATTCTTTCCATTCCCTCCAATTGCTCGCAGGAAATGGTGTTCTTCTTGTGTGGCATCGCAGAGGAACCCTTCTGACTTTTACCGAAAGGCTCTTGGTAAATGGGACGCGGAGACCTTGCACCCAAACGGATGTCTACCCCAATCTTGGAAATAGCCACGACCAATGTTGCCAAAGCCGATGCCAATGGCACGTGGATCTGCCGGGGCAGAATCTGTGTTGCCCCAAAAAATGGCTTGAACCCCAGAAGAGCCAAAGCTTTCTCTTCTATTTCCGGAGTAATTTCGCCGTAGTTTCCCACGGCTCCGGAAAGCTTGGACATGTTTAGCCTCGCTGCTTCGTCCCTAACTCTGTTGCGGGCGAGAAAAATCTCCCTGTGCCACGTTAGACACCTCTTGCCGAATGTTTGGACTTCCGCGTGCTGACCGTGAGTAATTGCCATCATCGGACAACGCCGGTATTTCAGGGCCAGCGTTGACAAAGCTTCCAGCAATTGCGTGCATTCTCCAACAACAATGTTTGCTGAATATTTGAGAAGCATAAGAAAGGCTGTTTCTTCCGTGTCGTAGGATGTCATTCCATCGTGGAAATGCCCCTGAAGTTCCGACGGCAAGAGTCTCACCCTTTCTTCAACCCATGCCTGCAAATCATGGCCGATCTTTTCTTCCCGCTCTTTCCACCATTCTAAATAAACCTGAGTTGACCCCAGTATTCTGTTCACCTCCATAAAAACTGTTGGAGGAATAATGCCAAGCAGAGACCGCGCTTCAACCACAGCCAACTCCACTTTCTGCCAGGCATCAAGTTTTGTCCTGTCTTCCCAGATTTGAGCGATTACTTTACTTCTATATCTTTCTATCATATTACAAGTGTCCTTCCATATTGTTAAATGTTGACAAAGTGCCGAAAACCCAAACTCGGGTTTGTAAGGTTATATTACTAATTTTAAAAGTCTGGTCAAGTTTCTATACTAATCCAGCGCCATTTATTATACTGATCTTTATGAAATTCGTAATTTGAGTATCTATATTTTTTTATTAACCCCTCTATCTTTTTTTTCTGCGGAGGAACCTGTGGTGAGCCCGTCGAACCATCAAATTCCATAAAAATTATGCCGTTAAGATTTAAATGATTTCTTGCATTTTTCAAAAACTTTCTAATATAAAAAAGCCCATCGCTGCCTCCGAATAAGGCTAGTTTAGGCTCAAAATTTAAAACCGAAACTTGAAGCTTGTTTCTATTTTTTTTTGGAATATATGGCGGGTTGGCAAAAATAAAGTCATACTTGCCCTCAACATTGCTAAAAATGTTTGACCGGATTATTTTGTATCTGGCGGGTTTTATTTTGTTTAAACTGCAATTTATTTTAATTTGCTCTATTGCCTTGTGGTTTTTTTCCGCAAAAAATACTTTCGCCTGCATGCCGGCAGGCAGGCGTTTTCTAAAATCTCTCAATATTGCTAAACCAATGCACCCCGAGCCGGCAAAAATGTCTAAAACAGAAAATCCGTGTTTTTTGCGGTCGCAAAAAACACGGCCTATTTCTTCAATTGCTTTTTCTACCCAAAATTCTGTTTCCTTCCGCGGAATCAAAGGCTTTTTGGACAAATCAATTTTGCAATTCAAAAACTCAATAAATCCAATTACATAATCTAAAGGCTCGCCGGCTTTCAACCTCTCTATATCCTTATAAAAATTTTTATTGGGCTTGCCAAAATATTTTTCTTTGAGAAGCCAGTTGATTTCTTTATCCATATTATATATCTTTTTACTCTATCAAAATTTTATCAATAAAAAAAGTTCTGCGACAAAGTCGAAGAACATGGAGTCACGGAAGAAGCGGAGCCGTCCTGAAAATCCTGGGATTGCTAAGATATACAAAGGCGAAAGGAAGCGTCTTTAATTGCGGATTGATTGCGCGAACAATATGGCCCGCCAGGATGACGCCGGTCATGTCGCCGTCGGGCGCAGCCTCCTTCTCGTCCAGTTGCACCTCCAGACCAACCCCGTTTTCTTCCGGAGCTTCCAGAAGCAAGGCTTTTGCAACTTCATCAGCCGAAAGTCCGTCGCACGGTACTACTTTTCCGTTAACATTCATAATTTAAAGGAGCTTAGTGTTCTAGAATAATCATTGTGATTGCTTATTATTATACTCCCTAAAAAGATAATGTCAACACCTCGAGCGCGCAACCAAAAACCCGCTTTCGCGGGCCGAAGGTCCTGAGTTTTTCGAAGGACTTTAAATTACTTTATGCTGATTATTTCTATCTCGGTGTATGGCTGTCTGTGTCCTATCTTTCTGCTCTCTCTTTTCTTCGGTTTATATTTAAAAACAATTATTTTATCTCCTTTTCCATGGCTCAAAATTTTCGCCTTAACTTCGGCTTTCACCAATGGAGTTCCAATTTCAACTTTTTTGTCGTTTTCAACCAGCAAAACATCGGAAAAAGAAATTTCTTCTCCCGCTTTCTTATCTAATTTTTCTACCTTTAATTTGTCCCCGGGTTTAACAATATATTGTTTCCCGCCGGTTTTGATTACTGCAATCATGTTTTAGAATTAAAAGCGAGCCAGTGAATTTTCAGCGTATTACAGGGCACAAAGTGCCTGTCGAAGCGAGTTTCCCGCGAAGCGGGACACGAGCGTTAGCAGAAAATTTATTGGCGAGCGATTATAAAGGTAGTTTAGCAAAAAATTTGCTATTAGTCAAGCATTGTTGGACGATTAACCTCGTCTATTTCTATCTTTGACTCCCCTCCTGTTAGTTTTATGACATCCTTATCAACCTTGCCAAATTCTATTTTAGCCTTGTTAAAACTGCTAACTGTCGTATCTAAATGCTGGCCCAACCGGTTGAAATGCTCCGAATATGCAAACAAATGCTTGTTTAATCTCTCAACTTCTTTAATTATAGATTGAGCTTGCTCGGAAATTTTCTGATTTCTTAAACCCTGCAAAACCGTTTGCAAATATGCCAAAAAAGAAGTCGGCGAAACAACAATAACTTTTTTCTTTCCTGCGTAATAAATCAAGTTGTTTGTGTCCTCGGCAATAACTCCGACCTTGTTTATCAGCAAATCATAATAAACCGCCTCAGACGGAATAAACATAAAAGCAAAATCCATTGTCTTTTCTTCGGGCCTTACATATTTTGAGGTTTCATCAATTCTTAATTTCAAGTCATTTACAAAGGCAACTTCCAATCTCTTTTTTTCCGCAGGATCATTTGTCTGCAACATCCTGTTATAATTATCCAAAGAAAATTTTGAATCAATAGGGATTATTCTTTTAGCTTGCGCTGAGCCCGCCGAAGCGTTCACAAAAACAACCGCGTCAACAATTTCGCCATTGGAAAATGAGTATTGCATCTGGAAAGAAGCCGGTGGTAAAACATTTTTTAAAACTGTCTCCAAATAATACTCACCTAAAATACCGCGCTGTTTTGGATTTTTTAAAATGTCCTGTAAACTTTTTAGCTGGTCGGCAAATCCAACCACTTGTCTGTTTGTTTCGTCTAATTTGGTTAATTTCTCAGTTACGTTTCTGATGATATCTGCCGAGTGTTTGAATTGCTCCTGCACATTTTTGTTTGACTCTGAAAGCTTGCTGTCCACTGCCTGAGCAAGCTGGCCCAATTGTTGTTGCAACATAAGCAAAGAGCCCTCGTTTTTATTCTCCAACTCCGGTTTTTTGCGCAGCAATAAAAAAATCGCCAGAACTACCCCGGCCGCAATTATAATTAAAAGTGTTATTGTTAATTCCATTATTTTGGTGGGTTAACTACCAACTCAAATGTTTCAGGGCTAATTTCAAACTTATCGCCTTTTTTTATCTTGTCAGACAAAAGGGCCTGGGCAACAGCGCTTTCCACTTTATCTTGGACAACTCTCCTCATTTCCCTGGCGCCATAGGCCGGCTTGTAGGACAATTCAACAATTTTTTCTCTCAAGGGTTCTGTAATTTCAAAAATAATATCTTTTTCAGCCAAACTTTTTTGCAACCCTTGCAGAGAAAGCTGAGCTATCTTCATTAAGTTGTCCTTTGTCAAAGGATGGAAAATTACCGTGGCGTCAAAACGGTTGACAAATTCTGGCCTAAAAATATTTTTCTCAAAAAGCTCGTCTAACAATTTATCTTTTTCCAATTTTTGGTTAGACTCCACTTGTTTGAAAATTATATTTGCGCCCGCGTTTGACGTACAAATAATTATAGTACTGGCAAAAACAACTTTTCTGCCCTGCCCGTCAGTGATGTGACCCTCATCTAAAACCTGTAAAAATAAGTTTAAAATGTTTGGATGGGCCTTTTCAACTTCATCAAGCAAAATTAAAGAAAACGGAGTTTCCCGCACCGGCGTTGTCAAAAGCCCCTGCATTTCCACCGGGCTTACGGCTCCAATTAGTCGAGGTATGTCGGAAACTTCTTGGAACTCCGACATATCAAGCCGTATCATCTTTTTTTCCGAACCAAAATAAATCTGCGCCAATGCTTTTGCTGTTTCTGTTTTTCCCACGCCGGTAGGCCCTAAAAATAAAAATGTGCCCATGGGCCTTGTTTTTGATGCAATGCCCATTCTTGCCCTCCTCATGGCAATTGAAATTTCGCTTACAGCCTCTTCCTGGTTGACAATTCTGTTGTGAATTAAATTTTCCAAATTAAGCAGAACTTCTTTTTCCCTAACCTCCATTTTCCCGACAGGTATGTCTGTTTTTTTGGAAATAATTTCCGCTATATGGTGAGGCAAAACAACTTTTTCTTTTAATTTTTGAACATAGACAACTGACTCGTCCAAAACATCCAACGCTTTTCTTGGGAACGGCAGGCTCGGCATATATCTTGCGGTCAAATTAACTATTTCGCGGATGCTGGGGTACAAAACCAAAACTTTGTGGGCATATTCTAGTTCCAATGCCGCTGATTGCAAAATATTTATTGTTTCTGACTCGGTAACTTCGGGAACTTCAACTTTCTGGAAAAAATTAGCAAAAGAAGAGATTCTTTCTATATCTTTGTGAAGGCCTTCGTAAGATGTTATACCGACAAATTGGAAACTTGGTATGGGCAGATATTTGGAAAGCACTCCGGAAATGTCAAAAGCTCCGGCTTTTTGCACTTTTTGACCAACAAAATTTTCCAGGTCGTCAATAACCAAAATCACGCTTCCCGATGAAGCCACTTCGGCAAAAATTTGGTCAAGCGTAGACTCTAATTTTTCAAAATTTGGGACCTGAGCTGAAAGCAAAACAGGATCAAGCTCTACAACCCTTTTATTATTTAATTGCGGCAACGATGTTCCCAAATAACATTTCTGGGCAAGCGCTTCAATTATGCTTTTTCTGCCTGTGCCAGGGTCGCCAACAATCAAAACATTAGCATAACTGGACTTAGCCAAAATCATTTCTGTTTGTTCTATTTCTTTTTTATGCCCTATAATTTCCCTAAATCTCCATTTTGAAACAACCTTGCGCCAATCGGTTGAAAATTCGTCTAACGTTATTGTATATCCGGAAGAAAAATCTTTGCCCATGGACCCTTTTCTCAATAAATTTTCGCGAGTCCAGAATCTCTTGGTTTTTTCTTCCAGGTCTTCGGCGGAGTCTAACCATATGGCTAAATTTTCAACATCTTCTGACTTTAAATCAGACTCAACTAATATCTTTTTGAAAAATTCGTCTTCCTTTGCCAACCCCGCTAAAATTTCTTTCTCGCCAATACTGCCATGCTGTCTTTCGGTCGAAACTTCAAGAGCTAATTCTATTGTTTTCTGAAAATCCTCTGAAAAACTTCCAACCTTGTTGTTTTTTGGAATTTTTTCTAAATAATTTTTAATGTTAGCCTGCAATTTTTTAGGGCTTAGTCCTAATCTAAAACAAATTAAATCAATATCTTTGCTAAACTTCACGGCAGAATAAAAAAGGGATGCGGAACTAACCGCAATTTTTTTCTTTTTACAAAAATCTATGGCGTCCAAAACAATCTTTGCCACGTCGAAGCTTAAAAGTTCGGCTAAATTATAATCATCGGGCTTCTCTGCCGCATCACTAAGACTAACCACAGCCCCCGGACGACGGATTTTTAGCTCTGTGAACAAATTGATATTCCAAAAAACAAGCCACAAAGAAAAAAATAGCGCCACTGTCTTTGCTCCAGATTGCCCAAAAGAAAATCCCGCGCATAAAAAAGACAAAACAAACAAAAACAAAAAAATGTTTTTTAGAATTTTAGCAAATCTGAACAATGGGAAATTTCCCCTCTTTACAGCACGGAAAACATTGGTGTCTTTTATATTAAAATTAAATGACATTTGAGAATGTAAAAATAAATCCCGCAATAATAATAAATGGAACCAACAACCACAATAAAAAAATAACCAGCCCGGAAAAAATGACAAAAATTTGGAATACGACCCCAACAGCAATTAAAACTATTCTCATTATCGCCCCAAGAAATCTTGAAAACATATTGGAAATAAGAGTGGTAAAAAATTCGCCCACGTCAAATCCTCTTGGATAATTCCACTTATATTTTCGCCACGGGGCAACCAAAGATTTCAGCAGAACCGGCAAAGAAAAATAGTTCAGAGCAAATAAAATATAATTTTTCCAAACTCCAAGCAAAAACTTCGGCATCTCGTAGAAATGCCACAAAAACCATAGAACGAATATATTTTCTTTTTGCGCTGATTCCATTTTTTTATTTTACCACATTTGTCATTCCCGCGAAAGCGGGAATCCAGGAATGTCTCTATTCACTCTGGATCTCCGCTTCCGCGGAGATGACATTCTGCGTCATTCAACAGCTCTTGGCGGATGTCATCAGGGACAGGGATTGCTTCGCCGGGCTTGGAAATGCCAGGATAACGCCATGCGCTGATTATTTTTCTTGTAGCAACTTCAGCCACTTTCACATCTTTGAACATTAGCCAAATTTCCCCCGGAGCTCTTGCCCGCCTAAATGCGATAGCTTTTGGCGGGTTGCCCATCTTTCTGTTTCCAAACAACGAACCTGTTTTATTCCCGAATTTCTTATTAGTTTTCATCACGGCTGAAGTTCCGGGCACAATTCCCTGCTCTTTTCTCTCCGGCTTGTAAAGTATGCCAAGCAATTTTTGCTTTGAAAGCCCATACTGCTTCATTTTTATTTTAGAATGCTCCGTCCAAAAAAGTTTTCCGAAATTTGTCGCCATTTTTCCTGTGTGGACAGTACAGGGATCGAACCTGTCACCTCTCCGATGTGAACGGAGCGTTCTACCACTGAACTAACTGTCCATTTAATAATCTTAACATTTTTATAAAAAAATACAAAAAAAAGACCCTCAAAGTTTGCACCTTTTGGGTTTGAGAAATAGTTTTTTTATCCTTGATCCACAAACTATCGGCATAACCAGAAAACCAATAGCTATCCATCCTGTTGAGTTTAATTCCGGAACTCCTGCCGGCCCGTATTCATAATAGACCACGAAAGAACCCGTCGATAGTGTATTTGCCTGAAACCCTATGCTATTTCCATGAGCGTCAAAATACCTTTGAACACTGCTTAACACCGTAACATTGTTAGTTCCTTGGTAAGAGGACAAATTATTGGTTAAGGTGTAGTTCCAGTTTGAAGAAGAGTTGATTCCAGTCCAGGTGTAACTGTCTCTTCCGCTAAAGTCAGCAGTGCCATCGTACTTGTTCACCGAGTACGTGCCGTCCCAACTGTTTGTTTCAGTCATTATGCCAGTTAAGGCCAATGATATATCCAGTCCGGCCAACGCATTATTAATCCTATGACTGGACAGGTTCTCAATGGCTAACGTTCCGGTCAACCCAATAGTGTCAATAAAATGAACAGCTATCAAAGTACCCAAAGCTGGATCAAACTTACCGAATGTCCAATTTTGAGATATTGAACTGGCTGTTGAAAAGCTATTGGTTGCTCCGGTCGGAAAATAGACCAGAGAACCCTGCAAAGAACATACCAACATTACAATTATCAAGCACAACATCTTTTTCATAAACATTCCTATGCAGTTGTGAAAGGGCGAGTGAAGCTTACTGCGCTAATTCCGTTTTGAATCGCAACTGAAAATCGGTTAAGATAACCGATGAAAAAGAAACCAAAATTAAGCCAATTCGAACGCGACCGCATTGAAGCTATGTTCAATGCAGGTCACGAACAAAAAGACATAGCAAAGGTG
>JAPLYZ010000015.1 GCA_026395295.1 Candidatus Staskawiczbacteria bacterium
TTTTGCGTAGACTATTGCCTTTTACAAAAAAGTTTGTTATTATGTCTGATATAACTTATAAATTACATTTATGAAAAAAGATATACATCCAAAATATTTTCCAAAGGCAAGTGTCCACTGTTCATGTGGTAACACTTTTACTGTTGGCTCGGCAAAAGAATTTATTGAAACTGAGGTTTGCGCAAAGTGCCATCCTTTTTACACAAAGCAGGAAAAAGTTATGGACACATTGGGAAGAGTGCAGAAATTTAAGGAAAGAGCCTCTAAGAAATCATCAACAGTTAAAAGGGTTAAAAATCCAAGGGCGAAAGCCGAAAAGAAGTAAAGCCCTGCTCAGCGGGGTTTGTGTAATTTTTGAGTTCTTAACTTTCTAGGTTATACCCTCACGAAATTATATGAAAACTTCTTAAAAATAAAATGGCAAAAGAAGACATCAAATTGTCGGTAGAGGAGATGGAAAAGGCGGGAGTTGGTTTTGGACATAGAGTTTCAAAATTACATCCTAAAATGAAACAGTATGTTTCGGGTATGAAAAATGGCATACACATTTTTGACCTGGAAAAAACCGCAAAAGAGTTTACAAAAGCTTTGGCAGTTGTTTCTAAAATTGTTTCTGATGGTAAGGGCATAGTTTTTGTTGGAACAAAGATTCAGTTGAAAGCAATTGTAAAAGACGCAGCTGAGGTTTGCGGAATTCCTTCTGTTTCAGAAAGGTGGCTTGGCGGAACATTTACCAATTTTGAAACAATACAAAAAAGAGTAAGTTATTTTAAAGATTTGGAAAAAAAGAAAGAAACAGGAGAGTTGGAAAAGTATACAAAAAAAGAACGCTTGATGTTTGACAGAGAAATAGCTTCGTTGAAAGTAAAATTTGACGGCATCAGGAACATGTCCAAATTGCCGGAAGCAGTGTTTATTTTTGGATTAGATAAAGACATTACTTGCGCCAGAGAAGCAAAAAGAAAAGGTATAAAAATTATTTCAATTGTTGACACAAACGTGAATCCGGACATTGTTGACTATCCAATTCCGGCAAATGATGATGCAATTTCTGCGGTTAGGTATATAATAGATAGAGTAAAGGAAGTAATACTAAATTCCAAAACCCAAATTTCAAATTCCAAATAATATGATCACAATAGAGCAAATAAAACAACTTCGCGAGGAAACAGGACTTTCTATTATAGAAGTTAAAAAGGCTTTGAGCCAGGCAAATGGCGATTTGGAGAAGGCAAGAGAAGCATTAAGAATTTTAGGTAAAACCGTATCTGCTAAAAAAGAATCAAGAGAAACAAAATCCGGGTTAATAGACGTCTATTTGCACTCAAATTCAAAAACAGGCGTATTGCTTGATATAAGGTGTGAGACTGATTTTGTTGCTAAGTCGCCTGACTTTAAAAATTTAGCTCATGAAATTTGTTTGCAGATTGTGGCAATGAAACCGTTGTATGTTTCGGAAACAGACATTCCTGAAGAGTTTTTAGATGGTGAAACGAAAATTTACAAAGAGCAGGTGGCTGGTTCCGGAAAGCCGGAAAAAATTGTGGCTCAAATTATTGAAGGAAAACTAAAAAAGTACAAAGACGGAATTTGTTTGCTTTCACAGCCTTGGATAAAAGACGACACTAAAACAATAAAAAATCTTCTTGAAGACACAGTTGCCAAAGTGGGGGAGAAGATAGAGATTAAAAAATTCGCTCGTTACGAGATTTAAGTAAGTAGAGTGTCATTCCCGCGAAAGCGGGAATCCAGAATGTTTGCGACGTTCCTGGATTCCCAATCAAGTTGGGAATGACAAATAACTAATGTTAGAGTTAGTAATATTTGTCATTTTTGTTATTTCTTTTGGCGGTGTTTTGTTTATTCTTGCCAGGAAGATTCCTACTTTGAACTCTTTGCCCCAAAATGGCAGCGCCGGCATTAGAGAGCACCACATTATTTCAAACATTGATAACAGAATGAAAAAAATATTTGTTTTTTTTGAAAAACAAATATACTTGCACAAATTTCTTTCCTGGACAAAAGTAATGACATTAAAAATTGAAACAAAGATAGATGTCCTTTTGCGAAACATTCGCAAAAAATCCCAGCAGTCAGGTAAAAAATAATTTCGCCGGAGTAGCTCAACAGCGGAGCAGCGCTTTTGTAAAGCGAAGGTTGGAGGTGCAACTCCTCTCTCCGGCTCATTGTGCGACAACTTGAACTATTTTGTCTTTTTTGTTAGTATTAGATATATAAGCTAATAAAAAATATTATGGAAATAAAAAATAAAAATTACGACTTAAGAGGACTCTCAAAAAAATACCCAAACAAATGGGTTGCTTTGTCGCAAGATCATAAAAACGTATTGGTGGTTGGAAAAAAACTGAAAGAGGTGGCATCGAAAACTGGTAAAAAAGATGTTATCTTTCTAAAATTGTCGCCCGCGAATTCCTTTTATATGCCAGCGACCTTGTGAGATTATGAAATACCAATATACTTCTTTTTATCCACCCGACAGGACAGTTAAATTTATAAAAAAACCGATAGTTTCAATAGAAGTTTTTGGTCCAAATGATAGTAAAAAGTTCGGTGCCTTGCTGGATTCCGGCGCAGACTGTTCTCTGTTTAATTTGGAGATAGCAGAAGTGTTAAATATAGACCTGTCAAAAGCAAAACCAGTTAAGTTCACGGGCATAAGTGGGCACATAGATGGATTTCGTTTAGAAAAAGTTAAAATTAAAGTAAATTGTTTAGCAGAACCGGTAGAAATGCCGATTTGTTTTGTGGATAGTCCCACGGTTAGCCTTTTACTTGGGCAGGAAGGGTTTTTTGACAAGCATCGTATCAAATTTGAAAAAGACCACGATACCTTTGAAATTATTCCTGTTAAAAAATAAAAACAGCCCGTTTAATTCAAATTAAATTTTATGCCAGAAAATTTTGTAATGTTATGCTAAAACGCAAAACAATATGATATTTACTCCTCCAAGTCAAAATTCTAATACTCAAACAACCTCACAAGGACAGACTTCAGTTACACAAGCACCCCAAATGAGTCGGCTAGAATTATCTGCTATGCGCATTACTAGCGTCTTGATTATTTTATTCATAGTTATCGCAGGCCTTTTTTTGTTGGTAAAAAAGGTTAAAGCCATTTTGCGCAAGAAACGAAACGATAGCGATCCGCAGAAGACAAAAAATAGCAAAAAGGTATTAGTTTTAAGTATCGCCGGATTAATACTTATCGTTGGTGGTGGTCTCTTTAGTTTTACCCAATTCGAAAGTTACCAAAAAGGGCAGGCAACAAAACAGAATATGCAAAATTCTGAAATACAAAAACTACAAGAACAGATAAATACTTTGAATAATAAAAAACCACAGGTAATAATAAAACAAGTGCCCGCTCCACAGAATCAACAACAAGGGAACGACTTGTCTTCTATTGTTAAAGAATGGCGACCAAGAATAGCCCATGTTTCTTGTGAGTGGCGTTACGTTGACGATGGTGTGGTTTATCTTTGGGATTCAGGGTCGGGCTTATTAGCAAACGTAACAGATACTAAAGCTGGTAATCTTACGGTAATTCTTACAAATCGCCACGTTCTTCAGCCAGTAGAGAACAAAGATACTCCGTATAGTTGTGATATTAGTTTGCCAGATGTGACTTCGCCCTTGAAGGTCATTGATACGGGAGCATTATATTCCTTTAGGTGGTCTAGCCAAGGGCTTGATTACGGCGATATAGTATTATATTACACTACTGATTATATGAAAAATCTTGCTTCTCAAAACCTTTCTATCTGCAGGGGAAAACCATCAGTGGGAGATGAATTGGTTATTTTAGGTTATCCAAGCATCGGTTCGCAAACAGATATTACGGCAACGGAAGGCATAATCTCTGGTTACGACGGAGATTATTATATCACCTCCGCAAAAGTTGAACATGGAAATTCCGGAGGTGCTGCTATATTGGTTAAAGACGATTGTTATTTAGGTATCCCCAGTTATGTAGATGTAGGAACCGTAGAATCTTTAGCAAGAATTTTAAGCGCGGGTGCAATATTTGGAGGGATATAAAAAAATCATACGATAAACACAAAAATAAATTTATGAAAGATTTTTTGCAGCAAATTAAAAAAGGACTTGATGTAGATTTATATTACCTTTCTCTTTTTTCGGCTTTAGCAATTCCTGATATATGTGGATCAATGGGTTCAGAAAATGGGGAAGCAAATAAAGAAAAATATAAGGAATGGTTTGATAAATATATTGCTCCAAAATACAATGATTTTTTAGATGGAGAAGATTGTTATTATTTTCGTTGCTCTTTGCTCCATCAGGGTAGCTCTCAGCATGTCAAAAGTAATTATAAAAGAGTACTTTTTATTGAGCCATCAGCGACTACAAATATTTTTCATAATAATATTCTAAACGATGCTTTAAATATTGATGTTAAGATTTTTTGTAATGATCTAGTTTCTGGGGCTGAAAAATGGTTGGAAGAAAATGAGAATACCGATATATACAAAAATAATTATATTAAGTTTATGCAGCGCTATCCAAAAGGATTACCTCCATATATTGGTGGCGTTTCTGTAATTAGTTAAAAAATAAATCTATGGAAGAGAATATAAAATGTGAAAAATGTGGTTCTTATAACCTAAAAATAGAAGATGAGGATTATTTACACTCAGAAGATTTGGAAAAAAGACAATCTAAATATTTTATGAGATATTATTTGTGTTGGGATTGCAACCACGAATGGAACGAAGGGGTTGATCGGAGTTCCGATTATTTGAGTAAAAATCGTTAAACCTATTGACAAGGATTTATAATCGAGTAAGATGGATAGTACGAGTTAGGGTTTAGCGTTTAGGGTTTAGGAAATAAAAGTTAAATTACAAAAAATTCAACAAAAATATTCTAAAACTTATTTAGGTTAAAGAATATCCGCGAAAGTTTCTATATTGAAATTTTCGTGGGTATTTTTTTGGAAAGTATTTTGAAAAATAACATTCCAACATTCTCAAGAATGTTGGAATAATATATGAAATCCCAATCTGGCAAAACCAGCCATGTTGGGGAATAATTAGTTTTTTAAAGTTGTTTCGAATTAGATTTATGTTTTTCGCAAGAAAAATGTAAGTCACACATTAGTAGGCCTGTCACAAGGCCTACACAAGTAGTTTATTCTAAAACTAGAGTAATCAAAACCAAATAATGTTTTATATTTATGAGGGAGGGAGGAATTAGAAAATTTATTTTCTTATTCCGACCGAGCGATTAAATATATTTATTTTGAGAGTTTGATCCTAGCTCAGGGTGAACGCTGGTAACGTGGATACCGGCATGCAAGTCACGGGGGCCGCAAGGCAACCGGCGAACGGCTTAGTAACACGTAGGTACATACCTTAGAGTGGAGCATAGCTCGTCGAAAGACGGGGTAATTCTCCATAGCATCGCAAGATTAAACCCGTAAGGGGCTCTAAGAATGGCCTGCGGCCTATCAGATAGTTGGCAGGGTAACGGCCTACCAAGTCTATGACGGGTAGGGGGCGTGAGAGCGCGGCCCCCAAGAATGGCACTGCGACACGGGCCATACTCCTACGGGAGGCTGCAGTCGAGAATCTTCCGCAATGGGCGAAAGCCTGACGGAGCGACGTTACGTGAATGAAGACGCTCTTCGGAGTGTAAAGTTCTTTTCTCTGGGAGGAAGACCGCAAGGTCAGACAGTACCAGAGGAATAAGGAGATCCTAATTCTGTGCCAGCAGGAGCGGTAAGACAGAATCTCCAAGCGTTACCCGGATTTATTGGGCGTAAAGGGTTCGTAGGTGGTACAGTAAGTTGAAAGTTAAAACTCATCGGCTTAACCTTTGAGGTGCTTTCAAAACTGCTGAACTCGAGGGCGTTAGGGGTTAGCGGAACCGACGGAGTAGGGGTGAAATCCGTTGATATCGTCGGGAACACCAAAAGCGAAGGCAGCTAACTAGGACGACCCTGACACTGAGGAACGAAAGCGTGGGTAGCAAAAAGGAT
>JAPLYZ010000005.1 GCA_026395295.1 Candidatus Staskawiczbacteria bacterium
CTTTGCTATGTCTTTTTGTTCGTGACCTGCATTGAACATAGCTTCAATGCGGTCGCGTTCGAATTGGCTTAATTTTGGTTTCTTTTTCATCGGTTATCTTAACCGATTTTCAGTTGCGATTCAAAACGGAATTAGCGGTTTACCGATTAATGATCCCTTAACCAATTTATAAACACCCCTTCCCTTAACGAAAAGATAAATGCTTCCAGCAATCAAAACTGGCCAGCCGATTCCTAAAATTAAACCTCTGATCATAGATAAATACTCCATATTAATATTATTTTAAAATTAGATTTTATTCGACTTTTTTAATATCCGGATATTTTGTGAATATAGAACTCAGAGCTCCTTTTACAATTTGCCCGGATAGCTGAACGTATTCGTCTATCAATTGCTCAACAACGTCCGCCGGATTCCCTTTCACGTCTGCTACCTTTCCTTGTTCATCAATCATCAACCCCAACACATTGCGCGCCTTCAATATGGCTATGTCTGGCCCCAGAATAACCGCTTGCTTGGCAATAATCTCTGATATTAAAGATATATATTGGCTTTTTTCGTCCATTTTTTTAAATTTTTTAAATTTAATTTTTACCACGACCTTTATTTTTTACTCAATTTTTCTTTCACCCTTTTTACCACTTCTGCAAGCGACCAGTCAGACTTAACCAAATAATCGTACGCCCCTTTCTCCAAAAAATCAGCCACGCTTTTGTCATTATTCAGGTTCGTCAAAACAATTATCTCTGCATTCTTGCCCCACTTGTCCTGCCTTAATTTCTCAGTCATTTCCATGCCGTTCATAATTGGCATTACCACATCCGCCAAAATCAAGTCCGGATGCGCCCTTAACGCAATGTCTAGCCCTTCTTTGCCATTTTGAGCGCCTATGGCCTCGAACCCTTCCGAGGTGAGCTCATCACGCATTAAATTTAGTAATACTTTATCGTCTTCTACTATTAATATTTTTTTCATAATAATATTACAATTAAAAAATAATCCGACCTTTTACAATTATACCACAAAATGATAAACCAAGAAACAATGTCAATTAAAATAGCGATTTAGATCCTTCTTGCTGATCAAGAGCTTCGTTGACCAACCTGTCTGCTTCCTTATTTTTATCGCGCGGAATATGCTTAAACTTCACCGACTTGAAATCAAATTTTAAATTCCATATCTCTATGAAAAATTGCTGTATTTTCGGATCTGACAGCCTGTAATCTCCATTCAATTGCTTTACAACCAATTCCGAGTCAGACCTTACTTCAACATCTGATATTTCGGCAATGGCTTTTCCAAAAACCGCTTTGAACTTTTTCAGAGCAAAAATAATCGCGCTGTATTCGGCATCGTTGTTTGTAAGATTATCTCCCAAATATTCGCCATATTTTTTTATAACTTGTTCCTGTTCGTTGCAAAAAACCACTCCAATGCCTGCTTTGCCTGGGTTTCCCCGCGAGCCCCCGTCTGTATAGATAATTATTTTTTTCATTTTTAGAATAATTAGATTAATTAGAATAATTTCAAATTAGGCCTTCTTGATATTCTTGGCCGTTTAATTTTGGAAACATTGGTAAGATGTTTTGCACCCTGCCCACTTGGCCGTCTTCCAGCCGTACCTTGCATCCGCGCGGATGGAAACTATCAGACGTTAAAATGTCTTTTACTCTTCCACGAGTGAGCTTCCCTGTTGGCTGGTCTTTTTTCAAAACAATGTCCACCTCCGCTCCTATTTTTATATTTGCTCTGGTCTGCCCTGAGCCATGCCAAATAATTTCTGAATCCATATATCTTAAAAACTAAACTTCAGGTGGTTCAGAAACTACGCTATCGCGTAAAATATGAACCAACTACTTTTTTATGCGACTTCGGCGTTGTAGCAACTCTCGCAGTAAACAATCTCCGGCCTGTCGGGAGCATAACTGGTTTCAAACTCATTAGTGCATTTTCCGGTGTGGTGCGAATGCTTTTTATCGCACATGCACTGCCTGTGCCAAAGTTTTAACGGATTGCGCTGCTTAACGCGTTCAAAATGCCGGCAATTATGGCATAGCGAAGGAATTGGAATTCTCATTTTTTTATAAAACTGAAATTCTTCCGGGGTTATCTTAAAAGCAACTGTACAGTTGTCTCCGCAACTGCCCCTGTGATTGCATTCAATAATTTCTTTCGTAATTACTTCGTCTGCTTTATCAATGGACTGCGGAATTTTATCTGAATGTAATGTAATTTCATATTGTCTTTGCTTGTCTTCTCCCCACGCGTAACCAAGAGAACCCGCCTGGTCTTTTGTTTTGGAGAAAAATTCTTGAGCAATGGTCTGATTGTACGGAAAAGGCATAAATTCCAGCGGGAATGTGTCGCCGTAAGAATAATTTATGCCTCTTTCGCCCTTAAACGGCATAGATTTCATTTGTTCCTTTATCTTAGAAACAAACTTTTCATATTCCTCTTTTGTAAATTGCTTGTTGAAAATGCAATAATGCTTGTTGCGAAGACCTACGCAACCGAAAAGGTTAGAAGATAAATGGCAATTGACGCAATACTCCGCCCCGGTCAATCCGTCCCAACATTCATTAGAAAAATACACCGAAGAACATTGGTAACCAATACTTGAACACTCGTAAATAAGTTCGGATGATTTACCCCAATAAGTATAATCCATTACGTCCTTAGCCTCCATAATGCCGAAAAGGTTCTTTCCGTCTTCAACTTTCTTACAATTAAATCCGCTTGATACATTTTTGCATTCTTCCAACCAATTGCCCGATGACTTAACGCTATGGCGAGAAACAAGCGCCGGAACTATTTTTTGGCTGACTATTAATGAGAGCTTATTTCTAAGAACGCCAATTGTTTCGGTGTTTCCCAAATCAAAATCTTTTATTTTTTCTTTGTACTCTTCTTTAGAATACTGCTCGTTAAATAAACAATAGCTCTTGTTGCGTAAATTAACGCATCCAAGGCAACTGTCGCAATTTCGGCAATTGATCAAAAAAGCAGAGTTACTGCAACTGACACATTCTTGAGAATATTTTAGCCGATTAGAACTGTAAACATCTATGCACTCGTAACAAAGCTCGGAGGAGTGAAGGTTATAGCAGTCCATGCTTTCTTTTGCTCCCCAAAATGAAGTGCCGTATGAACAATTTTCATTATCGGCCGCGGCAAAAATCAGATAGCAATTCTTATTATCGCTGGCGCGGTTTGTATAATCGCTGTTAACATTTACATGTTGCTGGATAATTCCCATGCGTGGCACAGCCCTAAAAAGTTCATTAAATTGGGAAAAGAAAGGTTTGCTGAAATCATAATCTCGCGCATAAACTGCAGCGTCCCAATTATCCGACCACCAGCACTCATAGCAATACACTTTGAAAAAACTATTCTGCGGGAACATAACTATTTTATCCTTCTGGCATAAATCGCATTTGCGCTTGAAAAGCGTTCGCTCGTTTCTCCAGGCAAGGCGTTTTGTAAGCCTGCACTCCGGGCAAAAGGTGGGCGCTGGAACTTTCATCTTTTCATAAAAATCAAAATCCTCGGGCTCAATTGTGAACTCATGCTTACAGTTCTGACAAACTTTTGTCTCTGATTCCATAATTTTTATTTTTTGAAAAAATCGTTAAGGCATTTTTCAAATTTTTGCAAGTGCTCGTTTTTGATGCGAAAACCCGATGCCTGGGCGTGTCCGCCATAAGTCATTAAAAACCTGTCGCAAGATTTCATTGCGTCAACCGAATTAGTGCCTTTTGGATTTCTTACAGAACCGCAAGACTCTTTATCCATTTTCTTAAATATAAAAGCCGGCTTCTCGTATTTGTTGCAAATTGTTGAAGCCACCGAGCCCGCCAAAGTTAATTTCCACGAGGGGTCGCCCTCAAAAATAACCGGCTCGTCTTTTTTTTGCGAAATCCTCCTTTCCACCTCTTGTATTATATTTTTAACCTGCGTCTGCTTGTATTTATTTTTTTCCAAAAGCGTTTGGACCATCTCCTCGCACTTTTTTCTGTCGGAAGATGTTAAAAGCAAGTATGACTCATTTTCAAAATTTATAGACTCAGCGGCATTCAAGGCAGAAATAATTTTCTGCATAGATTCTCCAAAAACCTTTCCGTCTCCCAGAATATCCAAAAATGCCCTTAATGCCGGGCGAAAAGTGTGTTTTAGCGACCTAAGCCCTTGCTCAATTATCTCCTGATTTTGCTCAACCTGCGGAACCATATCGGCAATTGTTCCCAAAGCCGCCAACTCTAAAAAACTGTTTTTTAAATTTTTAGAAATATTTTTACCCAACAAATCTTCACAAAGATTGAAGGTGACTCCCACGTTCGCCAAGCCTTTGAACGGGTAATCGTCATCTTCTTGTTTTGGATCAACAATGATAGATGCCTTCGGAACGCCGGCTAAGGGTTCGTGGTGGTCAATTACTATCACCTCAAAACCCATTTTATTCGCCGCATCAATTTCTTTAACATTTCCGATGCCAAGATCCAAAGTTATGAAAAGCGCCGGAGTTTTGTCTTTAAGCATATCCAGTGCCTTTGCATTTATTCCATACCCGTCTTTTTCTCTGTCTGGGAAAAAGGCGCAGTTTACATGTCCGCCCAAGCTTTTAATTGCCTCCTCCAAAATAACAACCGATGATATGCCGTCTAAGTCAGAATCGCCATACAAAATAATCCGCTCTTTGTTTTGAACAGCTTTTTTAATCCTCTCTGCCGCCTTCTCTATGTTTTTAATTTTTCTCATGTAATAATTATTTAAGCGAGGAAATGAATTTTAAAGGCACCTTCGGAGCCCCGCCAGCTTGGTTTTCGCGAAGCGAAATGGCGGGGCGAGAATGAGGCGCGCCGAGCTGCTGGGCGAGGCGACGCCGGTGCCGATTAAAATTTATTTCCGAGCGAAATTATCCCAGCGCTTCAAGGCCAGGCAATTTGTCGCCTGCTAAATATGACAACATTGCTCCTCCGCCGGTTGAGACATGGCTGAACTTATCAATCATACCTTGCTTGTTCACAAAATCAACCGTGTCCCCGCCGCCAACAATAGAAAACGCCTTGCTCTTAATAATTGCTTTCGCAATTGCCAGCGTTCCTTTTTCATATTTTTTATCCTCAAACTTTCCAAATGGCCCATTCCATAAAATTGTTTTTGCCTGCATTATTTTCTCTTGAAAAATTTTTATTGACTCATTGTTGATATCTAAAGCATCCAGTTTTCCCGTTGGAAATATTATTTTATCGGGATTCTCAAATTCTATTTTTTTATCTTGCGTCCCTTTTTTTATCAATCCGCTTATAATTACAGCTTCCGCCGATTTAGAAAAATTATTTATTAGTTTTAACTTTGTCTCTTCAACTTTAACCCCGCCTATTATAACTACCAGCGGTTTACCAGGATTTTTCATCACCTTATCTAAAACTTCTATTTCTTTTGCCAAAGTAAAACCGGCCGCCGATGGCAAATATTTGCAAATGCCGGTCATTGAAGCGTGGTTGCGATGAGAATTGGCGAAAGCATTGTCTACATAAATATCTCCGAGTTTTGATAATTTTTCTGCAAATTCAGGATTATTATCAGTTTCTTCTTTATGAAACCTTAAGTTTTCAAGCAACAGAATTCCCCCCTCCCCCAAGCTAGCGACTAAACTCTCAACTTCTTTGCCTACGCAATCATCTGCTTTGATAATTTTCAACCCTAAATGTTTTTCCAAACTTTTTTGTACTGAAATTAGCCTTAAAGATTCAACTACTTTGCCATCTGGACGGCCTGCATGCCCCATCAAAATAACTTTTGCTTTATTTTTCACCAAATATTCTATTGTCGGCAAGCTTTGCTTAATTCTATAGTCGTCTAAGATATTCCCCTTTTCGTCCATTGGCACATCAAAATCGCACCTTATCAAGATGCGTTTTCCGGCAACATTGAAATCTTTCAAAGTTTTCACCCCGTTAGAAGCTTTTGGCAAAAAAGAATTTTAGTCGGTTTTTGAGATATCTTTTTCCCATGCCCGATTTTAAATATTTTTCTCGCGCAAAAGCATCTGATTTATTTATACAGACTTCGCAGTAAATGAGTTTCCACGGTCCCCCGTATTTTGTGGACATGTTTTTTCCGGAATTATGTTCTAAAATTCTTTTTTTCATGTCACCAGTAGCACCTGTATACCACTTACCTTGTTGGTTTTGTAATAGATAGACGTAAAACATAGTCAGCTTCTAACGGGGTTCATGTTCTTATTATATAATACTTTTGATAACTACGCTACTTCGCGCTGGTAGCACTCCAGGCAGGCTACTTTTTGAAAACCAAGCTCGAGACCATAATAATGTTCAATTTCTTTTTTGCAAAAGTAGCAAGTTCCCCTCTGTGGCATTATCATTAAACTAAAAGGCTTAAACCGTTCCAGGGTGCGCCAATCAAAATGTCTCCGCGGAAGCGGAATTTTGTGCTGTTTATAAAACGCCAGCTCATCTTTGGTAATATTATAACTTAGTTTTGTTTCCGGACATAAAACGCGTTGCTTCACAATTTCATCTTTAACTTGGTCAATGGTGTCCGGCAAATCGTCTCCGCTGATAATATTTTCGTAATGAGGCTCAACAGCCTCTTCCCATTTCACGCCAAATTTCAAAGCTTCGTCCTTAGTCATTGGAAACATCATTTGCGCCAGCGAAAGATTGTATCCACAATACGCAACCGATAATGGAAAAAACTTTCCCCATTCTCCCCTATTTTTCATATCTCCTTTAATTCTTCCAACCAAACTTTCGTACTCTTCTTTTGTATATTGCTTGTTTAATATACAGTATTTCTTTTTGCGCAACCCCACACAACCAAAACAATACTCGCATTCCTCACAGTTGTCTAAATAAGAAGAGTATCGACATGAAGTAGTGTAAAGATTACACGTATTTCCATAGCCAAGCTGGTCCAACGCGCCAAGGGAGCATTTTTCTGAATCAAAAAGACTTATTGAATCAATGGTCTCCTTTCCTCGTCCGCGAAAACAGTACCTGCAATTTTCCGAATCTTCAATAAAATAACATTGATAACAATTTTTATCATTATTAAGAAGATTTCCTTGAGAGTTCACCGCCTGAAGATTATAATCTTGCCGATGCACAGCGTCTTGCTGAATATGTTGCCATAATTCTTTTTTAAAAGCCTCAACCGAAGAACGCGATGCAAGGTTGTATTCTGCAATTTTCTTAAAATAATCTTCCTTAGAATATGGCTGATTTAAAACACAATACTTTTGATTCCTTAAATTCCAAGACATAAAACAATTTTGACAATTTCGGCAATCATACAAAAACAAACTGTCCATGCAGTCGCGAGAATTAAAAGAATATTTTAAGTTATAACTTTTAAAACAGTACAAACAATCGTATGAACGCTCAAGATCCCAGCACATCGCAATATCAATCGAATTTTTACAATTTAACACCCGGTATCCATAACTAATAGACTCGTTGTGCAATCCTGACCGCGAAAGATATGCATCTTTTGATTCCCACATGTCATCGGTCCAATCAGAGTTAAAGTTTTTAATGCCGGTTTGGTGAGGATGAGGCACTTTTGATTGCAGTTCAACAAGTTGCTCAATAAATGAGCTCGAAGCATCGTAATCCTTTCCATAAGTAAGCGGATCCCAAGCATCGGACACAAATTCGGCGCGTTCATAAATAGGGAAAGGAGCTGACTCCGGGATGACCGTTATAATTGTTTTTCCGCTCAACGCCGACTTAGCAATTCTGAATTTTCCAAAGACCCAAAAAGCCAACAAGTATTTCCAGCGGCAATATACACACATGCTTGGCAGAGGTAAATCAAATTTTTCGTAGAATAAAGAATCTTCTTCCAGAATAGAAAAATCCTTATGACATTTTTCGCATTGTTTTGTTTCTTGTTGCATAATTTTTTCCTGTCATTCCCGCGAAAGCGGGAATCCAGAGTTTAATTTACTGGATTCCCAATCAAGTTGGGAATGACACGGCGATATTTTAGATCAGCGGTTCTTCGGGTTTGTCTTCCTTCGCCGCGCCAGAGCCTTTGGCGGAGGCGGGTTTGCCTTGTGATTTTGGCGTGTCCTTTGGCTCGTCTTTAGATTCGGGACCCTTGCCTTTGCCTTCAATTATAGACTTCTCATGCGAGCTTCTCATTATTTTCGACTCTTCGGCTTGCATAAGTTTTTGCGCGGCCTCAGCCGGAATAGTATACTTTTCGCGGGACATATTTATAATTTCCTTTTTAAAAGACTTGTGAGTTGCCGGCATAACTTTAAGCGTTTCGGCAGAAAAAGGGTCGTAAGCTTCACCATCAATGGTTTCCTTAATATAAAAATTCTGGACTCCCAAGTTCACCATATCTTTGACGCCAAATATCGGCGCCATTTCCGGCTCTAATTTAACCGCGTCTTCACCGCCAACGCGAAAGACAATAATGGTTCCCGTGTTTCCCAAAACCGCTTGCTGGACTTTGGGAATAAGCTGACCCATATATTGGTGCGCAACAGTAAGACAAATGCCATATTTGCGGGCTTCTGACAAAATATTCTCAAAAGTCTCGGTCATAAGGTTGTGGAACTCGTCAACATAAAGGTAATAATCTTTTCTTTCATCTTCCGGCAAAGATGCCCGCTCCATGCCCGCTTGCTTAATTTTTGTGATAAACATTGAACCAAAAAAGCTTGAGTTCTCCTCTCCCAATTTTCCTTTAGATAGGTTAATCAAAATAATCTTTCCTTCGTTCATCATTTTTGCCAAGTCAACTTTGTTTTCCTCCTGGCCAAAAATTCCTCGCAAAGCAGGGTCCGACAAAAACTGCGCCAATTTATTTACCAAAGGAATTATAGCTTCGGTGTCATATTTTTCCGACCAATCGGCAAACTCAATTGCCCAGAAGCGCTTAACCATGTCGTCTTGAATATATTCAACAACAAGCTGGCGGTAATTCCTGTCAGTAAGCATGGAAATCATTCCGCGCATGGTGCCGTGCGGATAATCCAAAAGAGCTAAACAAGTGAAACGGAAAACGTGCTCAAGCCTGGGGGTCCAGTTGGCGCCGAATTGTCTTTCCAAAACCTCAATCAAACCCTGAGTCAATTGATGCTTAAAGCTTGGGTCAATGTTCGCCAAAGGATTAAAAGAAATTGGAAATTTAGAGTCGGACGGGTCAATAAGCACAACATCGTCTATTCTGTTCTCCGGGATAAAATCTAAAATCGCATCAATAACATCTCCGTGTGGGTCAATAAAACAAAGCCCGTGGCCATATCCAATGTCTTGCCGGACAAAAAGTTCCAAAAGTTTTGACTTTCCCACTCCGGATTTACCAACAATATACAAGTGCCTTCGCCTGTCCACCCTTTTAATTCCAAAAATAAACTTTTGCTCTTGCAACGCAGCTTCATAATTAGTTTTACCAATAAAAGAACAATCTTCGGGCTCTACCGAACCATAAACTGGCAACTCCGGAGGCGGAGGCGCCAATTTAAATCTCCTAATTCTATTGTTTTTATTCTCTGCCAAGGTCGTGTGAGCGAAAAGTCTTGCTTCGGCCCCGCTTAGCGGAAACGTTGAAAACCTTACGCTTCTTAGTTTTATTTAATTACTCTATCATAGCTTTTTTATGTAATTCCAGCAAGACAAATCCACCAGCCAACGGTGCCGGCGTGCCATTAAATTTTACGCTACTTCTTGCTGATAGCACTGCTCGCAGTAAATTATTTCGGGGCGGTCAGGAGAGTAAGATGTTTTGAAATCGTTAGTACACTTGCCACTTCCGTGGGAATGTTTAGCGGTGTTTTGATAAACCGTTGCTTGCCCTGAGGAATTCGAAGGGTCTGACTTTGCGCCCGCGCACTGACATTCTCTCGTCCATGTTTTGAGGGTTGTTCTTTCCTTGAGACGTTCAGCAGTGCGACAATTTGGGCAAAGATGTGGCAATGAAAGACCTGTTTGCCGATAAAAACTTAGTTCATCCGCAACTATACGAAAAGCGCCGGTGCATTCATCGTTGCACTTACCGCCATGTTCACATTCTATAACTTCTTTTAGTATGCTATCAGAAACATTTTTTATGTCGTCAGAAATATCTGCTGTTTTAAGCGTGACTGCATAATTCCTTTCTCGTCTTTCCTGCCAACGAAATCCCTGCTTAGTTGCCTCTTCTCTTGTTAATTTAAAATGCTCCTGCGCAATCGTCTCGTTATAGGCGAACGGACTGAACTCCGACGGGAAAAACTCACCATACTTGTAAACTACTCCCTGCCCATCGCGATATGGATTCTCATTCATTTGCTCTACAATTTCACCTCGTAGTTTTTCAAAATCCTCTTTTGTATATTGTTTGTTCAAAATGCAGTACTGTTTATTCCGCAAACCGACGCATCCAAAACAGTCTCCGGCAGGCCCACAGAACAAGCAATATTCGAGATTGCGAACTTCCGGCCAGCAACTTCCGCAAAACCGTATGTTGTTTGTCCCCTTGCCACATATGCAACATTCATATGTCAGATTATTCATATTGCCCCAAATTGAGTGATCATAACAATCCTTGTTTTCGGGAACATCTAAATACTGGCAATATTTAAGGTTTTCTCCCTCGCGAACCAGATAACAATTGTGGCAATTCTTGGAATTAAAAATATAATTTCCGTTGACATCCTCATTTCGCTGCCCTTCAATAAATTTTGTGGGGAAACCAAGCCAAAATTTCCTGACCTCGATTAATATCCTTTTCAATTCTTTAAACGAACCGAGGTTATATTTTTCCAACTCGGAAACATAAGCTTCTTTGGTGTATGGCTTATTAAAAATGTGATATTGTTTATTGCGTAAATTAACACAGCCGAAGCAAGAAGTGCAATTACGCAAATTTTTTGAAAAATAAACGTCAAGGCAGTTCTCGCATTGAGATGAAAAGAAAATCCTCGAGGAACGCGTAACCCAAAAACTTTGATAGCAAAAATCGCACTTGTTTACATGGGAGACATCAAGGCATCGTTTAGAAAAATTGACACCATTACCATATAGACAATCTTCGGCGTAAGTAGTGTTAAAGACAAGAAAAGAGTTTTTCGGTCCGGTGGCATTATTGCAATAATCGCTGTTGACGTCATCAATCATGCTTGCTGTCCTATGAGGAACTTCAGACATTAATTTTTTAAATTGCTCCAAGAATGGGCGTAATGGGTCAAAGTCACGTCCATACTCCATCGGATCCCATACATCCGAATACCAAACCTTGCTTTCGTAAACTTTCACTGGAGCCTCGGACGGATATTGCGAAAAAATTTCCTTGCCTGACCAATCGCTTTTACGTTTGTAGAGGAACCTCTCGTTACGCCATATAAGGCGTCTTTGCGCTCGGCATTCCGGACACCAGGTTGGCGCAGGAACTTTCATTTTCTCGTAGAAATCAAAATCCTCGGACTCAATTACAAAGTCCTTTTTACAATTTTGACACCCGACCAAACGCGCCCCTGGCGCGATTGTGACGGGTCCGTCTAAATGCCTCTTAGGGCTTTTGTCGGATTGTTTGGTTTCCCTTTCCATTATTTATCTTGATTTGGGAAAGATGTTTTGTCTTCATACTTTTCCTCGTCAACTCTTTCTTCCAATTCTTCCGAAGCCGTAGCTTCGCCCTGAACCGTGTCGAAGGGCTTATCTTTCTTTTCTAGCGATTCCTCCAGGGCTTTTCTTAAGTCAGCTAAATCAACCGGCTTTTTTTCTTTTTTACTCTTATTAAACGGCACGTTCTCTCCCTTTTGCATTATCTCATTCAAAGACAGTGAAGGAGTTCTCGGTTTTTGAACAGGAGAAGATTGGGTGCGACTGGCCGTTGAATCTTGCCTAATAGCAGGACGACTTTGCGTACGACCTGATGACGGGGCAAACTCTATGCCTAAATCTGCCAGAGCTGCATCCCTTTCTTGTTTGCTTCCAGACTGTTTATTTTCAGATTGCCATGATTTTTGTTCAGATACACCAGGCATTGCTCTTGCCGGCGTTGATGGTGCAGATTGTATTTCTCCGGCCTTCAATTTTTTCAAACAGCTTTTACAATAAACAGCTCTCCCGGGCTCGGGCGGGAAAATAACTTTAGTTGGTTTGCCACAATTAGAACACACTGCGTCGTACAATTTTGCCTCGCCCGTTGAGTTACGTGAATCAGAAGAAAGCTTCGACCCGTTAGGTTTATATTGAGCCCTAGAAGAATTTTGAGGATTAGAAAAATCTGAAGATCCCTGCCTGGTAGGCACATCTTGGCTGGATGCCCAGCGGTTAATTTCATCCTCAACATCCTTTACCGGCAAAGCATACTTTGCTCTGGAAGTTTTAATCATTTTTTCCCTCTTTTTTTCGTCTCTGGGAATGGGAGCCAAAGTAATGGTTGTAGCAGAAAACGGCCTGGAAGTTATACCGTCTATCATAAGCTTTAAATAAACATTGCGGTTATCCAGGCGGATCAAATCGTTTTGCTCAAACTCGGGAGTAAACTCCTGCTCTAAAAATTCCGCGTCGCCGGCTCCCACGCGGAAAGAAACCATTGTACCCACGTTGCCAAAAACAGCATCCCTGACAGCGGTGCTTGTGTCGGTAACCAATTGGCCTATATATTGATGAGCAATAATCAAATCCAAGCGGTATTTTCTTGCCTCTGACAAAATGTTCACGAAAGAATCTGTGGCAAAATTCTGGAATTCGTCAACGTACATATAAAAATCTTTTCTTTCCTCTTCGGGAATTCTCACACGCTCCATTGCCACCAGCTGTATTTTAGTAATAAGCATTGCTCCCAAAATGGCCGAGTTGTCCTCGCCAATTCTGCCCTTAGAAACGTTGACCAACAAAATTTTTCCCGTATTCATTATTTCATCAATATCAATGGTGTTTTTGGCTTGACCTACAATATTCCTGACAAAAGAAACATTCAAAAACTGCCCTACTTTATTTTGAACCGGAGCAATGGCTTCATTTCGGTAGCGCGATTCCCACTCTTCATATTCGTTGACCCAAAATGATTTCACCACCGGGTCTTTAAGGTTGTTGATAATTTTTTGCCGATAGTCTCTGTCAACCAGCATTCTTGGTATGCCCAAAAGCGTGGTGCCGGGAGTGTCCAATAAAGCTAAAATACAATTGGCTAAAATGTATTCCATGCGGGCCGACCACACGTTTGCCCAAATTTTGGTAAAAATGCCTATTAGTCCCGATGCGATCAAGTGCTTATATTTGGGGTCGGGCACATCCATAATGTTAAAACTGACCGGGTGATCCATATCAGACGGATTGAAATAAACCACATCATTAATGCGGCTAACAGGCACGCTGTCTAAAATTTCCTCAACAAACTCTCCGTGCGGGTCAATAACAGCAAGCCCCTGCCCATTGTTTATGTCCTGCATGGCCATATTTTTCAAAAATTGGGTTTTACCAGTTCCGGTTTTTCCAATCACATACATGTGCTGGCGCCGGTCATTTCTTTTAATCCCAAACTTCTGTTCGCTGTTGCGAAAGTTTGTCTTGGCTATATAAGTTAAATCTTTTGCCATAAATTTTTTATTATTACACTACTTCCTGCTGATAACATTGTTCGCAGTAAACTATTTCCGGTCTGTCCGGCGCATATGAGGTTTCAAATTCATTCGTACACTGTCCGGTGTGGTGCGTGTGATCTTTATTGCACATACACTGTCGGTGCCAAAGCTTGCGTGGCGGACGAAGCGCAATTTTATTTAGATATCTGCATTGCGGACATCGACGTGGAATCGGCGCAATAAACCTACGATATAAATCAAATTCTGCTTTTACAATATTATAATTTCTATTACACTCTATACATCGAAACGCTTCTTTTATAATATTCTCAGAAACATCTATAATACTGTCAGGAATATTTTCCGGCGATATTGTTTCTTTGCCAAATGTCCCCGATGCTAATTCTTCCCATTTCATTCCCAACGCAAGAGCTTCTTTTTTTGAACGTGGCATATAGATCGTCCCCTGCGTTTCGTTGTAGCCGAATGGCGACAATGAAAAAGGAAAAAATTCTCCATACTCCTTTGTCTTTTTCATATGTTCGATTATCTTATCTTTCAAGACTCCGTAATCCTCTTTGCTATACTGCTTGTTAAAAATCACATAGTTACCTTTTATTACGCCAACGCATCCGAATAAATTCTCACTGTTGTGACACGAGTCACAATACATAATATGCGAGTCGTCATAACTCAAATGCGAAAACATCACGTTATATGCGTGTATGAGGGCGTGCGATTCGTATACCAGCTCGCTTTGAAATCCAAAATGATAAACATCCATGCAATCTTTTACGTCAGGGCATACAACAGAATATTTTGTATCTTCAACTTTGTCGGCATCAAAAACAAATTTACAGTTTTTTGAATCTGTAATCATGTTGCCAGACACATTCACCGATCTCTCGGTGACAGCAAACCGATGTACTGTTTTTTTCACAACAAGGTCTTTGTATTCAAGGTATAGTTTTTCCCGAACCTTATGTGACGCCAAATCGTAATCTGCAATTTTCTTATCATATTCTTCTTTCGTATACTGCTGATTCTTAAAAACATATTTCTTGTTTCTTAGATTGGATGACAAAAAACAATGCTGACATCCCCGACAATCAAAACAATACAAACAGTCTGTACAATCGCGTAATAAATTTCCAAACTGGCACTGGTAAATCCGCGCGGAGTCAGAGCATTCGTAGCATAGTTCCGCGGCATCCGTCATCCTGTATAATTCCATAGAGTCGCGCGATTTGCCCCACACATTCGTTGCGTACAAAATGTTCTCGGAATCAAACACCGCAAAACACAAATAACAGTCTTTGTTATTATTAGAATGGTTTGTGTATTCTGAATTAATACTGTTCTTAGTCAAAAGCGCGATGCGAGGAATTTTTGATTGAAGTTCCTGAAATTGCTCAAAAAAAGGACGCTTAAAATCGAAGTCTGCTCCAAAATCTAGCGCGCTCCACTTGTCTGACCACCAACATGGAGGACAATAAACTTTATATGGCTTGTTTGGAGAATAAATTGTCACCGTGCTTTTGCCACACAAATCGCAACTGCGTCGATAAAGCACTCGTTCATTTCTCCATGCATGGCGCCTCAACGCGCGACACTCAGGACAAAAGGTCGGCGCGGGAACCTTCATTTTTTCGTAGAAATCAAAATCCTCCGGCTCAATAGCGAACTCGTGCTTACAATTTTGACATGTTTTAACCTCGGTGCCTCTTGACATGGTTTTATAATTTGCTATAATTAGCTTACTTTTGGGATTATCCCATCGATCCCCCGCTTCGCGGGGGTGATAATCACTTTGAAAACTCGAGTAATTTCTCGAGTTTTTGTTTTACTCGTAAAAAATCTTTTTCGTCCAACTCGCCTATTTTTCTTTGAAATCGTTTTTTATTAAAAACTCTAATTTGATAAAGTAGCACCCAAGCTTTTTGCCCTCCGAAAGTAATATCTATAAACCAAGAGCCATCTTTCTTCTCCCTTGAGGTCATCGGCAAAGCAACGCATAGGTCTGCTGAAAATTTTTTATAAATTAAAATTGGCCTTCTAAAATCCTCTCCTTTGCCATACGATTCGCTCCCAATATTTTGTCCAACAGAGCACCACCAAATCTGCCCTTCCTTAAAATACACACTTTTCATTCTTTCAGAAAAATGAATCTCCTGTTTTTTCGCATTCCAATTATTAAATTTTTCTATAAAATCTTTCATTATCTTAAAGATGCGGTAAAAATTAGTATTATCTATTCGTCGATTGGCAAGTTGGCTGGCGGACCGGCTTTCTTCGACTCAACGTTAACCATTGTTGGCGCCACCATTCCGGAAACTCTCAATGGGAAGTGATACATTGTCGCCAATTCTTCCGAGCTCATAATTGGGTTTAAATCATCACTCATTCTGTCCGGAAACAGAGGAGGGAATCTTAAAACAGCCATTCTGAACATTTTTCTCGCTCTCAAGAAAACTCTGCGCTTTCGCATAAAAAAGTGAACTCTTGGTCTTGTTCTTCCCTGAAAACCAAGCGAGTTTAAATTATTGGCGATAAAATGTCCTGCATAAGACCTGAATATGACTCTGTGAGGAGCTTTCCAGCTTTCTCTCTTGGCGATATAAACCCCTCTCATAGTTGTTCTAAACAGCGGTTTTTTTATTTTATCTTCAACTGCGGTGATAATTTCTCTTTCTCCTGCAGTTAGCGATATTCTCATTTCGCCAGTTTCTTCATCTTCTTCAAGGCGTTCCCAAGAATAAGATTCGCCGTCTTTTTCCGGACCCATAATAACCTGCCTTGCCACATATTTTAAATCATCCATAAATGAAGACTCCTTTTTTTCCGGTCTTCTTGATATTTTGTTAATTACCTTTTTCGCGTTTTTATAAATGTTCGGCTCATCATACTCCACTATTGGAACAGTTATAAATTGCACCCAGTAATGTTCACCCGGACCCAATCTTGACAAAGCTTCCAAAAGTCCTATCATTGGGTCAATTCTTTTTTCCTCGGCTGAAATTCTTTCTCCCTGAGGCTCAAAAAAACTCTCGTAAGTTTTTATTGGATAAACGTCGTCTTGCCTATAATCCCAATCTTCACCATAAATATCCCACTCTTCGTTTGGAATTGTTGGGGGGACTAATTTTGTATAATCGGGAACTTCGCGTATTTCAAGGTCTGGGTAATGAGCATAAAGAGCTGTTTCAATGCTCATTTTGTGCTGTTGCAAAAATCTTAAATAGAAGTGCACTTTACCCTCTACGCTGGCTAATTCAAAAGAGCACCAATAAGGCCCGTTGGCTAATTCTCCGTCGCACCATCTTTCGCGGAAGTTTGCCACATCCATAAGAGGCCAAATAGAAGAAAAAACGTCTTCCATCGCCTTGAAAGGAATCAAAACTTCTTTGGGCGGAGTCAGTTCCAGAACAATCCATTTTTGTTTGGCATAATCATAATCCCAGTTAAGCCACCAAATGTAAATTGTTTTCAACTGCGACATAAGCATTAAGGGCAAGAAAATCCACCACCAAACTCTTAAAAAAGGAACCCATAAAATAATTAAAAGCAAAATCAGCCACCAAAATGGGTCCCAAATAATTTTTTTTACCCAGTCCCACCAAAACGGATTGGGAATAAGTATAATTGCCAAAGGCACAAGCGCCCACCAGAACAAATAATAAGGCAGTAAAATGGTTAAAAGCAAAAGCGTCCATCGGAATGAGTTTGACTGGCGTCCAGATTTTTCTTGCTTCTCAAAAGACATGGCCGCAATTGTCAAAACAACCGCGATTGCGACCACTCGCCCAAGAATTACCCACCAAGACAAACTGGACCAAGAAGCAAACCCCGTGGAAAAAAGCGGAAAAACTGCCCATTGAAACTTATTTATATTTTTTTCCATTTCTATATTCCCGATGCCCTGACTAAATCGGGCAGGTACTGAATAATAATAGACACTATTGAAATAATAAAAAATCCCATTACAAAATATTCAAAAGCAAAAACCGCCGGCACCACGACATAAGAAATTTTCACCAGGTGCCAATAATAAATAAACGAAAACAGGACAATGTAACCTATTGCCGTCATTGCGAATAAAACAATTAATCCTGTGGTAAAAACATCCATATTTAATTATTATAACTCAATAAAAGCTTGCAAGCAATACAGTTTCATGTTAACAATTATTTAGAACCTTAACAAAGGAAAAATATGACACTTCGTGGAATTGATTTTGGACCAATTTTCTGCGCCTCTGGCGCGCAAGGATTTTTTGGCGAAGGATATTTGCACCACCGGCTTTTCAGGCCGTTTGGTTGTGATTTCACCGGGTGCACATTTGTGGCAAAAACCACAACTTTGCCACCCAACGAAGGAAATATGCCAATGGGATATGATGGCATAACCCCAAGGGATGTTTTCCCGAGATGTATCAGAGTAAACTTCCGCAAGGGGGTTATTCTCAATGCTGTCGGGCTTTCCGGTCCCGGAGCTGAACCCCTGTTCGAAACCGGATGGTGGCAGGCAAGGACAAAACCATTTTTTATTTCTTTTATGTCGGTGAAAAAATCGGCCGAGGAAAGAACCGGCGAGCTGGAAAGATTCGTAAAATTATTTGCCAGATACTTACCGAGATTTCGCGCTCCAGTGGGCTTACAAATAAACTATTCCTGCCCAAATGTCGGATTAGATCCCTATCTCCTCGTCGACGAAGCAAAGTCTGGTCTTCAGATAGCTTCCGCTCTTCGCATACCGTTAATGCCTAAATTCAGTATCTTGGCGCGGACAGCGGCAGTTATAGAAATCAGCCAAAGTCCCCATTGCGACGCTATCTGCGTGTCCAACACGATTCCTTATGGAAAACTGCCGGAACGAATTGACTGGAAAGGATTGTTTGGCTCTGACGTTTCGCCATTTGCTGACCTGGGCTTCGGCTGGGGAGGTTTGTCCGGTAAACCATTACTGGATTTAGTTGCCGAATGGGTGCTTAAAGCCAGCAGCGTCGGACTCAACAAACCGATCAATGCGGGCGGAGGTATTCTTTCCCGTAAAGACGTGTCGTACATGCGCTACGGAGCAAGGGTATCTTCTGTTTTCATCGGTTCTGTCGCCACGCTCCGGCCATGGAGGGTCAAAGGAATAATCAAAAGAGCGCACGAACTTTTTTGAGATAACGGTTGCCATACAACCGTTTTTTTTATGCCTGACTGTCGGCAGACAGGCAACAAAAAATACCCGAGCGGGTATTTTTTATTTACGAGCAAAATTTTAACTTTGCTGAACGCCCTTTATAAAGTACCTGTCTTTTGAATCTTTATCAAAATGGTTTTTATTGTTTAGATTCATCAAGACTGTATTTTTGGCAACCAATCTTTGAGCCAGAACTTTGTTAACAACTTCGTCCTTGTGCAATGGCTCGTTTTTTTCTTTCAAGACTTTGGTAATTATGTCCTTAATAGTTCCCGGAACATATCCCCATTCTGCCAAAGCATAAGTTCCACGACCTACCAGCACGAATCTTGAATCTTTTATAAGCTCGTTGTGGACAGTTTGCGGATAAGTTTTTTTGTTAGGCAAGTTATAATTAAGCTTGTCTATCATTTTTGCCACTTCTGTAAAGTGCAATGGCTTTCCGTGTTTCTTGAAAGCCAACAAGGCCTTATCTTTGACTCCCCTTGGCTTAATTTCCGGCCACTCGGCCAACCCAAGCGCGCCTTCTTTGTTGGACTGAATTCTTTTTGAAATTTCGAGGTAAGATGCCGATGCCTTTTCCGAGAGTCCCTGGACTTTTGCAACCTGCGCGTAAAAATTTCCTGCAGGAATTGGTTTTCCAATTTTCTCCATTTGTGAAACCAAAGAATTTAAGGTTTCTTTAAATTTTGCCTGAGGATTTGGAACATTTGACCAAAAATAGTGATAGTCTTTTTTCTCGCAAACCTTAGAAAACTGCTCTCCCATTGTTAACAGAAATAAAACATATGCTTTCTGGTTTTTTCCGCCTAATTCTCCCAAGACGCTTTCCTCTTTCTTGACCCCTCCGTGTTCTCCAAAGTAGCTGGCGAATTCCGCATAAATGGAATCTATGGCGTCTTTGTTGTTTTTTCTGACAAAGTTAAAACCAGCCTCTTCTATTTGGCGTACTCTTTCACGGGTTATGCCCAATGTCTTTCCAATCGCTTCCAGGGTTTCCGGTGTGCCGGTTTTAACTCCGAATCTGCGATCAAAAATATCCTTAACTTTTGGGCTAAGACCTTTTGTGAACTTTAAATATGTCTGTTTGTAGTTAATTTTATTCATATTTTTCTCAACACCCTTAGACCTGTTGCTTGATGATCTTTTTTTTAACGAGGTCATCAAGTAGCAGGTCTATTGCGTTATTTTATGTTTGTTATATAAGCTTACCATATTAACCAATCCGTGTCAAGCCCTGCTCTAATTTACTCTTTTCAGGCTCCACTTATACCATGAAACAAGCAGAGGACTGGCTATAAATATGGAAGAATATGCTCCTGAGGTTATACCAATAATCAGTGTAAGCGCAAAATACTTTAATGTCTCTCCTCCCAAAAAATACAATGAAATCAAAACTAATTCCACGGTTAAAACCGTGCTGATTGACCTTCCCAAAGTCTGATTCAAGCTCCAATTCACGGTTTCTTCAAACTGGCCCATTCCCTTTCTTAAAATATTTTCTCTGATTCTGTCAAAAATAACAATGGTGTCGTGCACCGAAAAACCCAAAATTGTCAGCAACGCCGCGACAATTGGAATTGTAATTTCAACATTATAAAGCCTTCCCAAAATTGAGAACACCCCAATTGGGATTAAAACATCATGGAATAATGCTATCAAAGATGTAATTCCATACTTCCACGAGTTAACAGGTTTGGAAACCTTTCTAAAAGCAAAGGCAATATATAGAGTAATCGCCAGCAAAGCTAAAACAATTGCCAACTCGGTTTTATTCCTCAATTCCTGGCCAATTGACGGACCTATGTATTGGAAGCTTTTTTCTGTAGCCGAATTTAACTTTTTCAATTCGGCCAATATCTTCTGATGGGTTGCTTCGTCAACTCCCTTAAATTGTAGAACTGTTCCGGTTCCTTGTGTTGGTTGTATTGTAATGTCGCCTAAGTTAAAACTTTTCAAAGCTTTTTGAATTGCCTCGTTTGATGGCCTGTCTTTTTGGAACTCAACCTGCATACTGCTTCCGCCAATAAACTCAATTCCAAACTTCAACCCAAACATAAACAAAGAAACAATGGCGGCGACAATTAGAAGTCCGGATATAACATAGTAAAACGTTGAATACTTGGTAAAATTAATCGTCATCTAATTTTGTAATTTTTAATTTTGTAATTTTACAGAAGCCACTTAAATTTTTCAAATCTCGGGCCTACAAAAATCATCAATAATATTCTGGTAATAAATATTGCTGAAAATAAGCTGACTAAAATACCCAATGCCAAAGTAAATGCAAATCCTTTAATGAATGACGTTGCCACTAGGAACAAGATCGCGCAAACAATTAGAGAGTTGAAGTTGCTGTCGCGAATTGATGGCCAAGCCCTTCTGAACCCTTCGTCAATGGCCTGCGACAAGCCCTTGCCCGATTTTATTTCTTCTTTCATTCTGGCGAAAATTAGAATGTTAGCGTCAACTGCCATGCCTATGGAAAGCACAAATCCGCCAATTCCCGACATGCTCATTGTTACAGGAATCAATTTGAATATGGCTAAAGTTATAGCCACATAAATAACCAGCGCAATAGATGCCAGCAACCCGGGGAACCTGTAGAAAATAATCATAAATGCAACAACTGCCAACAAGCCGTATATGCCGGCCATAAGCGATTTTTGAAGAGAAACCGAGCCTAAGGTTGGCCCAACTGTTTCCTGAGAAATAGGGTTGCCAATTTTTACGGGCAAAGCTCCGGAGTTTAATCTGCTGGCAATAGTGGTTGCTGTCGCCACGCTGATGTCTCCTGTAATTTGCGCTCTTCCTCCGGTAATTTTGTCTTGAACAATCGGGGCATATATATCCTGATTATCAATTTTTCCGTCTCCGTTTGCGTCAATTATAGAAGCTCCGTCTAAATAAATTGCTATTGGTTTTTTTATATTCCTTCCTGTAACATCGGCAAAAATTTTAGCCCCTGCGTCGTCAAATTGCAAATCAATTCTATATTTGCCGGTTATTTGGTCAGCTGTAACTGTTGCGCTTTTTAAATATTTTCCGGTCAATTCAGTGGGTTTAAAATATGGATTCTGCAAAGCTAAAGTCCAATCTTTTATTTTAGTAATGTCTTCTTTTTTTTCTTGAGCAGCCTGAATTTCTTTTATTTTATCTAAAATCGGCTTGGACTCGGCTTCTGTCCTTTGCTCGTCGAATTCCAAATAGGGCGTCTGACCGATCATTTGAATTGCCTGTTGAACATCTGTAACTCCGGGCAGTTCAACCACCAATCTGTCTTGACCCTGGATTTGAATAATGGGCTCGGAAACTCCAAACATATTTACTCTTCTTTCAATAATGTCTCTCAGCCCAGACATGGCTCCTGTTTTATCTGCGGTCTGACTCAAATCAGCTTGATAAACCAAGCTGACTCCGCCCTGCAAATCAAGACCCAAAACATAAGGCTTTTCCGGGAAGTGCGGAAGAGTCCACGACAATTTGTGATTTAAAAAATCAACTGAATTATTAAAATAATTCGGATAAGCAAAAATCCCGGCCAAAACGGCCAAGACTAAAACTCCGATAAAAATATAGTGTTTTTGTTGCATATAATAAATTGAATATTTTTCAGTATAACCCAGCTATTAAAAATAATCAAGCCCTTATTGTTTTTTTTACAATTTATTTTTAACGCGATTAAAATCTTTGATAAATCCTTGGCAGTAAATCTCTGGATTTTTCTTCATGTCTTCCTCCAACTCACCAACACTCATTCTTCTAAAAGACACAACCTCGTGGCTCAGTTTCGGCTCCTCGTCGCTTTTTGCCAGAAAAATTCCGCAAAACAATTTAATTTTTCTTTCGCCGTGGATGTTTTCTAAATAAAATTTATCAAGCATTTTTACCGGACTTCTAATTCCGGTTTCTTCTAAAAGTTCTCGCTGCGCAGCTTGCCCGTAAGTTTCACCGGCATCAACGTTTCCAAAAGCCGAAAGGTCAAACATGTTTGCGTCAATTGTTTTATGAGGGCCTCTTTTGCAAACAATAATCTTTCCGCCGGAGTCTGCAACAATTATCGCCACAACCCGCGATATAAACCCCTTTTCGAACTTTTTGCTTTTCAGTTCGCTTCCTATAACTTCGTCTTTTTCATTAACTATATCTATCAAATGGTCTGTCATAGCTTTTCCAATATCTTTAATTCTAATTTGCCGGTCTCGGTGTTGTAAACAGCAAAACTGGGTTTGTAGAATTGACCTGCCAATTCGCCGGGGTTTATCATGTGACACTTTTTTCCTTCGACTCCGCTCAGGACAAGTTCGTCCCAAGGTCTGTGAGTGTGGCCGTAAAAAACTAAGTCAAACTTTCCTGATTGCGCTAATTTTTTCGCCATATCCGGAAAATGGCAAAAGCCTATTTTTCTTCGCCTCGCCAAAGTCTCCGACGAGGGCGGGTCTACAATTTCAATTTCTAATTTGTCTGGCAAATCTTGCATATCAAAATCTGCGTTGCCTCTCACAAATTTTATGTCGCCACTAAAATATTTTTTAGCTTCATCAATTGTCTCTTGGCTTGAAATATCTCCGCAATGCAAAATCAATTGGATATTTTGGTTCTTGATCCAATCAATAGCCTTTTTAAAATTCGCCCAATTATTATGCGTGTCCGACACAATTGCAATTTTCATATTTCGATGTATTTAAATCTTGGAAGTTTTTGTCCGTTCACCTCCACTTCTTCAAAAAACATTTTTACTGGCCTCACCCAATAGTGAGGCTCGCCGGCGCGCTTGCCGGTAATGTGTTTATACACAACAAACTCTTCCAAAGTTTCACTGTGAAGGGCGGTGCCAATTACTTCAACTAAATCTCCCTTAAAATGTTTGTACTTCCCAGGTTTTACCATATTATTTTCCTGTGACGCAGTTATTAAAATTACTTACTTGGACGTTATACTTTGAAATGGTTGTCTTTATTTGTTGTGTCATCAAATCATATTGGGTAATCAGCTGGTTGTAATCATTTATCATTTGGTTATAACTCGCAGATTTTGGATTAGTATTGTTAATCTGGTTTCGCTTTTCATCAATGCTGGCTGACAATGCATCCAATTGCGCTTTGTACGAATCAATTTGATTTTTTAAATTCTTATCAGGCTCAGAGCAAACAGAAAGAGGGAGCCCAAATTCCTGCACGCCAATCCACATGGTTTCGCCCTTGTAAATTCCTTTTACCACCGCCACTCCAATTTCTGTATACCTGTTGTTCAAAATGTTTGCCCTATGACCAGGACTGTTCATCCAGTCTTGCACAACCTCTTTTTCCGAAGAAAAATTTCCCAAAATTAAATTTTCACCCTCAATAATATAATCGTATCCGTAGTTTTGCGCCAATGTTCCTGGGCCAACTCCAGACGGAGAAACGTGCTCAAAATATTGGTTCAAAAACATATCATTGGCTTTTGCCGAAGCTGCTTGGGCAAGTTTGGCATTTTCTTTCAACGCCGGCAAACCCGTCCTGAGCCCAGTCGAAGGATTGCCGTTTTGTTTCCTCTGCAAGTTCGTCTCTGTAATAATTTTACTTTTAAGCAAGGTAACGTTGTTGCCCAACCCGCCGACATTCAAAGGAGACGAAGTAAATATTTGTCTTCCAACCTGGGAAATTGTCTGCCCAATGTCTGTTTTCTGAAAATCTTGAACTCGTTTATTCAAGCCACTATAAAATTTCACGACATCGTCTTTGAAATACACGCCGGCTCCAAAAGCCCCAGTCACCAACACCAAAATTATTATTGTTTTTATTCTCATGCTAGTTTCTCTAGTTTAACACCGATTAGGCGGATTAATTTCTGGTGCGGGTTTTTTCTGCGGTCTAAATAAGGCAACAAAAGTTTTAACGCTTCAAGCTCTAATTCTTTTGCGCCGCCTGCAGGTTTTTTTAATGTTTTAGCTGTTGTTTTTGTTTCAAAATCTGAAAACCTCACCGTGATCCCGACAGTTTTAAAGGTTTTAAACCCGCTGTCTAAAAATCTTTTATAAACGCTCTTGCAAAGATTTTCCAAAACTTCGCCGACATAAACCGAATTCAAGGTATCCTGCTGAAACGTTGTCTGCTCGCCTATGGATTTTGCTTCCCTATTTTCAACAAGGGGCGAATTGTCTATTCCTCGAGACTTATAATAAATGTCCGCTCCCCACTTTCCAAAATCCTCCTGCAACTTCTCTTTTGTTAATTTCTTCAGGTCTTTTATAATCTTGATGCCCTGTTGGTTTAAAATCTGCTCTGTTTTAGGTCCTATGCCCGGAATTTCCCTTATTGAAAGAGGTTCTAAAAACCCGCCCAAACTGCCTCGCCAGATTGTGGCGGGCCCGTCGAAATGCCTCTCAAGGCTTTTGTCGGGTTTTTCGGGCACGATATAAAGACCATCTGGTTTCTTAAATCCGGCTGAAATTTTAGCTATTAATTTATTTTGCCCAATTCCAACAGAGCAGGTAACTTTCAGCTCTTTTTTTATTTCCTCTTTTATTTTTTTGCAAATTTCTTCTGCTTTCTTATAGCTTTTAGCAAAAGACAAATCAAAATAAAATTCGTCTATGCTGGCAGGTTCCACAACTTCGGCGCGTTTTTTTATAATTTCAAAAATCTGGTCAGATGCCTTGTTATATCTTTCAAAGTCCACCGGCAAAAATATAACCTCGGGTTTTCCTTCAGTCTTTGCTTTTTGCGACAACCGCCAAGCCACTGAAATTGGCAAAGCAGAATGTATGCCATATTCCCTTGCCTTGTAATTTGCAGTTGAAACAACTCCTCTGCCGTTTCCATTTTTTGGGTCAGACCCAACAGCAATCGGCTTATCTTTAAAAATAGGACTTGCCGCCTCCTCCAACGAGGCGAAAAACGCATCCATATCCAAATGTGCAATTATTCTCATATTGTTTCAACCTCGGTCAATTCTTTTTCAAGAATTACATCTGCCTTCCCAAAAATAAATTTTCCTTTAAATTCAAAATCTATAATCCCAACCTTATCCAAATTTTTGACTTCAATGCCGGCCTCTTCTCGCAATTCCCTTTTCGCCGCGTTTTCTATGGTTTCTCCGTTATCAACTTTTCCGCCAAACCCGTTCCATCTTCCCATTCCAAACCCGCGTTTTTTCATTCCAAGCAAAATTTTCGGAGGCTGATAAACTATGCAAAGTGTCATTATTTTTTTATTTTCCATGCCATTTTTTAACCTTTATTTTGTCATTCCCGCGCAAGCGGGAATCCAGATTTAAATTAAGCCATATAAATCTTTCCAATTTGGATTTTCTTTCTCAATTAACTCTAATTTCCATTTTCTGTTCCACTTCTTAAGTTGTTTTTCTCTTCCGATAGCACTTTTAACGTCGCTCGTCTCTTTATAATACACAAGATTATGAACATTATATTTTTTTGTAAATCCATCTACCAAATTATTTTTATGTTCAAAGATTCTTCGTTTCAGGTCGGAAGTAAAACCAACATACAAAGTTCCATTTCTTTCACTTGCCATAATATAGATATAATAGTTTTTAGAATTCATGAATCTGGATCCCCGCCTTCGCGGGGATGACATCTGCAATGTCATTTTCCATGGCAATGTTTGAATTTTTTACCTGATCCGCAAGGACAAGGCTCATTCCTGCCAATTTTTTTCTTTCCTGATTCAACTGCATGAGATTGTGGCACTGCTTTCCCGCCCGAGGCGGGTCCGCTTCGGGCGGACAAAATGTTTTCGGCAATGCTGGAGTCAATGGTTGCCAGCAACTGGCTGAAAGCTTTGTGGCCTTCGTTTTTATATTCAACCAAAGGATCCCGGCCACTGTAAGCTCGCAAACGAACAGAATCTCTAATGTGATCCATATAAGACAAGTGTTCCTGCCAAAGCATGTCTAAAACGCGCAAAGAAATAAATTTTTCATTTTCATTCTTAGAAATTTCAAGAAACGCTTTTCTTTTTTTATAGATGATTTCCCGGTGCTTGTTCAAAACATCGTCGTACTCCAAAACATGATGGCGCGAATCGAAATTAAACCCTTCAATTTTTTCCTGCGCCGATTCAATGGCTCCGGAAATCATCCCTGCCTGGATGGGCTCGTCTTCCGGAATTTTCAAAGCAGTCATTAAAGATTTTATTTTGTCTCCGCCAAAAATTCTCATCAAATCATCTTCCAAAGAAACAAAAAATTGCGTAGATCCCGGATCGCCCTGCCTGCCCGACCTTCCGCGGAGCTGATTATCAATTCTTCTGGCGTCATGCCTTTCGGTGCCAATAACATGAAGTCCTCCGAATTTTTTCACTTCTTCGGTTGTTTCCGGCAATGACGGATTGCCACCAAGAATTATATCAACTCCCCTGCCTGCCATGTTGGTGGCAATTGTCACAGCTCCTTTTTTTCCTGCCTGAGCAATAATTTCCCCCTCCCTTTCGTGATTTTTTGCATTCAAAATATTATGGGGTATTCCTCTCATTTCCAGTAATTTCCCCAAATACTCATTTCTTTCCACAGACCTTGTGCCAACCAAAATCGGCTGGCCTTTTTTGTGCAATTCTTCAATTTCTTTTATAACCGCTGTAAATTTCCCTGCCTCTGTTTTAAAAACTTTGTCAGCAAAGTCTTGCCTTGCCGCAGGTTTGTTCGGCGGTATGGCAACAACTTCCAACTTGTAAACTTTATCAAATTCCTCTGCCGAAGTTACCGCGGTTCCTGTCATTCCGGCCAATTTTTTGTACATTCTGAAATAATTCTGGAAAGTAATTGTCGCCATTGTAATTGACTCGGGTTGCACAACAACCCCCTCTTTTGCTTCCACTGCCTGATGCAAACCGGCCGACCATCTGCGTCCCGGTAAAATTCTTCCGGTGAATTCATCAATAATCAAAATTTCCCCATTTTTTACAGTGTAATCTCTGTCTTTCAAAAACAACGCTTTGGCTTTCAAAGCCGACTCCAACTGATGGGTTGCTATAATGTCGTTATCTAACCAAGGGTCAAATCCCAAGTTTTTTACAACTCGGTTCTGCCCCTGGTCGGTAAAAGCAACTGTTTTCATTTTTTCATCCAGCTCGTAATCAATTTTTTTCTCCAACGGTAAAATAACTCTTGCAAAAGTATAATATTTTTCAGTGGCTTCTTCGGCTTGTCCGGAAATTATCAGGGGCACGCGCGCCTCATCAATTAAAATTGAATCTACCTCGTCAACAATGGCAAAATTATGGCCTCGTTGGACTTCCTGATTTTTTTCGTAAACCATGTTGTCTCGCAAATAATCAAACCCAAATTCATTGTTGGTTCCATAAGTAATGTCGGCTAAATAGGCATCTCTTTTTGAGCAAGGTTTCAAAAATTCTTGGACCACCTTAAACCCTCCCACCACATCACGTTCTTTATCATTTTTGTAATTTTCGTCATATATATAGCCTGACTCATTGGTGATGCACCCAACCGACATTCCAAGCGCATTATAAATTTGCCCCATCCAAACCATATCTCTTTTTGCCAAGTAATCGTTAACTGTAATAATGTGCGCGCCTTTTCCTTCCAAAGCATTCAAATACGCAGGCAGAGTAGCTGACAAAGTTTTTCCTTCTCCGGTTCTCATTTCGGCAATTTTTCCCTGATGTAAAACAATTCCTCCAATCATCTGCACGTCAAAATGCCTTTGATTCAGGGTTCTTTTTCCGGCTTCGCGTACGCATGCAAAAGCTTCGGGCAACAAATCGTCCAAAGCTTCCCCTTTCTGCAACCTCTCTCTAAATTCTTTCGTCTTTCCTTTTAACTGCTCAGCTGAAAATTTTTCAAACTCTAACTCAAAAGAATTTATTTTATCAATTATTGGCTGAAGACTTTTTATAAACTTTTCGTTAGGGTCTCCAAAAATTTTAGTTAAAATGCTCATATAATTGTATTATATCAGCTTATACGAAAAACCGCATTTATTCAATGCGGTGTAAACAATTGCTATGTCCGACGTAACAATTCCAGCTTTTACCTCTATATAATCTTGCCGGAAAGTTTTTTTGCCTCATTTATAAAAAAGTCCTGCCAAATATCATCTTTAATATCCACCAGCATTTTAGGGAAATCTTTTAGTTCTTTGGCTTTCATATATTGAGCGCCTAACTGAATCGGGTCAATGTAATTACCAAATTTTATTTGAGCTTTTTTAACTAAATCATCAAGCGACAGGCTTTTATCCTTTTTTAAAATAAAATATAAATCAATGAAATCGCGAGACCTAGGACGTTGGTAGATGGTAAAAACTTTATTCACTGCTATATCCAATAAGCTATCTATATATAAATCGCCGATCTTGGCTTTTTTTTCAATTCTAATGAAAGGAAAATAGGTAAATTCTGTTTTAATTTTATCACCATCTGTTAAATCAAGAAAAAATAAATTTCGGTTAAAACTTTGCTGAAATTCCACCTTTTTTATTTTGGTGGCTTTAGCAATTTTGCTGAAAAAAACAGAAATGCCTTGAGGTTCAAACTCGTTTTCAGAAAAAAAATCTAAATCTTCCGAAAGGCGATGATGCAGATAAAACTCAGCCAGAGCTGTTCCGCCGGTTAAATAAAAATTATCACAAATAAGCCTATCTTGGCTTATAATCGTTAAAAAAATTTTTTGATTCTTGGATAAAATAGATTTTTCCGTCATATAAATAACGATAAAAATTTCCTCTTGGCCGGATCAATGTTTATTACGCTCCAATATTTTTTGAGCTCGTTGAGATTGAGTTTTTCTTTTCCTAAACCAAAATTTATCAGCTGTTCTAATTTCCAAACAGCAAATTTGTCTTTATTTTTCTTCAACTCCTTAATGTTTGTGGACCAATTTTTCATAATTATATTATAATTCTACCATATTTTTGAGGCAAAAACAATGCGAATACCGTCCGTTATGGGACGAAAATGGCTGCGGCAACAACTGTTGTCCAAAATCCGTTTTTATTCCCCTCGGCTGACTGAGTTATGTTTGCTGTGTTAACTATTTTCCCGGAAAGTTTATAAACTTTTTCCCGTTCATCCCAGGCTGTGTTTGAATCAAACTCAACGCCCAAGGTTGTTGCCAGCATGGTTGCAGCCAAGTCTTCGGCGTAATCCGCTGCTTTTTCATCTGTTTCGCCAAACGGATGGTGCTCAGACAAATATCCGTAATGCTGTTCTTTTTCGGCAGGAGTTGCGCACCCAATTGACGCGGCAATCAGTCTGTTTGGTTCGTTGGTGCAATTGCGGGCTAAAACGCAAAAAACAACTTCTCCAGGTTTTAATATCTCCAAACCTTTTGCTTTTGTAATTTTTTGGCAACCCGGGGGCATAATGCTGGACACAGGAACCAAGTTGAATTTCTCAATTCCTGCGTCACGAAACGCCATCTCTAAAGACATAAGCTGCTCCTTAGCAACTCCAACGCCTTTTGTAAAAAACATTTTTGTAGGAACCATAAGGAACTACGAAATTACTAATCGGTACTAATATACTAATTTCTTATTCGTATATTAGTAATTATTCGTAATTTAGTAGTTATTATACTTTCTTTGTTCTCGACGATTTTTATCTATATTTTTGAATTTGTATTTTTTAATCTCCGCCTCTATCTCCTTTCTGGCTTCAACTATGGCTTTGTATAAATCATCGCTATTTGCTTTTGCCAGCAAACTGCGGCCGGGAAGTTTTATCTCCACCTGGCAAGAAAAAATTTGGCCCTTGTTATGATGCTTGGTTTCCTTTTCCACTTCAACAAATACCTCTGCCAAAGTTTTGCCCACTTCATCTTCGCGTTTCAAAACATTAATAAACTTTTTAATCATACCTATCTTTTTGTAAATAAAATCTTCCAGGGCAGATGTCAGTTCCAAATTTTTTGTCTTAATTATTATTTTCATATTTTTTTATTTAAAGCCGACAAATTGAACTTCCGGCTCGAGTTTAATATTAAACTTTTTTTCGACTTCTTTTTTAGCTAATTTTATTAATGATAAAACATCTTTAGCTTTGGCGCCACCCAAATTAATTATAAAGTTGGCATGTTTTTCTGAAACCTGGGCATTACCAATTCTTTTGCCAGCCAACCCGCATTGTTGAATCAAATAACCTGCGGGTATTACTTCTATTTTTTCCGGGTTTACCCCGTTAGAAATCCGAACAGCAAGCGCATCGGCAATTGTCTTGGGCAATCCATTTCTAACGGGGTTCACAAATACAGAACCTGCCGAAGGAAATTCTACTGGGTGCCTGGTTTTTCTATATTCTAAAAATTCTTTAATTTTACTTTTCACCTGCTCTTCACCCAATTTCTCAAACTTCAAAACAGCTGAAACAATAACCAAACTTTTATTTTTTTTAAAAATACTATTCTTCAAAGAAAACTGGCACTGTTCTTTTGCAAAATTTTTCATTTTTAATGTCTTGCAATTTATTGCCTCAACGGTTTCTAATATATCAGAAATTTTAACGCCGAATGCCTGGGCGTTGCCATAAATTGCGCCGCCAACAGTTCCGGGAACGCCAGCTGACCACTCCAGCCCCGAAAATCCCTTCTCTGCTGATAAATACGCTAACTTTGTTAAATTTGATCCGGCTCCAACAATTACCTTTTCTCCCTGAAAATCAACGCCAAAAATATCTATCTTAATTACCAACCCCGCAAACCCATCATCGGAAATTAAAAGATTACTGCCTCCGCCTAAAATAAAAACCGGCATTTTAAAATCTTTAGCTATTTTCAATGCGGCCATCAGGTCTTCTTTCTTTTTAGCAACAAAAAAATACTTAGCATGTCCGCCAATTTTGTAGGTAGTATAATCAGCCAGCAAAACATTTTCCCGAACTCCGGGTAATTTTTGTAAAATTTCGTTTTTCATTCTACTGTTACCGACTTTGCTAAATTACGAGGTTTATCCACATTTATGCCCTTCAAATCAGCGACATAATAAGCTAACAACTGCAAAGGAATCACATTAATAAGCGGAGTTAAATATTGGTGGCAAGGCGGAACTTTGATTATATTTTCGGTCAGTTTGCTGATTTTTTTGTCGTCCTCGCTTACAACTGCAATTATTTTTCCTCCGCGAGCTTTTACTTCTTCCATGTTGCTGATTATTTTTTCGTAAGTATTGTCTTTGGGGACTATAAAAAGCACCGGCATATTTTCATCTATCAGAGCAATGGGTCCGTGTTTCATTTCAGCTGCAGGATAACCTTCGGCGTGAATATAGGAAATTTCTTTCAACTTTAGCGCTCCCTCCAAGGCAACCGGAAAATTCAGTCCCCTGCCAAGATACAAAAAATCTCTGCTGTCTTTAAATTTTTCAGCCATTTTTTTTATATCTTCCAAACTGCCTAAAATCTTTTTTATTTTTTGTGGCGCCGACAGTAACTCATCAACAACATCCTGCTCAATTCTCAAACCTCTTTTTTCTGCCAAGCTTAATGCAAGAAGCAAGAGTGCTGTTATCTGGCAGGTGAAAGCCTTTGTGCTGGCAACTCCAATTTCAGGGCCGGCGTGAAGATAAATTCCCGAATCAACTTCCCTGGCAATTGTTGAACCAACCACATTAATAATACCCAATGTTTTTGCGCCAAATTTTTTGGCTTCTCTTAGCGCCGCCAAAGTATCTGCTGTTTCCCCCGATTGAGAAATGACAACCGCCAAATCATCTTTTCTGATAATCGGATCTCTATACCTAAACTCAGAGGCATAATCAACTTCTGTTGGAATGCCGGATATTTTTTCAATAAAGTACTTTCCAATCAAAGCCGAATGCCAGCTGGTTCCGCAAGCAAGTATTGTTATCCTCTTTATTGAGTTTGCGTCAAAATCAACTGTTAATTTTATTTTCCCGTCTTTTACCCTTCCTCTTAATGTGTTTGCTATCGCTTCGGGCTGTTCAAAAATTTCTTTTAGCATAAAGTATTTAAAACCCTTCTTTTCAATTTGTCCCACGTCCCATTTTATTTCTTCAACCTTTTTCTCAACCTCTTTGCCGTCCAAACTTTCAATGCGAAAATCTTTATCTGTTATTATTGCCATCTCATTGTCTTTCAAATAAACCACTTTCTTTGTGTGAGATAAAATGGGCACCACGTCGGAAGCTATAATTTTTTCAGAATCACCAATCCCAACCACCAAAGGCGAACCGCGACGGGCAGCCACAATTTTTCTTTCAAACTTTGAAATTATCGCCAAGCCAAAAGTTCCTTCAACTAATTTAAGGGCTTTTATTGTTGCTTCCTCAAGGTTGCCGGCGTAAAACTTTTCTATCAGATGGCTGATTACCTCGGTGTCGGTTTCAGAAACAAATTTATGACCTTCTTTTATTAAAAGATCTTTTAAAGAGTTGTAGTTTTCAATAATTCCGTTATGAACAACTGCAATCTGTTTTTTACAATCTAAATGCGGGTGGGCGTTTATCTCGCTCGGAATTCCGTGAGTTGCCCAGCGAGTGTGCCCTATGCCAAAAGAACCCTCAATTGGGTCCTCCAACAATTTTTTTTCTAAGTCAGCCACTCTCCCTTTAGATTTCAAACACTTAATTCCATCGTTTGCCACAACTGCAATTCCTGCGCTGTCATAACCGCGGTATTCCAGTTTTTTCAATCCGTCAATTAAAATTTTACTGGCGTTTTTGTCGCCCAAATAACCGATTATTCCACACATAATATTTAGGGTCTAATAATTTTTTTTATCCTCCGCTTAAAATCTGATTTATCTTTATTCTTGTCTGACTGCCAACGTAACCTGTCCCCTTAAAAAGTCCAACCGGAATCAAAATATCTCCTGCATATTTTTCTTGAAATCTGATTACCGCAGTTCTTGTTAGGTTTCCGAAATTCCCGGTAACAAATCCTTCAGGATAAATGTCTGTCCCTTGGTTTTTCAAAAATTCCTGCAAACATCTCACACTGGTCTTATCTGCCAAGCCAAAATAAAGATTCTCATTTAACTGAGAACAAAAATTTTGCGAATCAAAAGCGTCTTTCTGCCCCTGAATTCTGGCTATCTCCTGTTTCAATGCTGCAATTCTATCTAAAAGCTGCTGTATCAAGGCTTGGTCGCCAACTGGCGCAGAGCCTGTAACCGACACTGTGTAGCTGAACGGGTATGTGGGCGCCAAATCGTCCGACTTATAAACATCTGACTGCAAAGAAGGGATAATAATCAAAGACTTATAATCTGAACCAAACTTATCCACGGTTATTTCCCCTTTCTCGTCTTTGTCCAATGTTAAAAATTTTACAGCGTAACTTCCCGCAGAATCTCCCACTATATAGGGCACTTGAAAATCCAGCCCCTTCAAGCTTGAAAAATCAAGTTTTAAATTCCCGTTGCCTCCTATAAACTTTAACCAGTCTCCAGTCCAACTTTTTGTGACATTTGTAACAGATAAAGAAACGTTTCCGGTCAAAGGCAGAAAATTAAGCGAGGGGGCCAATCGAATATTCTTTAAATTTTGATTTAAATAGCAATACCTCTGGCTTGCCGAACAGTCATTCAAAACAGAAGCAATTGTCCAATTTGTAAAAATTTGTTTAAAAGTGTCTTTGCTCGCCACTTTTTGCAAAGCATAGTTTATGCTGTCTATGCCGGCGTATTTTGATTTCAAAGAATCAATCAATATATTTATGCCATAGTGGTCCACCAAATAATGAGTAAACAAACTTACGCTGGCGTAATCATATTTTGAGCCAACCCACTCGGTTAGAGAGTCTGAGGGATTTTCTATAAAATCGCTGACCCTTCTCTGCAAATTTGAACCGTCATATTTGTCGTCATATCCTAAAATAGTTGAAGCGTAGTCGGCTCTTGCCTCGTTAAGCCAAGTATCATCTTCAATTCCAAAAATCTTGTTTTTTTGGTTAAAAGTTATCAGGTGGACAAACTCATGCGCTAAAAATATTTTAAGCTGGGAATCTCCAAAATGGTCCAAAGAAAGATAAACCATCTCTCTCTCGTTGGAGTTTGGCAATTGAAGCTTCAAGTATTCGTCGGTTGTGCGGAAATAACCGCCCTCGTTTGAATTCATAGCCTCGAACAAAACGGTTGTCCTGTTGTCTCCATCAACTCCCGGCTTCCACTCTTGACCAAAAACAGAAGTAAGAGTCGGATAAATTTTATTATCAAATTCCAATGACAAATTGTCTAAATCAGCCAAAATTTCTGCTTGCTTTGCCTGGGGCTGCAAATCCCACCAAATTTTATCAATGTAAAAATAAATATTATTGGCAGTCTTAACCAATGTGGCCGATATTTGGGTTCTGGCCGAAGCGTCAAAATTTTTATCCACATTAAAGTTTGCAACGTCTCCATAATTAGCTGCCAAAACATTTCCTGCAAGCAAAAACAACCCTGCGCAAATGCCAAAAATTATTTTATAATTAAAAAATTTCATTTCAGTTTAAAAATAATAAATAACCCCAAGGCAACAAAAACTAAGTGCATAAAATAAATACATACAACCGATTTTGTAACAGATTTCGTGGCTTTAAACAAATCGTCGTGCAAATGGCTCCTGTCAGCAGAAAAAAAAGATCTGCCCACAGCCCCTCTTTTCGCAAAAACGTAAAAAACGTTAAAAATAGGAGCTCCAATCAATAAATACGGGACAAAGGAATAAAAAAATCTGCCCGGTTGCGAAGACATAATTGCTAAAACCACCATTAAAAATCCCAAAAAATAACTGCCGTTGTTCCCTAAAAAAATAGATGCCGGGTTCCAGTTAAAAAACAAAAAAGAAAAAAGCGCGCCGGAGATTATTACGCACACAGAAGCCGCAAATAAATTCTGGGAAAAAACAAAAAATATAAAAAATGCCGCAGAAGAGATAAAAATAATTCCCGAAGCCAAACCATCAAGGCCGTCTTGCAAATTTGTAGCATTCTCAATAAAAAGAAAACACAATGCGGCTAAAAAAATCCCGAACAAAGACAAGCCAAAAAATTGGTATTTTATTTGCGCGTTATAAAAAATAAGGGCTAAAATCAAAACAATGGGTATTTGCAGAAAAATTTTAGCGCTTTGCTTTATCTTCTTTCTGTCCTGCCAGTATGTGTCATCCCAAAATCCATAAAACCAGGCAATAACACTGCCCACAAATATTGCTATCAGCGCCGAGTTGTCAAAAGCAATTCCATGCCCTGGTTTAAAAAGCCAAACCAAAATAAGGCACAAAAGAAAAGACCCCAGCACAGCCGCTCCGCCTAAAAAAGGAATCGGCATTTTATGAATTTTAAGGCTGTCTTTGCCCGGGTCGTCGTAAAAACCGTATTTCAAGCTTATTTTTTTTGCTAAAACCGTAAAAATTGCAGACAATAATCCTGCTGTTAAAAAGAGAAAAAAATAAAATCCTATTTGGTAGCTCATATTATTGAACGCCCTTAATTTGCTCGCTTATCCATTTATATGTTTTTTCCATGCCTTCTTCCAAAGAGACTTTCGGCTCCCAGTTCAAAACTCTCTTGCACAAAGTATTATCCGAGTTCCTGCCTCTCACCCCCTGCGGTTTGTCCAGCAAATGTTTTTTATTCACTTTTTTGCCGGCAATTTTTGCAACCATATCTAACATATCGTTAATGCTTATCAGTCGGTCCGAACCAATGTTCAACGGCTCCTTAAAATCTGACCTCATCAGTTTATAAACTCCCTCCACGCAGTCATCAACATAGCAAAATGACCTTGTCTGTAACCCGTCGCCCCAAATTTCAACATAGTCGCCATCCTTTGCTAAAGCAATTTTTCTGGCAAGAGCCGCCGGCGCCTTTTCCCTGCCTCCGTCATAAGTCCCCTCGGGCCCAAAAATGTTATGAAACCTGGCTATGCGCGCCTGATAAAATTCCCCATAGCTTTTATATAATCTTTCAGAAAATAATTTTTCCCAACCATATTCATTGTCCGGGTCAGCCGGGTAGGCATCGCTTTCCTTTAACGCCACCAAATTTGTCTCTTCCTGCTTATAAGTCGGGTAAATGCAGGCAGAAGAAGAATAAAACAATCTTTTTACTCCATTTTTTTTGGAAGCTTCCGCTGTGTTGGCGTTTATGCAAACATTGTCATACAAAACATCTGCATTATGAAAAGTAATAAAACCAATCCCGCCCATATTTGCCGCCAAAGCGTAAACCTCTTCAATGCCTTCGGTGGCTTTCAAACAATTTTCCAAAAATCTCAAATCAAGCAGCAAAAATTCATCCGCCTCATTTTTGGGCGAATATTCCGGCTCTTTTATATCAACCCCCCTCACCCAATAACCTTGCTTTTTTAAAAACCTAACCAAGTGGTGGCCAATAAACCCTCCGGCCCCCGTAACTAAAACTTTTTTTTGATTTTCCATATATTGTCTTATTTTAAATTAACAAAATTTAGTCTTATTTTCAAGTGTACACATAACGCTTGCTATTTTTTCCAAAAATCAAGGACTACATCATTTTTTCCTTTTATATTCGGATAATCTTTTTCCGATGGAAGACTGTTGACCATAATAGATTTATCTTGAACTAAACCGCTATTTATAAACGTCAACTCTAAGGCGCTAGGAATATTATTTTTACCAAATACAAAGGACTCGCTGTTATTGTTGCCATGTATGTGCGCAAGAGTAAATTTTGAATTTACGTTCTTTAATATCTTTATATAGCTTAAAATTTTCTCGTACCTGTACAACTGATGTATCTCCAAAACAATCGCCACAATATTTTTTGAAGATTCATTTATTATTCCATCTAAAATTTTCCACTCACAACCTTCCACATCCAGTTTTAAAATAACTTTTTTACTTGCATCGCCATTTTCTTCTAAATCATTTCTAAATGTGTTGAAACTTCCATGTTTCTTTCTGGCAATTCCTTGCTTTTTAAAAATGAAATTTTTATTTTCAACCGGCAACTTATCTTCAGTGTGGTCATACAACATAACTCTGGCATTGGTGTGTTTCGTTAAATCTTCCTCAAAGCTTACGTCGCCTCCTACTCCATAGCTATATGCAACATCAATCAGAGGTAGCGCTTTAGATGGCAATAAATAGCCTCCGTCGCACAAATTCCCCAGCCTTACTTTATCTTCAAATCCTTTCACGTCATAAGGAGTTAACTGTTCCAATAATTTAGGACCAATCAATATTCCTATCGGAAACAAAATATTTTTTTCTGTGAATAACAAAATTTTTCTCGCAATTGACCTGCTTAACCTGTATGCCCTTTTCTTAAAATCAAAAATTGAAAAGTATTTTATAACAAGCCAAAGAAAAATTGGACCGTCAATAAAAACTCTTTTCCAGACTACTCTCGGCTCGCGCGCCAAACGCCAAAGCCATTCAAAACCAGATTCTCCAATCCACTTCGGAGCTCGTTTCACCTTTCCTGATAAAAATTTAAAAGCGGCCCCTACGCCAATTACCACCGGAACATTTAATTTTTCTCTATGCTTAAAAATCCATCTTTCCTGTTTTGGCAGACCCAACGCCACCCACAAAACATCCGGTTTTGCCTGGTTTATTCTTTCAACAACATTCTTATCTTCCTCTTCCGTTAATTCTCTAAATGGCGGCGAATAGCTTCCCGCAATTTTTAAATTAGGAAAATCCGTCAATAATTTTCTGTTTAATTCTTTCAGTGTTTCATCGGTGTCACCATAAAAATAGCTGCTAAAACCTTCTTTGTTTGCAACTCTAAAAAACTCTTGCATCAAATCTGCGCCAGAAACGCGCTTTTCTGCGCTGAACCCTTTAAGTCCCGCCAGCCACACCAAAGAAATTCCATCAGGCACAAACATGTCGGCGTTGCTTATAATATATTTAAAACTTGCATGTTTTTCCGCTTCTACTGCTCCGTGCATTCCCGTTACAACAATCCAGTGGAGTTTTTCCGATTCGTTTTTAATCCAAGCTGATATTTTTTCTACGGTTTCTTCAACTGTAATAATATTTATTTTATTACCCAAAAAATTCAAAATTGATTTCTTTACGGGGCCGATTTTTCCACGAGCAATAACATTTTTATCGTTTAAGCATTGTATATAGGCAATCATTGGGGCTACAAACAGCCAGTCAGCGCCAAAAAAGGCCACCGATTCTGTAATGCTTCTCACGGCGAGAAAAACTAAAACCGCCGAGATGACTGCCAAAAAATTCCTTTCTTTTTCCTCAATCTGCCTACTTTTGAAAAGCTTTAGCAACAAAGAGAAAGCTAAAATAAATGCAAAAACAAACAAAACGGTTCCTAAAATTCCGGCCTGTATCAAAGCGTGAATTATAGAGTCATGAGCATGCTGGCCGTTAAGAAAAATTCTGTCTGCCTGAAAACCGTAACCCGACAAAGGATTGCTCAAAAATAAATGCCATGCATCGTTCCAAACCCCACTGGTTCTTCCGCTTAATGTGAAAACTATCGTTTTATTTTTTAACTCAAAAGCGCTGGTCGCGGGCTCCACCGTGGAAGTCTCCACAGGAATTGTTGACACTGGAGCTGACGCGACGACATCAGGGTTTTTCTTGGGATCTGGCGTAGGGGTTATCTCAGAGACTGGCGCTGGCTTTAAAAAGCCCAAATAATTAGCGCACGGCACATTATAAAAAATTATAACGACCGATATAAGAGAAATAAGACATATGCCAAGAACTGAAAAGAAATTTATTTTTTTTGCAAGCCAAATAACAAAAATAGCCGCCACAATAAATGCTACAACTTCTGTTCTTCCTTTTGAAAAAAGAAGTATAGACAAAAAAATAATAAAAGCTGACAACCATGCAATTTTTAAACGTTTTTTTGTCTGAAAAAAACTTGCTAGAGCTACTATCGCCATTATTCCGGCATACCTCCCAAGTCCGGTAGGCCTTGTCCCCACCATACCGAACATTTGAGCCTCTTTTTGCAAATTCCCCAACCCTTCAAATGGCCTCTGGCTGCAGATTAAAAAATTATAAGTTAATGAATGCACTACTCCTGGCTGTATTAAAAAAAATATCAACAAACCGACACTAAGAATAGCTGCAATAATCCAGTTCGCATTAATTATAATAGAAAGATTTTTAGATGCTTCCTGGCCCGTCAAAACCGCGAGCAATAATATGATAACAGAAGTGTAAAGAACCCCCCAATACAAAGACTCTATCGGACTTTTCGACAATGCTGAAGCAACGACCCCAATAATTGAGTACGCCAAAAGCAGACCGACAGGACCCTTGAATAAATCTCTGTTAAATTTCTTATTCCTTACGAGTATAAAGATTGCTCCGGCTAAAGAAATAAATGGAAACAGGCTTCGCAAACCGTGAATTAAGTCAAAAAAACCATGAGGAAATCCAACATAAAATATTCTGAAAATATCCGTGTTGTATGTTGCCCAAAAGCAAAGCCACAACAAAAACGCCGCCAGAAAACCGCTAATAATTTTTTGGTTATTCTTTATTGTTGTTTTCGACCTAACTAAATTAAACAGTTGATTTTTCATAAAGTGTAGCCAATCTGTTTCCTAATTTATCCCAGCTATAAAACTCTTCTGCCCGCTGGCGGGCGTTTTTGCCAAGCCTTGATCTTAAGTCACTGTCTTTGTACAAACGTTCTAAAGCCTTGGCCATTTCTGTCACTACCTGGTCTGGCGATTCTGGTTTTCGTTGAACATTTTAAAGGTTCGAATGGCAAGGTCAAATCCTTTTATCCTCATGAGCTTGCCGGCCGAAACAAGGGAAAATTTGCTGTTTAAATTATCTTTTGGCTTTTTATTTAAATCGAGAAATGATAATTCTTTTGATGATATCCCTGTAACCGGAAAAAGTTGCGCTTTATTTTTCCACTTTTGGGATACTGTTTTTAGCGCTTCATTGTTGCACAATAAAATAACTTTGGCTTTTTTCTGACCGATTATATAAAAAGGATCGCATTTAGATACCAAATGGCCAAAACTTCTAAACCATTCTGAAAAACGATCTTTCAAAGGATAGTCATCAATAAATCCTTTTGGAATTTTTGGAGAGGCTCCCCCGGGACCCCTGACATATGCCACGGGCAACAAAGCTCCTATGTAGCTTGCCATCCAATCGTTGGCGTAGGTAACGTGGTGGAATATGTCGAAATGAACTTGTTTATGAAGTTTTTTAGCAACAAAGTATGCTTTTA
>JAPLYZ010000018.1 GCA_026395295.1 Candidatus Staskawiczbacteria bacterium
GAAACGACATCGTCGTCTTGCATGTTGATTATCATGCTCCAATCCTGCCATCTTTTTTAACATTTTCAAGCCTTAATTTCAGGGTCCTTCTGTATTGGAAACAGAACATCATTTGAGGGTCTTTCTGTATTATACAATACTATGGGCCAGTTGGCGACAGGGAAGCCTACGCTAATTTTAATATGGGCGCTGGTTTTGCGCTCTTTATTCCTGACGCCGATGTTGAAAAACTTTGGGACATCCCGACCGTATATGACTTCGGCGCCGTACATGCCGGGCATGTTGAAGAGGGCAATAAGAGGGTCATTATCAAACCAAAGGGTCTTGAGTACCTCGGCGAAACTTTGGGAGTCAGATGATCTTTTTTCAAGCCAATGCTTTACGGGAACGTAGAGCTCTTTTTTTACTCAGCTTGCATATATTTTTTGAAATGATAAGATATTAGTATGTTAAAGGAACTTATAGATCAATTTTACTTAGAGAATCAGAAGAATAGGGAACAGACGAAATTTTATATTACAGACGCGGGCAAGTGTCCGCGGGCTGTTTTTTTTAAGCTAAAAAATGCTCCGCGTGAGCCTTTGGACGCCAGAATTATGCGCATATTTGAGCGTGGAGAAAACATTCACAGGTCAATTTTTAACATTCTTTACCGGTTAAGGTTGGGCGTTGTTACAGAAATCCCAATTCCTTCGCAGGAAATTGTTTCCGGCAGAGCCGACGCCATTTTGTGCATCGGAAACGAAAATTATGTGCTGGATATCAAGAGCATAAACAGCATGATTTTCCGGAAAATGTCGGCTCCCAAAGAAGAAAATATTTATCAAATACAATTATATTTACATTTTTTTAACATTAAAAAAGGCATCTTGCTTTATATAGATAAAGACCAGCAAGAGATGAAGGAGTTTTTTGTTGATTACGACGAAACGCTTTGCAAGTCGCTTTTAGATAAATTTTATGCCTTGAAAGATCAAGTGGAGAAAGGCGTCTTGCCTGCGCGCTTGGCAGGCTTTCCGCGCGATTGGCAGTGCAGTTATTGTCCTTTTAAAGACATCTGTAAAATGGCAAACGGAGATGTTGTCAGCTGGGAAGACTTCAAAAAAAAGATTGAAACGCAAACATCATAAAGCATAAAAAAATCACCGAGAGGTGATTTTTTGTTTGCTACGGGATTAATTTTTCCGAGGAGAGCAGAGTTTTGTCTATTAAAATATAAAGCTTGCCTTCTTGCTGGTTAAAAAATATCTGAGGATTTTTAATGTCTATTTTATCGTCAGCAATTGTTATAGTTTGAGGCAAGTCTATGATATTAACATTCCCTCGGTTATCAATCTCTGAAATCGCAATTTTATTTGCAGAGGCAATAATCAGATAGTAATTATTCAGCCAAATGAAATCTGTTATCGTTTCAGGAGATTTGTATAAAATATTTTTATTGACAGGTTCGCCAAGGATAGTAATGTATAAATTTTTCTGGTCAAAGTAAGCTATGTTTTTAGAGTCAGGAGATATTTTAGCGTTTTTTACTGGGCTGGCGAAAATGTCCAAATTGTTGGTTTTGGTATTTAACAGCAAAAGGTTGCCATTGTTGTCAACAAAAATATCTTTGTTATCGGTAATTATTTTATAAGAGCCGATTTTGCTCATCTTTATCGGGGCCAAAGTAATTTTAACCGGGTCGGTGCTGGCAAGGTTTAACAAGTCAGATTTGTGGAGAAGACCGTCTGTACTAAGCCATATAATATTGTTGTTTTGAATCGTAAAAGCAACTATTTTTTTCAGGACAGGCGACGACTTAATGCTTGCAGGTACGGCGCTATTTTCAGGAGCGTTGGAATAGTATAAGTTATTATTTTTTATAATGAATTTTTCTTCGGTGTTGAAAGGGGATTGAGTTGTATCTTTAACAACATCAAACTTTATATTTTTTTTGAATAAAAGCACGTTTTCTAATTTTGTAACTTCTTTTCCTTTAACGGGTAAGGTTTTAACGTAGTCGTAGTAGCCATTTTTTTCTATCAAAACAGTGTGAAGATCGGGCAATAGGTTTTGTGTAAAGACTGAATTAGAAAACATTCCTGGTTTTTCCAAAATTTTAGAATCAATAACAACTCTCTCCGGAGCAGGAAAAGTCCTCACATAAATGCCTCCGGTTGCCGTGATTTTCATCTTTTCAAGATCAAATCTGTAACCTATAGAGTGCAACACTAGAATAGGAGCTATAATCAAAAAGCAAGCCACGCAAAAAAGTACTATTATTAAACGAGTTTTCTTAGTCATTGAAATTAGATTTATGTTATCACAAAGCGACTGTTTTTTCCATACTTTTAAGACACTTGCCAAGAAAGTTTTTTTGGATTAAGATAAAACATACTATGACAGACAAGTTTGTAATTCAAGGCGAAAAAAAACTTAACGGGGAAGTTGAAGTCAGGGGTTCAAAGAATGCGGCAGGGCCAGCTCTGATGGCTTGTTTGCTTACACAAGAGGAATGCGTTATTGATAATTTGCCCTTGATTGAAGATATTTCCAGCACGTTGGACGTATTAAAGAGCATGGGAGTAAAAGTCTCGGTAAACGGAAGGATTGTTAAGGTTGAAGCAGAAAATATTTCTCCGGAAAAAGTGGATTTTGAAAAATTTTCTAAAACAAGGATTTCAGTATTATTTTTTGGAGCCCTTTTACCAAGGGTTGGTAATTTTAAAATGCCTCCGCCTGGCGGAGACAGGATAGGTTTAAGACCAATATCTGTTCAGCTAAGAGCGTTAGAAAAATTAGGCGCAAAAATTGAGCGGGAGGGGGACATTTACAAAGTAAGTTGTAAAAAACTGGTTGGCAGTGAAATTGTTTTGGAAGAATTTTCAGTAACTGCCACAGAAGCTGTAATGCTGGCGGCTGTTTTAGCAGAAGGAACAACAATTATAAAAGGAGCGGCCTCTGAGCCTCATGTTCAGGATTTGGGAGAAATGCTTTTGAAAATGGGAGCAAAAATTAAGGGGCTTGGAACGCACACTATAAAAATAGAGGGAGTTGAAAAATTACACGGATGCAACCATAGAATAATTCCTGACCCAATAGAAGCAGGAACTTTTATAGTTATCGGAGCAATGGCTCCGGGGAAAATTAAAGTAACTGGTGTTAACTTATCGCACTTAGATTTATTTTTGGCAAAATTAGAAGAGATAGGCGTTAATTTTGAAAGAGGCGAAAATTATGTTATAGTTTCTCATTCACCAAATTTAAAAGCAATAAAAGTTCAAGCCTTGCCGTATCCGGGTTTCCCGACAGATTTACTGCCAATAATAATTCCTCTTTTACTTTCAGCAGAAGGGAAAAGCTTGGTTCACGACCCTTTGTATGAAAACAGGTTTAATTATATTCAGGAGTTGAAAAAAATGGGAGCCAACATTGAAATGGTTGACCCGCACAGAATTTTTGTTTTTGGTCCGACAAAACTTTCAGGAGCAGGCATTGATTCGTGGGACATAAGGGGAGGAGCTTGTTTGGTAATCGCCGCGCTAGCAGCTGAGGGTCAAACAATAATTGAAAACGTCTTTCAAATTGATCGAGGATATGAGAAAATTGAGGAAAGACTGTCTGAACTTGGAGCGGATGTAAAGAGAATTTCAAATTAAAAATTAAGAATTATAGTTATGTTTAATAATAAAATAGCAATTGATTTGGGAACTTGTAATTCTCTTGTCTATGTTCAGGGCAAGGGAGTTGTTTTATATGAGCCGTCGGTTGTGGCAATTTCTTTAACCGACAATAAAATTTTGGCAGTGGGCGAGAACGCTAAGGAAATGATTGGCAGAACTCCTGCCGACATAAAGGTTTACAGGCCATTAAAAGATGGAGTTATTGCTGATTACCGAGTGACTCAGGCAATGTTGAGATATTTTATAAACAAAACAAGTTCAAGATTTAAATTTTTTAAGCCAGAGCTTGTTATTTCTGTTCCTGCCGGAATTACCAGCACCGAAAGAAGGGCTGTAATTGAGGCGGCGCTTTCAGCCGGAGCAAAGTCAGCTTATGTTGCCAAAGAGCCAATTTTAGCAGCCATTGGAGCTGGAATTCCCATAAATTCTTGTTCGGGGCACATGATAATTGATATTGGCGGAGGCACCTCCGAGGTGGCGGTGATTTCTTTAGGAGGCATTGTAACTTGGCACTCTGTCAGGGTTGCCGGAGACAAAATAGACGTGGCAATTGGCGACTACATAAAGAAAAAATATAATTTGGCTATTGGAACCCAATCGGCTGAAGAAATAAAAATAAAAATTGGAACCGCTCTTCCCCAAAAAGAAGTAAAATTTTTGGAAATACAGGGCAGGGATTTAATTCTGGGTTTGCCAAGAAATATTAAAATATCTAACAACGAAGTTTGCGAGGCTATATCCGATGTTTTGGCAGAAATTATTCAGGCGGTAAAACACGTATTGGCAGAAACTCCGCCGGAACTTTCCGCCGATATAATGAACAAAGGAATTATTATGGCAGGCGGGGGAAGTTTGTTGCCGAAAATTAACGAACTGGTAGCTCAAAGCACGGGCGTGCCTTGCTTTGTGGCGGAAGAACCTCTTTTTTGTGTTGTTAAAGGAACAGGAATAGTTTTGGAAAATTTGGAGGAATACAAAAAAGTTGTAATGTCGAAAAAATAGGGTTTGCTCGGAAAATAATTTTCCTCACTTATTATTTTATGCTAATCGGACATAAAAAGCAGTGGGAGTTTTTGAAAAATAAGTTTGAACTGGGCCAGCTTTCTCATGCGTATTTATTTACAGGACCAAAGGAAATAGGCAAGAAAATGTTTGCCACAGAATTTGCAGGAATGCTTGGCTGTAAATTTCCCGATTTGATGATTGTAAGTGAAGCGAATAAAAAAGATGATAAATTTGGAGATGGCGGGGAAATAAAAATTTCACAAATAAGGGAGGTTCAAAACTTTTTGTCCTACAAATCTTATAATGGAGGATATAAAGTTGTGGTGATAGACGACGCCGAAAAGATGAATCAGGAGGCGCAGAGCTGTTTTTTGAAAACATTAGAAGAGCCGAAAGGGAAGACATTGCTGATTATGATTTCTTCAAAACCCGACATGCTATTGCCAACCATAATTTCCAGGTGCCAGAATGTTAAATTTTTTAAGCCAAAAGATTTACCGAAAAATCCTGAAAGACTGGAAAGGGAACAGAAAATTTTAAGCGATTTAATTCCGGTGATGAGTTCAACTCTTGCAGATAAATTTAAGTATGCAAAAGCAATTGATTTTCAAAAGCAGCAGCTTCGCGAAATTTTAGAGGTGATGCAAAGGCATTTTAGAAAACAGCTGTTGAGTAATTTTTCAGATAAAAAAGCGAAGAAATTTTTAGAAATGTCACAAGAAATAAATAAAAATTTATTATTTACAAACGCCAATCCGAAACTGGCTTTGGAGATATTACTAATGGAGCTGTAAATTTATCGCTCGGCAGTATTATCGCTCGGCAACAAACTTTTTTCCGTTGCTGGTAACCCCCTTTGTCTCTGCGGAGACAAGTGGACCAGGGACTGCAAAAAGTTTATTGCCTCGCTTCACACATGACGTACAAAGAGTTTATAGACAAGGTTAAACCGGAATTAGAAAAATCTTTTAAATTTTTAGAAGGTGAGCTGGCTAAAATAAGGACTTCAAGGGCTTCGCCGACTTTAGTTGAAGACATAGAGGTAAGCGCTTTTGGCTCAAAATTTCCATTGAAACAATTGGGCGCAATTTCCACGCCGGCAACCAACCAAATTGTGATACAGCCATGGGATGCTTCCTATATAGAGCCAATAGAAAAAGCAATTTCTCAATCGGGGTTGGGAATGTCCTGCGTTGTTGATAAAAATGTCATCAGGCTGAATTTGCCGTTGCTTACCGAGGAATACAGGATGTCTTTGGGTAAAATTATAAACGAAAAAGCAGAACAGACAAAACAGGTTATGAGAAGGCAAAGAGAAGATGTTTGGAATAAAATTCAGGCGGCTCAAAAAGCCAAAGAGATTTCTGAAGATGACAAATTCCGTGGAAAAGACGAATTGCAAAAAGTAGTTGACGACTATCAGGAAAAAATAAAAAAGCTGGTTGAGAAAAAGAAAAACGAGCTAGTTTAATCTTCGCTCGGCAATTAATTTTTTCTCGCAAGACATCCTCCTTCGGGGAGCCTACGTCTTGCAGCTAAAAAATTGCTTGCCTCGCTTCGTACATGCTTTCAAGTATTTTAATTTTGGTGCTGGCATTTCTAAGTTTAATTGCCCTAATGATCATTCATGAGTTTGGGCATTTTATTATAGCTAAAAAATTTGGAGTAAGGGTTGATGAGTTTGGCATTGGTTATCCGCCAAGAATTTTAGGGAAAAAAATAGGAGAGACTATTTATTCAATAAACTGGATACCGCTTGGAGCATTTGTCAGAATTTACGGCGAGGAGGGCGGTGTGGATGATTACAGAAGTTTTGTAAAACTTAAAATTTGGCAAAGATTTTTGATTATGATTGGGGGAGTGGCGGCTTTTTGGATTGTTGCCATAATTTTATTTTCAATTGTTTTTGCAATGGGCGCTGATTTGCCCGTGGGTGATCAAGATGTTCAGGGGCTTACTAATCCGCAGGTAAAAATAGTTTCGGTATCTCAAAATTCTCCGGCAGGAGCGGCAGGGTTAAAAATTGCTGACACCATAAGAAATGTTAAAGTTGGAAATGTTGATACGAAAATTAGTAAAGTTTCAGACTTTCAAAAAATTACCGGAGAGAATAAAGGCAAAGAAATAATTTTAACAATTGAAAGAAGTGGCAAGGCTTTTGATATTAATTTAACGCCAAGAATTAACCCACCGTCAGGCCAAGGAGCTACGGGCGTGGGGCTGGAAAGAATGGCAACTCTTATTGAAAAGACTGCCTGGTATATGGCGCCGGTTCAGGGAGTAACTTACACCTGGCAGACAACAATAAACGCGCTGAAAGGTTTGTGGCAAATTTTGGTGAATTTGTTTTCCGGAAAAGGCGCTCCGCAGGGCGATTCTTTTGCCGGACCTCTCGGAATTACAGTATTTCTGGCAAACGCGGCAAGTTATGGCGCAGGTTTTTTCCTGTATTTTATGGGCATAATTTCCGTGATGATTGCCATATTCAATTTGTTTCCCATTCCGGCGTTGGATGGCGGAAAAATAATTTTTCTGTTGATTGAAAAAATTAAAGGCAAGCCGGTTTCAGTAAAATTTGAGCAGGGGATTACAATGACATTTTTTATAATCTTGATTGCTTTGTCTTTGTTTATTACAGTAAAATTTGATATCCCACGTTTTACCGATTTCCTAAAAGCAAGCTTATAAAAGTAATCAAATGGCTTATATTTTTTTAGATGAATCAGGAGATTTAGGATTTAATTTTAAGAAAAAGAAAACTTCAAAGTTTTTTGTAATAACCTTTTTAGCCACCGAAAACAAAAAAGTGATAGAAAAAATTGTTAAAAGAACTCACTCAGAACTAGCTAAAAAATATAAAAGAAAATTTGGCGTTCTGCATGCCACAAAAGACAAGCCAATAATTCGTCAAAGATTACTTAAAAGGTTGAGTGAAAAAGAATGTATAATAATGGCGATTTATTTAAATAAGAAAAAAGTTTATACTAATTTAAGGGAAGAAAAAAGCGTTCTTTATAATTATGTCGCGAACATCTTATTAGATAGAATATGCACAAAGAAGATTATTACCGAGAAAGATAGTGTTGAGCTGATTGCATCTAGAAGGGAAACTAATAAATTTTTAAATGAAAATTTTAGAAATTATATAGACAATCAAGCAAGAAGCCAACACAAAATTAATATTAATGTTAAAATTAAAACACCTTTTGAGGAAAAATCATTGCAGGCGGTGGACTATGTCAGTTGGTCAATTTTTAGAAAATATGAATATGGAGATGACAGTTATTATAATTTAATTAAAAATAAAATAACGGAGGAGAGTCCGCTATTTCCATAAAAAAACAAAACCCCGTGCGTTATTTGCGAGCAACCATCCGGAAGCCCACGCACGAGGATTTACCTGTTGTACTTCTATTTTACTCTATTATATCTTCTTGTCAATAGTAACTGGATTCGGGTCAATTCCACCATTTGACCCGAATCAAAATAGTAGTTCACGCCACGTGAAAAATAGTAAAGGAGTCAGGTTGTCATATGATAACCAACGCAAAAGTAATAAATAGAAAGTAAAAAATAAATTTTTAAAAATATGAAGCAATCACAATTATTTTGTAAGACAAATAAACCTGCCCTGAGCCGTGTCGAAGGGAATAAGTCGGCGGAGACGGAATCGGTTTCGGCTGATTTACTGGCGCGAGCCGGGTTTGTTGACCAGTTAATGGCAGGGGTTTATACTTTTTTGCCATTGGGGTTTAGAGTGGTGAAAAATATTGAAAATGTAGTCAGAAAAAATATGGTTGACGCCGGCGGGCAAGAAATTTTAATGCCGGTTTTACAGCCAAAAGAAAATTGGACTACAACCGGAAGGTGGAATACTTTAGATGTTCTTTTCAAGGTTAAAGGTTCTGGCGACAAAGAATATGCGCTTGGTCCAACGCATGAAGAAGTTGTAAGCCCTTTGGCTAAAAAATTTGTTTTTTCTTATAAAGATTTGCCTTTTTCTGTTTTTCAAATTCAAACAAAATTTCGCGACGAATTAAGGGCTAAATCCGGAATTTTACGGACAAGGGAATTTTTGATGAAGGATTTGTATTCTTTTCACGCGAGCCAAGAGGATTTAGACAAGTATTATGACAAAATGATTAAAGTTTATTTCAACATTTTCAAGGAGCTTGGAATTGGAAAAGAAACTTATTTGACTTTGGCTTCGGGAGGAACTTTTTCAAGATATTCGCACGAATTTCAAATGCTTACAGAGGCCGGCGAAGATTTAATTTATATCTGCAACAAATGCAAAACGGCAATAAACAAAGAAATAAAAGCGGAAAACCCGGCTTGCCCGAATTGCAGTTCGGACAGTTTTCAGGAAAAGAAAGCGGTTGAAGTTGGAAATATTTTTAAGCTTGGGACAAAATATGCTTTGCCATTTGATTTAAAATATAAAGACCAATATGGCCAAGATAAGCCCGTGATAATGGGGTGCTATGGCATAGGCATTTCCAGAGCAATGGGGGCTGTTGTTGAGGCAAATCACGATGAAAAAGGAATTGTTTGGCCGAAAGAAATTGCGCCGTTCGCAGTTCATTTGATTGGGCTTGGAGAAGACAAAAAAGTTAAAGCCACATCGCAAAAAATTTATCAAGAATTGCAAAAAGAAAATATTCAGGTATTATATGATGATAGGCAGGACAAATCAGCCGGAGAGAAATTTGCCGAAGCAGACTTAATAGGAATTCCTTATAGAGTTATTGTTTCCGAGAAAACCTTGGCAAAAAATTCGCTTGAAATCAAAGAAAGAAATAAAAGCGCCGCAAAATTAATTAAAGTGAAAGACCTGATAAAATTATTGAAATTAAAATGAAATTAAAAAATCTTTTTTCTTTTTTATCTGTTGATATGGCAATTGACCTTGGAACGGCCAATTCTTTGGTTTATGTAAAAGACAGGGGAATAATTATCAATGAGCCCTCGGTGGTGGCTGTGAACAATAAAACAGGACAGATTTTGGCGATTGGAGAGGAGGCAAAAAAAATGGTGGGGCGCACGCCGGCTTATATTTCTGCCACAAGACCCCTTGTTAACGGAGTGATTTCTGATTTTGAAGTAACAGAGCAGATGTTGAAATATTTTATTGAGAAGGCCGCGGCCTCCGGAAAAAAAATGTTTGGTTTGGCCAACGTGCCTAGGGTAATTATTGGTATTCCATGCGGAGTTACAGAGGTTGAGAGAAAAGCAGTTAGAGACGCGGCAAAAAATGCCGGAGCCCGAACAGTTTTTTTGATTGAAGAACCACTGGCTTCCGCAATTGGGGCCAAACTTCCCATTCAAGACGCAGGTGGAAATTTTATTGTTGACATTGGAGGAGGCACAACAGAGGTGGCGGTGATTTCTTTGGGAGGAATTGTAACTTTTAGAAGTTTGCGCGTTGCCGGAGACAAATTAAACGATGACATTGTTCAATTTGCGCAAAAAGAATACAAACTTTTAATTGGAGAGAGAACCGCGGAAATGATTAAAATAAATATTGGTTCGGCGATGCCATTGAAAGAAAAAAAGGAAATGCCAATGCGCGGAAGGAATTTGGTTACCGGTTTGCCGGAAGAAGTCGTAATTTTCAACGATGATGTGCAAAGGGCGTTAGACAGGTCGGTAAAACAAATTATCGTGGCAATCAAAACAACGATTGAAGAAACTCCGCCGGAACTTTTGGCCGATGTAATGTCTAACGGAATTTATTTAGCCGGCGGAGGTTCTTTGCTGAGAGGACTTGATACCTTAATTTCCAAAGAAACAAAAATGCCGTGCAAAATAATAGACGACCCATTAACTGCAGTTGTGCGCGGAGCCGGCATTGCTTTAGAAAATATAGAAACTCTTGCAGAGGTTATGTCAAAAGACGAGGAAGGGGAAGTGCCATTTTAGTTATTAAGTTTTTGGTATTATAATTAAGTATGATAACAAAAGAAGAGGTTGAACGCATTGCAAAGCTGGCGCGGTTGGAATTAACAGAAAAGGAAACAGAAAAAATGCAGAAAGATCTGTCAGATATTTTAGATTATTTTGATTTATTAAAGAAAGCTCCGAAGTCAGAAAAGGCTAGTTCGCAAAAGCCCGGCATCTGCACGAGGAAAGATGAAGTTGTCGCTCAGAGCAGGGAAGTGGCGGAGAAATTAGTTGCCGCCTCACCGGATAAAGAAGACAGCTATATTAAAGTGAAATCAATCTTGTAAAGCGCGCTTTATGGAACTCACCGAGCTAACAATTAAACAATGTCACGAGGGACTGAAAAATAAAAAATTCTCCAGCAGAGATTTGACTTTGGCTTACCTGGAAAATATAAAGAAAAAAGATAAAGAGTTGCACGCCTTTTTGACAGTAACCGAAGATTTGGCAATCTCGCAAGCGATTCGAGCCGACGAGAGAATCGCCCTGAGCAGAGCCGAAGGACAGGATTTTCCTATGCTTTGTGGAATACCTTGCGCCATAAAAGATAATATTTTGGTGGAAGGTCAGAAATGCACAAATGCTTCCAAGATTTTGGAAAATTATGTTGCTTCCTATGATGCTACCTGCGTAAAAAAATTAAAAGAACAGGGAGTTATAATTTTAGGAAAAACCAATTTAGATGAATTTGCTTTTGGAAGTTCAACCGAAAATTCAGCTTTTGGAGTCACAAAGAATCCGCACGACAAGACCAGGGTTGCAGGAGGAAGCTCCGGAGGTTCTGCGGCAGCTGTTGCCGCCAACATGGCGTGTTTTACCTTGGGGACAGACACGGGTTGCTCAATAAGAACTCCAGCTTCTTTTTGTGGGATTGTCGGATTAAAACCGACCTATGGCGCAGTTTCAAGATATGGGCTTACTGCCAGCGCTTCCTCTCTTGACCAGATGGGACCAATGGCGAAAAACGTTGAAGATTGTAAAATTGTTTTTAAGGCAATTTCCGGAAAAGATAAGATGGATGCGACATCGGCTGATTATAAACTTGAGGAGTCGGAAGTAAAGTTAAAGGGAATAAAAATCGGGGTGCCGAAAGAATACTTTGGCAAAGGACTAGACCCTGAAGTTGAAAAAATAATAAGAAATGCAATTAAGAAAGCCGAGGATCAGGGCGCAGAAATTGTTGAGATAAATTTATCAAGCTCGGAATATGCCTTAGCTTGTTATTATATAATTCAGACGTCAGAGGCGTCGGCAAATTTGGCTAGATTTGATGGAATAAGATATGGCCGGTCGGAAAATGGAAAAGATTTGTTAGATGTTTATTTGAACAGCAGGGGAGTGGGATTTGGTTCCGAGACAAAAAGAAGGATTATGTTGGGAACCTATAGTTTGTCTTCAGGATATTACGACGCCTACTACAAAAAAGCCCAAGAAGTGCGCGGATTAATCCGACAAGATTTTGAAAAAGCATTTTCCCCGTCGAATGACGGGGTTGATTTGATTTTTTGTCCGGTAACGCCATTTCCTGCTTTCAAAATTGGCGAAAAAATGAATGACCCGCTGTCAATGTATCTGGCGGATATTTACACTGTTTCTGTAAATTTGGCAGGTCTGCCCGCGCTTTCTTTGCCTGCCGGTAAAATTGGAAAGCTGCCGGTTGGTTTGCAGATTATTGGAAACCAATTTCAAGAAAACAAGATTTTGAGTTGTGCCTCAGAATTAGAAAAAATTATTGACAAGAATGTTTAATTCTGGTAGCGTTAATTTATGGTAGCTCTTTAATTTATCTGTTAACTGTCTGGAAAATTGTCCTGAATTTGAATTTATGAAGGGCAGTTTCCCGGACAGTTGGCAGAGCGTTCAGCGCCGTGATGCGTTTGGCGTTAAGATGACGCAGCTCGATTGGGTTGCGGAAGTAAAGGGTAAGCCCTCCAAGTGCTAAGGGTTGACCATACTGGCGGTCCTCCTGCCGCCTTTTATTACCCGCTGTGGCAGAGAAGTCTCTCTGTGCGCAAAATTCCCCCTGCCAATTGTCCCTGATTTTTTATAAAATTTCCGCGGTAAGAAGCCGATAACGGAAAAGAGAGGGGTGATAACGAAACGATTCAATACATCGGCCTACAACGGCTGACAGGGCACTATTTTAGTCCAAGGAGCAGGCGGACCCTCTGCCTGTATAAAATAGCGCAATGGTGCTACGGCATTGTTGTGAGATTTCGGAAAACGAGCTTAGTTCCCTGGCTTAATCCACCATGGGGACTCAGTGCTGAAGCGCAGATGCCAATAGGAATTCACACTGCGCCTTGTTGTTGAGCTCAGCCACGCTCGTTCTTTCTTGCCTGCTCGGCAACATCTCCTCTGTCAGTCGTTTTCTTTGTTCGTTCACAATTTAATTTTTTACCCTTGATAGGCTACACTTCGGTGCGGCTCTTTTTTTGACTTGTTGACATTTTTTTGCTAAAATAGTTATAATAACCAAATAGAACCGGGCGATTAGTTCAGTGGTAATCCTGTCGCATGACAGGACTGATAAGACAGACCATATCATACGATAGGGCAAGGGTGTAGTAAATAATCAGTTTAAAATTTTGGGCGATTAGTTCAGTGGTAGAACGCTGTCCTGATAAGACAGAGGTCGAAGGTCCGATTCCTTCATCGCCCACAATATGTATTATGTATATTTTTTATCTCTGAACAATGGTAATATATATACAGGGAGCACAAATGATTTGAAAAGAAGGGTATCAGAACATAAACAAGGAAAAGTGATGTCTACCAAGAACAAGCTGCCGATGATAATCGCGTATGAGGGATATTTATTAAAGAGCGACGCTATTCGAAGAGAAAAATTTCTGAAAACTACAGAAGGAAAAAGATTGCTAAAGATGCAACTAAAAGATTGTTTAGAGAAGTTTAGGGCTCGTAATTCAAAATTATGAATCAAGAAATTAAAACTTGCCAAAACTGTAAAAAGGATTTCGTGATTGAGCCCGAAGATTTTGATTTTTACGAAAAAATAAAAGTGCCACCTCCAACTTTTTGCCCGGAGTGCAGATTACAAAGAAGAATGGCGTTTCGTAATGAACTTGTTTTATATCGTAAAAAGAGCGCCGCTACTGGGAAAGAAATTATTTCTATATTCCGCCCAGATTCACCCATGAAAATATATGAGCACGAGGAGTTTTATTCTGATAATTGGGATGCGTTAGATTACGGCAAGGAATATAATTTTCAAAAGTCATTTTTCAAACAGATTCAGGAGCTTATGATTAAGACTCCAACGCTCGCGCTTTTTGACAATAAGTCGGTAAATTCAAGCTATTGTAATGTTGTGGTATCTCATAAAAATTGTTATTTGGTAAGCGCGGGCTGGACTAACGAAGATTGCATGTATAGCAACCGTGTAGACGCCAACAAGAACTCACTTGACCTTTACGTCTGTGGTCGGAATGAGTTTTGCTATGACAATGTATATTGCGAAGATTCTCACCGCTTATTTTATAGTCATACTTGCAAAGATTGTAACGACTCTTATTTCCTTTATGACTGCCGTGGCTGTTCGAATTGTTTTGGATGCGCGGGATTGCGGAATAAATCGTATTTTATTTTTAACGAACAGCATACAAAAGAAGAATATATTAAAAAAATAAAAGAGTTTAACGTGGACGACTGGAATGCGATTCAAAATATTAGACGCCATGCGACAGAGCTGAATCTTCGTGTTCCTCATCGCTATGCCCAGATATTTAAGTCCACTAACGCAGTAGGGGACCACATTCATAATGTAAAAAATGCATATTATTGTTTTGACTTTTTGAGCGGAGCGGAGAATGTAAAATATTCGCATTGGAGTTCGGGAGAGTTTAAGGACTCATACGATACCGGACCAGGCACAGGCGGGAGTTCGGAGCTGTTGTATGATGCAGTTTCTGCCGGCGTGCAAAACTCTAGGTGCATGTTTAATTTTGTTGTCTGGTATTCGCACGACGTTCAATATAGTATAAATTGCCACGGTTGTAATAATCTTTTCGGTTGCGTGTCGTTGCGCGATAAATCGTATTGTATTTTTAACAAACAATATACAAAAGAAGGGTACGAAGAACTTGTTCCGAAAATTATAGCGCATATGAACGAAATGCCTTACGTAGACAAGAAAGATAGGGTGTATAAATATGGAGAATTTTTTCCGATGGAAATTTCCCCTTACCCTTACAATGACAGTGTTGCTCAAGATTATATGCCTCTCACAAAAGAAGAGGCGGAAGTCCGGGGATATTCTTGGGGGGAGCCTCAACCGAGAAATTATAATATAACCAAGCATTCTGCCGATCTCCCTGCCAAGATTTCTGACGTTCCCGATAATATAACGCAAGAAACAATTTCCTGTATGCACGAGGGAAATTGCCAAGACGGGTGCGCCACGGCTTTCCGCATCACGTCAGACGAATTGAAGTTTTACCGAAATTTAAACATACCTCTGCCACGATTGTGTTTTGCCTGCCGACACAAAGAGCGGCTTAAACAAAGAAATCCAATGAAGCTTTGGCACCGAAAGTGCCAGTGCGCGGGTGCAACATCGGAAAACGGGATTTATCAGAACGTTGCCAAACATCCTCACGGCGACGGAAAATGTTCTAATGAATTTGAAACATCTTACGCGCCAGACAGGCCGGAAATTGTTTATTGCGAACAGTGTTATCAACAGGAAGTAGTATAATAAATATAATTACACCTATGTTTTCAAAAATAGATAAAAAAGTTTTATTAACTTTAATTGTGGCGTTGGTTGCAATTTTATTGTCAGGGTTTATAATTTATAAATACACAGTCAATCCTGCGCCAGTTGTTAAAGTGCAAAATTTAACCGGCGGGGCGAAAACAGACAGCAAGTCTTCTCCGAAACCAATCGTTGACGCTCCAACAGTTGAAATACAGGCTCAGGGCGGATCGGGAGCGGGTTTTTTGAGCATTTGTTTAGACAGATGCGGCGATGGGACCTGCCAAAAAACAGATCCAAACTGCGGTAAAAAAGATAATCTTAATTGCATTTGTCCGGAAACTCATCAGGAGTGTCCGCAAGACTGCAAATAATATGAAATATAATAATCTAATAAAATTGTTGGCGAGTGTAATAATTTGCGAGTTAGCGGGAGTTGTGGGTTCTTTTTTCACGGTTTCTCAAATAGGAACATGGTATAGGGGTTTAAACAAACCCTTTTTTAATCCTCCAAATTGGATATTTGGTCCGGTGTGGACAACTTTGTTTATTTTGATGGGAATCTCTTTGTATATGGTTTGGTCTAAAAAATTTGTTGTAAAGAACGAGTTGGATTTTAGAAAGAAAAAAGCATGGAATCGCTGGTCGCAACAATTTTTTAATGGTAAATGGCAGAAAGCAAACATAGTTATAATTTTTATTTTGCAACTGTTTTTGAATGTTTTGTGGTCAATAATTTTTTTCGGGTGGCACTCTTTAGGTGCGGCCTTTTTTGAACTTTTAATGCTTTGGTTTGCGATAATCTATCTGATAATTAATTTTTATAGAGTGTCCAAAGCCGCAGCATATTTATTGCTCCCGTACATTTTGTGGGTTTCTTTCGCCGGTATTCTAAATTATTTAATTTGGGTTTTAAACTAAAAAAATATGGCAGCCGTAGTTAAAATTTTAGTGGAAGGTTTTACAAACGCCGATTCTGTGCTGGAGCTGGGCGAAGAAAGAACTCAGCCTACAATTACTCTGGTGCGGGATGACAATTTGGTAATGGTGGTTGACCCCGGAATTTTAGATAGCAGGCAGACCCTGATAGATGCCCTGGAAAAAGAAAATCTAACAGTTGACGACGTAAATGTTGTCTGCGTTACTCATTCGCATATAGATCATTACAGAAATGTCGGAATGTTTCCTAATGCCAAGATTTTAGAATATTTTGGTTTATGGGAAAAGAATAAAATTGAGGATTGGGATGAGCAATTTACCCCCAATATCCGGATTTTACGCGTTCCGGGGCACGATTACACAGACATAGCCCTTTTTGTGAAAACCGAAGACGGTATTGTAGCAATTTGTGGAGACGTTTTTTGGAAAGAAAATTATCCTCAAAACCTGGAAGACGACACTTTTGCGTCAGATTATAAAAAACTTGGAGAGAGCAGGGAGCTGGTTTTGAAAATGGCTAATTTGATAATTCCCGGGCACGGTAAAATGTATAAAAATGATAAAATTGAGGCGCCGGCCAAGGAAGAAATAGAAGCAAAATTAAAAGAATCGAAGGTTTCAGTAGCCTGCAGAAAATGCGGCAAACAGATGATACAAAAAGACAGGTGTAAATGCCGACCTTGGCTTTGTTATAGGTGTTGCGAGTGCCATTTAGATTGCGACAACTGCAGTTGCAGCCACAAAAAGAAATGAAAAAGATATTTTTTCCGCTAATTATTGGAATTTTTTTATTTGGATTTATTTCTGTTGCCTCGGCTTACCAGCCCAGGGTTGTCTATTCGCAGAAAGGCGATATACAAATAAGTAATCCGGAAATTTCTCAAAATTTTTACGATGAGCTAAGCGCCAGCCCCCGAGATTATTTTATTAACTCGAGTAAGGACTTTGAGTTGCATATCAATATTTTGGTTCCGGAATCGGCTAACAGAGAGGGGAGATATTCTGCAAAAATTTTTGCTGTGAATAAGGACAAAGAAGAACAAATTGCTGACATAGATGGTGGCTCATTTGAGTGGAAAGAGTTTTACGATTCTTTTGGCAGAGATTATTATTTGAAGGGTCCGGAATTCTCAAAACAGGTTTTGGCGGGAAAATATAAAATAGAAATTTACAACCTAAAAAACAACGGCAAGTATGTTTTGGCTGTTGGAAAAACAGAGGTTTACACCGCCCAATCAATTTTAAATATTTACTGGCAGTTGCCGTTGCTAAAAGCGACATTTTTGAAAACATCGGTATTGCAGTTTTTTCTCACCCCGTTTGGCATAGCCGGGATTGGAGCGCTGGGAGCTTTGTTGGTTTTTATCGCCTTGATTAATTATTTCATTGGGTTTGTCAGAGAAATTGTAAAACACAATCAGGCAAAAACTTTACTTTTGACCTCGGGCGGGATGCCTCAAATGAAAGACGAAATAACAAAATTTTTGCAAAAGCCGGCCTATGACATAACAGTGGCTTTTATAACCACTGCCGCAAAACCTCAGGAGAACTTAGATTATTTAAGAACCGATTGGACAATTATGAAAGATGAAATGGGTTTTAACATAGAAGAGGTTGATATAGATGGCAAAACCGAGACACAGATTATGAAGTTGCTTGAGCTGAAAGATATTATTTTTGTGGAGGGTGGTAACACTTTTTATCTGCTAAAATCAATGCGCGATTGTAATTTTGAAAAAGTCATAAGGAAATTATTAAAAGACGGAAAAGTGTACATTGGGGTTTCTGCCGGAAGCATAGTTGCCGGACGCACGGTTCAAACAGCAGGTTGGTATGGAGACAAAAATAATGTTGGTTTAAAAAATTTGAAAGGCTTAAACCTTGTGCCGTTTGATATTTTTGTCCATTATCAACCCGAACACGCGGAAATTATTAAACAAAAAATGCCAGATCCTAAAAAAAGATCCAAGGGTCTAAAAATTATAACAGATGACCAGGCAATTTTGGTTCAGGGCAGGGAAGTGGATTTAATTGGAGACGGAGAGGCTGTGTCAATTTAGTTTCGCTCGGCAGTGAGTTTTCTGCTAACGCTCGTGTCCCCGCCAAGGCGGGGAAACTCGCTTCGACAGGCACTTCGTGTCCTGTAATACGCTGAAAACTCATTGCTTCGCTTCACTCTTATGCGTATTTTTGTAAAAGCTAAACCGAATTCTAGAGAGGAAAAAGTGGAACGTGTAGACGAAAACAATTATGTTGTTTCTGTTAAAGAACCTCCGGTTAAGGGCAAGGCAAATGAGGCGATTAGGAATGCTTTGGCAGTTTACTTTAAAACCGGGTCATCTTGTGTTAAAATAATATCGGGGTATTCTTCGAGAAATAAAGTTATAGAAATATTATAAAAATTATGAAAACAATAATTAAGGGCCACACTGTTTCGCACGAGAAAGATGTCGCCGCAGGCGTGCGGTATTTAATATACGAGCTTGCCGCCGATGAGGCTAAGGTATTTTTTGATGAAGCTTACAACCAAGGATCAGCTATTTTTGAAGACCACATGGGATATAAATATAAACTAGTCCACCACGGCTCAGAATATCAGTTGGTTAAACACATCTAACAGGGTCAAAATATTTATCTGCCGGTTCCCAAAAGGACCCGGTGGTTTTTTATTTGCCGGAGAAAATTGTTGACAGAAATGTAGAAAATGATAAGCTGAAATCACTTTGCACTTTTACAATTCTACAGTATATAAACTAATTCCTGCTTAGCGGTAGGAGCTGAAAGAACAAAAGCGCTATTGAGAAGGAGCCAGTATATGATAGAAATTCCCAACTTTGCCGACCGCTTATGCGAGGCAATAAGAAAGAAAAAGAGCATTCTCTGCTGCGGATTAGACCCCCAGCTCTGCTATATGCCCCCGCACCTAATTCGCACTGCCGTCGAAGAACTTGGCAGAACCTACTCGGCTGTCGGTAGGGTGTTTGTTAATTTCAACCGGCAGATTATCGACGCGGTAGCTGACATCGTGGTTTGCGTCAAGCCTAACTTTGCCTTTTACGAGGCCTACGGAGTGGACGGGATGATAGCCCTTGAAGACACTATCGCATACGCCAAGGGAAAAGGTCTGCTGGTTATTGGCGATGGCAAACGCAATGATGGTGGAGACACGGTTGACGCGTATGCCGATGGACATTTGGGAGAAGTTCCATTTTTCGGCGACGGTGACGACCCGGCCGTTCTTAAGTCTGTTGTCTCGCCTTTTCGAGTGGACGCCCTTACTGTCAACGGTTATATTGGTGAAGCCTGCGTTGGACCTTTCGTCAAAAAAGTCAAAGAACATGGCAGCGGAATTTTTGTCGTTGCCAAGACTTCGTTCAAGCCGGACTCGGTTATTGAACAACTCGTGGTAGCGGGCGTTCCTGCGTGGCAAGCGATGGCGTTCTACGTGCAGAAATGGGGCGAGGGGACTGAAGGCTCCTGCGGATTGCGCAACGTTGGAGTGGTGCTGGGCGCTACTTATCCCCAAGACGCGCCGAAGATGCGCGAACTTCTGCCAGATTCCATTTTTTTGGTTCCGGGGTTTGGCGGACAAGGAGCAACGGCTGACGACGCTGTTATCGGAGTCAGGGAAGATGGGCTTGGCGCAGTTGTCAATAATTCCCGCAACCTGATTTACGCCTGGCGGAACCCGAAGGGCGAATACCAATGCGAATCTGAGAAGTTTGCCGAGGCCGCCCGGTTACAAGCCCTTCACGACTGCGGTATGCTTCGTGAATCCTGCCAAAAAGCAAGCAAGTGGCCTTTTTGAAAAACAAACCAAGAAAGAAAATACGGTTATGAAAGAAACGATTGAGATTGTTGCTACGGACCATTTGAAAACTTTGGGTAATTGTGGCGGGTATTATTCCTGCCCCAAGGATCCAAGTGGTAAACGGCTCGGGCCTCTTGTTTGTTACGCCGGCGACTATGAGTTGCCGGATGGAAGCAGAAAGAAATTCGTTGGCGATGTGTACGTTAATTTCGCCAAGGCAGAACCTTTTCCGAACGTGAGAAGGTTTTTCGCAGGACATCTTTGCAATCGGCTGGCCAGTCCTGGCATTCTGAGAGGCATTGATGTTTTTTGCGGAGCTCCTATCGGCGGTTATTCTTTGGCCGACGCCATTGGCGATTACGCTGGCATCCCTTCCATCAAGGCCGAGAAGCAAGTTATCGAGGTGAAGACAGCTACCTCCAAGGAAGTGTCTGAAGTTATTTTCGGACGACACAGTGTTAAGGCCGGCCAGCGCGTGGCTATTGTCGAGGATGTCTGCAACAACTTCTCAACGACCCTAAGTCTCATACTCAAAATCGAAAAACTGGGGGCGCAAGTGGTGGCAATTGTTTGTTTCCTCAATCGTTCTTTAACTCTGGGCGATGTATATTGCCCCGGCGCAAATGTTTTGTTGAGAAGCGGAGAAAGGCGTGATATGAGCGCCTTTAGAATTCCGGTTGTCAGCTTGGTGCGTTTGCCCATCAATGAATGGAAACAAGACGACCCGGCAGTTGCCGAGGACGTTGCCAAGAATAACGTGGCTTGGGATCCCAAGAAAAAAGATTGGGAACGGCTGATGGAGGCAATGCACGCTCAGCAGTGAGCTCAAGTCTCGTTTGTTAAATCTTTAAAGTCCTTTGACGCAACGCGTCATCGGACTTCTTTTTTTTGTAAATACTTGATTTTATTTTTCAACAGGGTAAACTATAATATAATGGCTAAGATAAAGAAAAAGAAAATTAAATTAAAGGTAAAGAAAGTTAAGAAAAAAATTATCCGAAAGATTAAAAAAAATAAACCGGCAAAGCGCAGGAAAATTTTACTTAGAAAAAAAATTGTAAAGAAAGAAACAGCAGGATTTGCGGCAGAATCTTTATTCAAGGCAAAAATTAAAGTTATTGGAATTGGCGGGGGAGGAGGGTCAATTGTTTCTGAAATTGGCAGGTCATTGGAAAAAGCAACTTTCGTGGTTGCTGACACCGATATTCGGGCGTTAAAAAAAAAATCGGGAATAAAATATTTTTGGTTTGGCGAGGAGTTGACGCACGGGCTGGGAACCGGAGTTAATGTGGAATTGGCAAAGCAGGCTGCTGAATCGGCCAAAGAAAAAATCAGCGGAATTTTTAAAGACCAGGATATTATAATTTTTATTGCTTCCTTGGGCGGAGGATTGGGCTCGGGGGCAACGCAGGTTTTTGCCGAGGCTGCCAGAGAGTTCGGCGGAATTACTTTTGGCATATTTACAACGCCTTTCAGGTTTGAGGGAAAGAATAAACAGCGCATAGCCCAGAATGCTTTGAAAGCTCTAAGAAAATCTTTAAATGTTTCGCTGGTAATTCCAAACGAGAAAATTTTTAAAATTATTGACGAGACAACTCCTATAACAAATGCATTTTCAACAGTCAACAAAAGTTTAATAGAATCTTTAGAAAGCCTGATAGACTTAATTTATAATCCGGGAATTATTAACATTGACTTTGCCGATTTGCGTACAATTTTAAGCGGTAGGGGAAATTCGGCATTTTTAAATACCGTTGAAGAATCCGGCAAAGACAGGATAGAAAAAATTTGCGAGAATATTTTAAAAAATCCATTGTTGCAGAGCAACGGTTTTAAGGCAGACAAGATTTTGTTTAACATAGCCGGTTCTGAAAATCTTTCAATGTTTGAGGTGGAGAAAATTAGCAGTCATATAGCCACACTTAATCCGAAAGCAAAGATTATATTCGGAATTTCTAAAAACGCTAAACTTAAGAGCAAAATAAAAACCACAATTTTGATGACAGGAGCTCCTATTGGAACGCAAGTTAAGGAAGAGGTGAAAAAAGAATTACCTGTTGCTAAAAAAGCAGATCCGGTTAAAGAGACGCCGGGAAAAAAGGAAGAGCCAAAAAAGAAAAAAGTAGCGCTTAGAAAAAAGCCGGCGCCGTCAATTCCGGCGAAAAAAGAACCTGCTAGTCAGGGAAATAAAAGTCCTGTTTCCTTTGTGCCGGTGTTTGAAGTTCCGACTGCAGACGAGACAGCAATTCTCCCCATTTTAGAGCAAAAAAATCCTGAAATTTCTCAGGTGGTAGGAGTTTCCGCTAACAAAAATTCTGCCACAAGCAGGCACGGCACTATAAGAAGAAGCGGACTGGAAATTAAAAAAGCCGAGGAACTACAGGAGAAAAAAAAGATAGATCAGGAAAAAGAGTGGGAAATACCGGCGTTTTTAAGAAAAGTTAAGTTTAAATCATAAAAATATGGAAATAAAAAAAGCAATAATTCCGGTGGCAGGACTGGGAACCAGATTTCTGCCTTTATCTCGGGCAATACCCAAAGAATTTTTTCCTTTGGTTGATAAGCCGGTAATTCAATATATTATTGAAGAGGTCAAAAAAACCGGTATAAAAGAGATAGTTTTTGTAGTCAGCCCCGGGCAAAAAACTGTTTTAGATTATTTTCAAAAATCTCCTGAGTTAGAAAAAACGCTGGTTAAAAGAAAAAAGGATAAAATTTTAAAAGAGCTGAAAGACTTCGAAGAGATATTTGAAGATATCACCTTTTCTTATGTTGTTCAAAAAAAACCACTTGGCGACGGACAGGCTCTTTTGCAGGCGGCAAAAAAGGTTAACGGAGAGGCTGTTGCTGTTTCTTTTGGAGATGATGTTGTTGACTCAGATGAACCGGCGTTATCTCAATTGATAAACATTTTTAATACATGCTCGGCTCCGGTGGTGGCTTTGAAACAATTGCCCCGCGAAAAACTTCCGGCCTATGGAGTTGTGGCTGTGGAAAAAATTGCTCATAATTTATATAAAATTAAAAAGATTATTGAGAAACCCGAGTTATCAGAGGCTCCATCAAATTTGGTGGTTGTGGGAAAATATGTTTTGACTCCGGAAGTTTTCCAATATCTTAAAAAAGCTAAGCCTTCTGATAAAGGAGAAATTATTTTGGCCGAGGTTTTTGATAAAATGCTTTCTGACGGGAAAGTCATTTATGGTTATGAGCTAAAAGGGGAGTGGCTTGAATGCGGAGACAAATTGAAATGGTTAAAATCATTTTTCTATTTGGCGCTTAAAGATCCAAGATTTAAAGACGAGTTGCGAGAGTATATTAAAAATTTAAAATTTAAAATTTAAAATTCGTTCTATGGTTTACGATTTAATTATTATAGGAGGCGGTCCGGCCGGCATTACAGCCGGTATTTATGCAGGCAGGCAGCGTATGAAAACTCTTTTGATTACAAAAGAATTCGGCGGGCAGATGGCGAAAAAAGCAACAGAGGTTTGCAATTACCCGGGTTTTGAAAGAATTTCGGGAATGGAGCTTATAGAAAAATTTGTTTCGCACATGGAAAAATATGAGAGTGTTGAAGTTAAATTTTGCCAGGGAGGAAAGATAGAAAAGAGCGAAAACATTTTTACAGTTACAACCACAGAAAACGAAAAAATTCAGGGAAAGTCCGTCATTATTGCCACGGGAGCTGACCCAAGGCCATTGGAAGCTGTGGGGGAAAAAGAGTTTATTGGCAAAGGAGTTGGCTATTGCGTTACTTGCGACGGTCCTGTGTTTAGGAATAAAGCGATAGCAGTTGTCGGAGGCGGAAATGCTGGGGTGGAAGCAGCCTTGTTTATGACTAATTACGCCACCAAAATTTATGTTTTAGAGTTTGGAGCGGAAATAAAAGCAGACACAGAAAACCAAAATGATGCTAAAAAATCGGGTAAAATTGAATTTATAACAAATGCCGCGGTAAAAGAGATTAAGGGTGACAAAATGGTAAGTTCTTTAGTTTACCAGGATAATGTTTCAAAGGAGACTAAAACCTTGGAAGTTCAGGGAGTTTTTATAGAAATAGGAAGCCAGCCGGCGACATCGTTGGCTAAAGGTTTGGTTGATTTTACAAAAAGAGATGAAATAGTTGTTGAGCCGGAAACTTTTATGACAAAAACACCAGGGCTTTTTGCCGCCGGCGACAACAATTCTGGGCCATACAAGCAGATTGTTACTGCCGCCGGAGAGGGGTGTAAAACAGCTTTGGCAGCCTACGATTATCTGCAAAAATTGGCAAAATAACAAGAGCAGAAATAAATTAAAATCGATTCATATCCAGTCCTGTAGTCCGAACCACAGGACTGAAAATAAAATGACGACTTTTCATTTAAATACTTTGCCGAAAGAAAAAAGAATCCAGATGATAGGCGAATTTTACGACATGGTAGATTCGTTGAAAGACCGAAACGAGATCCGTCTATTTTTTAAAAGTTTGTTAACCGCAGATGAAATCGCGACTCTAATGAGAAGGATAGAAATATCGGTTCTTTTGTCGGTTGGTTATAAATATGATAAAATTATTGAAATGCTGGGAGTTGGAAGAGATAAAATATCTTTTGTCAGTAAAAATTTGTTACAGGATGACAGCGGATATAAATTTATCGCAGAAAGATTGATTGAAAATAGAAAACAAAGATTAAGAAAAATAAGAAAAGGAAATAAAAGAAGTTTGTCGCCGTTTGAGAGTCTAAAATCGCGTCCAGGACATCGGCTTTTAGCTAATCTCATTGACACGGCGATAGAAAAATTGGAGGAAGATGATAAATTGTTGGAAGAAGAAGCATTACTTTTCACTCCATCGTTGAAGTATTCAAAAAAATTAGAAAAATAAATTCTAAAATAAAATTCTTAATAATATGTCGCCAGAACCAGGAGAAAAAAAGCAGGAAGAAGTCGAGGTTAATGAACAGGTCAGAGAATACGAAGAAGAAGTGAATAGTGCTTTTAGTAACCTTGAATCTATTGGATTAACTGAAAATAAGGCGGTTAGGATAAAATTGGTTGGACAGGAAGAAATTGTTTATAAGTCCCCTAGAGAAACATTTATCTCTAAACATGGGGTCGAGTATCACCCCGAGATTATGAGAGATAAATTCAAGGGAATTCGAGCGCCAATTATTTTTAGCCGACAGTGCGTTCCAAAATATTCTGGCTTTAATACCCCAGAAGGTATGGCTGCTCTTAAAAGAGATATAGATGCGGCTCGTGTCATCGCATCGTGGGACACTCATTACTCGGTTTTAGATGAGTTCGCGGAAACGGTTCGAGGTAATATGATTTTACGAGATGAAATTTTTCGGGGTATACCAGATAAGGATGTTTCTGACGGCGTAAGAATGATTAATCTTTGTTCGCAGGGCATCATACACCGTGAATTAGAAAAGCAACAACTATTCGATTATTTTACAAAAATTCGAGAAGAAGACCCAAAGTTTTTAGCAGATTTTTTGGATTTTTCAGTAAGGATGTGCATAACAACTGGTCATAATAGGAGCGAGACATTATTTCAATTATTCAGGGATCAGCCCAACTTATATCAGGGACTAGACCAAGCGCACAAAGATTTCTCTCTGCCTTATCTTTTTGAAAGGGACTGTGTTCCAAATTGTAAAAAATTAGCAACCGGGGAATGGTATGAAGAAAGAAAAAAAGTATATAAAGAAATTTTTGATGGTATTGGAATGGATGCTAAAAAAATTCAAAAAACATTAAAGGACGCTGGAAGTGACAGAGAATATTGTCCAGGATTTTTTGATAAATAATTTTGAAAAAGTTTTAAAATAAAAATGAGCAAGATTAAAAGCATAATTGCAAAAGAAATTAAAGATTCTCGGGGAAATCCGACGGTTGAAGTTGAGTTGGAAACGGAAAAGGGGAGCTTTATTGCTTCAGTTGCTTCTGGCGCATCAACCGGCGAAAATGAGGCGCTGGAATTAAGAGACCCAGATGGGAAAGGAGTTTCTTTGGCAATTAAAAATGTAAATAAGGTTATTGCGCCAAAATTAAAGGGCAAAGACGTATTAAACCAAAAGGAGATAGATGGCTTAATGATTGAGCTTGATGGCACTGAAAATAAATCAAAACTGGGAGCTAACGCAATTTTACCGGTTTCAGCGGCTGTTTGCCGAGCTGGAGCCGCCTCCAAAAAAGTCCCGTTGTATAGTTATATCTCAGAACTGTCAGCCGGTCACTCCTACGCGTCGGAGAGTAGGAGTGAAGTTAATGTCCCGCGGGCGATGTTTAACGTTTTAGAGGGAGGAGCGCATGTCCATTCGGAAAAACACTTGGATATTCAAGAATTTATGATTGTTCCGCAAAAAAAGACAATGGCCGAAAATTTGGTTTTGTGTAATAAAATTTTTCAGAATCTGCAAGAAATTATTGAAAAAAGTTTTGGGCAGGTTAAAATGGGTGATGAAGGCGGTTTTGCCCCGGAGATTTCAAAAACAGAGCAAGCTTTGTTTTTGTTGAAAAATGCTATTGGAAAAGAGGATTGCAAAATTGCGCTGGATTGCGCAGCTTCCCAATTTTTTAAGAACGACAGGTATATATTGGAAGGTCAAGAGTTTACAGACACCGGGCTTTTGCAATTTTATGAAGACCTTGTAAAAAGTTTTAATGTAATTTCAATTGAGGATCCGTTTGCAGAAGAGGATTGGAATGGTTGGCAACTAATTTCAAATTCCAAATTCCAAATTTCCAATTTAATGGTTGTGGGCGACGATTTAACTACAACAAATATCAAAAGAATTAAAGAGGCGCACAATAAATTGGCCTGCAATGGAGTTATTCTAAAACTAAATCAAATTGGAACGGTCTCTGAAACAATAGAAGCTTCAAACATGGCAAAATCGTTTGGGTGGAAGACAATTGTAAGTCACAGGAGTGGAGAAACAATGGACGATTTTATTGCGGACATGGCAGTTGGCCTGCAGGCAGATTTTTTGAAGGCAGGTTCTCCCGCAAAACCCGAAAGGATGGTAAAATATAGCAGACTGATGGAAATAGAAAAAGAATTAAATAAGAAAAAATAATATGGCTAAATTATTTTTACAGCGCCATCTGAAATCACAGTGGAACCTGGAAAACAAATTTACGGGATGGACAGATGTGCCTCTTTGCCAAGAAGGAGTTGAAAGTGCGAAAACAGCCGCAGAAAAACTTGTTGATTTAAAAATTGATAAAGTTTATACGTCGCCCTTGATTAGAAACAGAGAAACAGTTTCTTTGATACTGAAAAATTTAGGAAAAGAAAAATTGCCTGTCATTTTTGATAAAGCTCTAGATGAAAGAAATTACGGAGAGTTGCAAGGATTAAACAAAGATGAAGTTAGAAAACAATATGGTCAAGAGCAGGTTCGTTTGTGGCGAAGAAGCTTTGATATAGCCCCGCCGGGCGGTGAATCACTGAAAGATGTGTGCAAGAGGACAATTCCATTTTACAAAAAGTATATTGAGAAAGATTTGAAGGCCGGCAAAAATGTTTTGGTTGTTGCCAGCCACAACAGCCTTAGGGCGATTGTAAAATACGTTGAAAAAATATCTGACGAGAAAATAATTGATTTGGAGTTGCCATTTGGAGCATTGGTAAAATATCAATTTGACAACAACCAATATAATAAAATATAATTAACAATTAAAATTAAAAATAAAAAAACATGTCAAAATTTAGTTTTTTGAAAAAAATGAATAGGAATACTATTCTTGTTGGTGTGGCAATAATCGGCATTATAATAACCGGTGTTTTAATTTTTGTTCAATCAAATAAGGGATTTTCTTTGCCAAATATTTTTGGAATGTCAGACAGCCAAATTGGCAAAAAGGCGATTGACTACATAAATAACAATCAGCTTTCACAGACGCCGGTTACTCTTGGCGGAGTTTCTGAGGAATCGGGGATGGTTAAAATAAAAGTTAAGATTGGAACCAGAGAAGTTGATTCTTATGCGACGAAAGACGGAAAACTTTTATTTCCTTCTGCCATTGATATGAACAAAGGTAATGTGGCAGCCAGCAACACCCCTAAAACACCCGCAACTGTCGCAAAAAATGACAAGCCATCATTGGAGGCGTTCGTTGTCAGCAGTTGTCCTTATGGGTTGCAAATGCAGAGAGCTGTTACTGACGCTGTAAAAAATGCGCCGGCTTTAGCCTCTAATGTTGTGATAAGATATATTGGGTCTATTTCAGCTGGTAAAATATATTCAATGCACGATTCAGATTCTTCCGGAAATCCAATTCCAAACGGTCCCGAAGCAAAGGAAAATTTGAGGCAGATTTGTATAAGACAAGAACAACCTGCAAAGTTTTGGAATTATCTTTCATGTTATATGAAAAAAGCTTCCGGCACTTTGCCTAATGGTATGCCGCTTGGTGACACTAACGGATGCTTAACTTCCACTGGCGTTGACACAACCAGCTTGAGCTCGTGCATGTCAGATTCAAGCAGGGGATTAGCTTATGCCAAAAAAGATTTCGATCTCGGTACAAAATATAATGTTTCAGGTTCGCCAACTTTAGTTTTAAACGGAACCACAATTTCAGAGTCCAATTATGGAGGAAGGTCGTCTGACGGAGTTAAATCAATGGTTTGCGCCGGTTTTAATACAAAGGCCGGTTTTTGCTCAACAAAGCTGAATACAACGCCGGCAGCAGTTTCTTTTTCAGCCACTTATGCCGATGCAACGGGAGCAGGCTCCTCTGGCAACGCTAACACTCAGTGCGGAAGTTAATTTTAATGCGCCTAAAACAAAATGACCAAAATATATTCTACGCCAACCTGTGTTTATTGCAAAACATTAAAGGGATACTTTAAGAAAAACGGAATTGAGTTTGAAGACATCGACATATCAAAAGACGAACAACAGCTTCAAAAAATGATAAAGGACTCCGGGCAAATGGGAGTTCCCGTGGTTGACATAGACGGTCAAATTATAATTGGTTTCGACAAAGCGAAGATAGATACATTATTAAAAATAAACCAAAAAGCATGATAAAAGTTGCAATCAACGGTTTCGGCCGAATAGGCCGACAGGTTTTTAAAAAAATTGAAGAGTCGCACCCCGACTTGGAGGTTGTGGCAATAAACGATCTGACCGATAAAGAAACATTAGAACATCTTTTGAGGCACGATTCAAATTATGGCAGGTATGACAAGAAAATTTCTATTCCCATATTTGCCGAAAAAGATCCGGAAAAATTGCCGTGGAAAACCTTAAAAATAGATATTGTCTTAGAGTGTACTGGTTTTTTTACAGATGACGTTGGCGCCAGAAAGCACATAAAGGCCGGAGCAAAAAAAGTTATTGTTTCAGCTCCCTGCAAAGATTTACCGGGATTTGTTTTGGGAGTTAACGCTGAGACTTTCGACTCCAAAAAAGTTGATATAATGGACATGGGTTCTTGCACAACTAATTGTTTAGCTCCAATTGCCAAGGTCTTGAACGATGAGTTTGGGATTGTGAAAGGATTTATGACAACAGTCCATAGCTATACAAACGACCAAAAAATTCTTGATTTGCCTCATAAAGATTTGAGACGCGCCAGAGCTGCCGGGATGAACATAATTCCAACATCAACGGGAGCCGCCAGAGCTATTGGCAAAATGATTCCGGAGCTAAACGGGAAATTAGATGGAATTGCTATGCGGGTTCCAACTCCAACTGTTTCTGTTTTAGACTTAATTGTTGAAGTTAAAAAACCAACGACAAAAGATGAGGTCAATAAAGCTTTTAAAAAAGCCGCTTCATTAAAGAATTTTAAAGGAATTTTGAGAGTGGAAGAGGAACCGCTGGTTTCAATGGACTTTAAGGGAGACACTTATTCCTCTATTGTTGACGCCGAAGAGACAATGGTAAAAGATAACTTGGTGAAAGTTGTGGCGTGGTATGACAATGAATGGGGTTACTCTTGCCGACTCGCCGAGTTTGCGGAGTTCGTGGGAAAGAAGTTGTAAAATCTAAAAGCACCTTCCTTGGTGCTTTTTTGTTTTTTTAAAAAGTGATATAATAATTTAATATGTGGAAAAAACAAAAAATTGTAATACCGATAGAAATTTCGGCAAGGCACTGCCACTTGTCAAAAACAGATTTAGAAAAACTTTTTGGCGAATCATACGAGCTTAAAAAAATAAAGCAGCTTTCTGCTTCTGCTGATTTTGCTTGCGAAGAAAAGATTATTTTACAAGTAGGTTCTAAAAAATTTGAGAATGTCAGAGTGGTGGGACCGTTAAGAAGCCAAACACAAGTTGAAATATCCTTAACAGATGCCATTGGGTCGGGGGTAGTGCCTCCAATTAGGCTGTCGGGCAATCTGGAGGGGTCTTCTGAAATTAAAATTACAGGTCCCAATGGAGAAGTTGAGTTGCAGGAAGGGTTGATTATCGCGAAGAGGCATATCCATTGTGCGACATATGAGGCAAAAAAATATAAATTAAAACATGGCGATGTTGTTTCTGTAAGAGTTGGAGGAGAAAGGCCGGTTGTTTTTGAGGATGTAGCGGTGAGAGTGAAGGATGATTATAGGCTCTGTTTGCACCTAGACACCGACGAGGGCAATGCCGCCGGAATTAATAAAAAAGGCGAAGGAGAAATAGTGTAAAACATGATTTTAGTACTAAATTGTGGCTCACAATCAATCAAGTGGAAAGTTTTTAACAATGGCTTAAAGGTTGTCAACAAAGGCAAGTGCGAGATTTTGGATTCGCTTGATTTTGAAAAAATATTAGCCGGCGAATTGAGTAAAATTAAAGAGGATATTTCAATGGTGGGGCACAGGGTTGTGCACGGAAAAGATATTTTTAGAGAACCCGTTGAAATTACAAATGAAAATATAAAGGAATTGGAAAAGTTGAGCTGTTTAGATCCTTTGCATAATCCTTTTAATGTTTTAGGGATAAAAACTTGTCAGAAGATTTTTCTGGGAGTCCCGCAGATTGCGGTTTTTGACACAGAATTTTTCAAAGATTTACCGGAAGTGGCTTACACCTATGGTTTGCCTGCAGAGGTTGTAAAAGAGTTCGGATTCAAACGCTATGGTTTTCATGGAATTTCTCATGAATATGTCGCCGGGCAGGCGGTGGAAAAAGTAAAAAAACCGTTCGAGAAGTTAAAAATAATTACATGCCATCTTGGCGGAGGAGCGAGTATTACAGCAATTAGAAATGGTAAAGTAGTTGACACTTCAATGGGTTTTACTCCTATGCAGGGATTGGTTATGATGACCAGAGCTGGAGATATGGATTCTGGTATTGTGTTAGATCTTGCGCAAAAATTTGGCGCGGAAAAGACCGATGATATTTTGAATAAAGAATCCGGCGTTAAAGGAATTTGTGGCGAAGGAGAAATGCTGAAAGTTTTATCCCGCCTCGAGCGGGACCCCTCTGTGGCGGGGGAAAAAAATAAATATCAGTTGGCATTAGATGTTTTTGTCTATTCAATTCAAAAATATATTGGGAGTTATTTTGCAATTTTGGGTGGGTGCGATATTTTGGTTTTTACCGGCGCGATTGGCTCTGGCTCTGCTAAAATAAGAAGTATGATAACCAAAAATTTGAATATATTAAAGAAAACTAGAATATTGGCGATTGAGACAGATGAAGAGCTGGCAATTGCAACAAAAATTTTGGAATATGGAAAAAAGTAAATTTAAATTTGAAAAAGAAAAATCTTTTACGATAATAGAGCTTATTGTGGTAATTGCTATTATCGCTGTTTTGTCGGCAGTTGTTTTAACAAATGTTAATGGTTACATGGCAAAAGCAAGAGATGCCAGAAGAATTGCGGACATGCGCAATATCCATCAAGCATTGCTTTTGTACCAAGCTCAATATGGTTGCGTGCCATACACAGGAAATGTAGGTACTCATTGCGGAGTAGCTGAAGGAACTTACACTAAGCGTGATGCCGGCGGTTGGGATTTTAGTTCACAAGGAACAATATCAGATTTTATGGGTTTTCTGAAAACAGCCGGAATTATGACTAAGGTGCCGGTAGATCCTATAAACACAGGTACTGGTGAAAGTGGAAATTATACTTATCAGTATTATTGCTATCCTGGTCTTGGGCCTACTTTAGCATACTATACCGAATCCGGCGGTTGGTCTCAAAAATATGAATTGAACCAAGATTCAAGTTTTACCTGTAAATAAAAATATAAATAATTTATAAAATTAAAAAATAAACACTATGAAAAATATACTTTGGTTCAATGAAATTGGAATAGAAGACGTGCCACGAGTTGGCGGGAAAAATGCCTCTTTGGGCGAGATGACAAAGGCAGTGGTGTCTAAGGGAGTCAATGTGCCCTTTGGTTTTGCTACAACAGCCGAAGCATATTTTAATTTTCTAACAACAACCGGATTAGATAAGAAAATTGAGGAGGTTTTGAAAGACTTAGATTTTCATAACTTAAAACAACTGGCGCAAAAAGGAAAAGAGGTAAGAGATCTTATTATAGAATCGCAACTGCCGAAGGAATTATCAGACGAAATTGTTTTAGCCTACAAAAAATTATCTGAAAGATATGGTTTGCCGGCGACCGATGTTGCCGTTCGTTCTTCGGCGACCGCAGAGGATCTTCCCGGGGCCAGTTTCGCAGGTCAGCAAGAAACATATCTGAATATTGTTGGCCCTGAAAATGTTTTAGAATCTGTGAAAAAATGTTTTGCTTCGCTTTTTACCGACAGAGCCATTGTTTACAGGCAGGAAATGGGATTTTCTCATACAAAAGTTGGTTTATCTGCCGGAGTGCAAAAAATGGTCAGGTCTGATTTGGGAGCTTCGGGCGTAATGTTTTCTTGCGATACAGAATCCGGGTTTGGAGATGTTGTTTTGATAAATGCAAGTTATGGATTGGGTGAAAATGTTGTGCAAGGCAGGGTTGAGCCTGACCAGTATTATGTTTTTGAAACAACCCTGAAAAAAGGTTTTAAGCCCGTGATAGAAAAAAAGATTGGCTCGAAATTAGTGAAAATGGTTTACACTCAGAACCCGAAGGTGCCTACAAAAAATATAGCAACAATTAAAAAAGAAAGAGAAAATTTTGTTTTGAGCAATGAAGAAATATTAAGTCTGGCAAAATGGTCAATGATTGTTGAGGAGCACTACAAAAAATCAATGGATATGGAATGGGCAAAAGATGGCCGAGACGGAAAACTATATATTGTGCAGGCGAGACCGGAAACAGTTCAAAGCAGAAAAAACTTAAAAGTTTTGGAAAACTACGTTATAGATACAGCCAGGGTTAAAAAAGTTGTGGCAAACGGAATGAGCGTGGGAAGCAAAATCGGCTCGGGAAAAGCGAACAAAATAATGAGTGTGAAAGATATTGAAAAGTTTAAGAAAGGGGAGGTTTTGGTAACAAGAGCAACTGACCCTGATTGGGTGCCGGCAATGAAGTTGGCCTCGGCCATTGTTACAGACTCCGGAGGAAGAACTTGCCACGCCGCAATTGTGGGCAGAGAATTGGGTGTGCCGGTAATTGTAGGCTCGGAAAATGGAACTAAAATTATAAAACAAGGACAAGAAATTACGATTGATTGCTCGCAAGGAGAGGAAGGCAAAATTTACGAGGGAATAATTCCTTTTACAATTAAAAAAACAGACATTTCCAATATTCCCGACACGAAAACAAAAATTTTGATGAACGTCGGCGAGCCGTCAAATGCTTTTACTCTAAGCTTTATACCAAATGACGGCGTTGGTTTAGCTCGCGAGGAATTTATAATAGCCAATGAGATAAAAGTTCATCCTAACGCTTTGATAAATTATAAATCGTTGAAGCCGGCATTAAAAAAGAAGATTGACTCGGCAACTTTGGGATACGACGATAAAGTCCAGTTTTATGTGGACAAATTAGCCGAGGGAATAGGGAGAATTGGAGCTGCCTTTTATCCAAAACCGGTGATTGTCAGGTTTTCTGATTTTAAGACCAACGAGTATCGCTCGCTGGTTGGCGGAGAGCTTTACGAGCCACAAGAGGAAAACCCTATGATTGGTTTTCGCGGGGCTTCCAGATATTACGACAAAAAATTTAAAGACGCGTTTGTTTTAGAGTGCAAAGCAATGAACAAAGTCCGAGAAGAATTTGGTTTAGATAATGTTATTCCCATGGTTCCATTTTGCCGGACACTGGATGAAGGCAGAAAAGTTGCGCAGATTATAAGAGAAAATAACGTTAAGGGGAAAATTTATGTCATGTGCGAAATTCCTGCCAATGTTATTTTGGCCGAAAAGTTTCTAGAAATTTTTGATGGGTTTTCAATTGGTTCTAACGATCTCACTCAGCTTACTTTAGGATTAGACAGAGATAACTCAAACTTATCGGCAATCGGCAACGAAAAGAACGAGGCAGTGAAAGAGCTTATTGAAGAAGCCATAAAAGTATGTCAGAATAACAATAAATACATAGGCATATGCGGCCAGGGGCCCAGCGATTTCCCGGATTTCGCCCAGTTTTTGGTAGAACTTGGCATTGAATCAATTTCGTTAAACCCGGACTCTGTTCTAAAAACTAAAATCGCCATCGCCGAAACCGAAAATAAACTATTACAGAAATCCAATCAATAATAAACGTTCCTATGCATAGGTGCATAGGAACAAGCGTATGGTCACCTTCCATTTAAATAGTTTGCCAAAAGAGAAAAGAATTCAGATGATTGGAGAGTTTTACGACGTTATAGATAGCTTAAAAGATAGAAATGAGGTCAGGTTCTTTTTTAAAAGCTTGCTCACCGCAGATGAGATAGCAACGCTTATGCGAAGGATAGAAATCGCCGTTTTGTTAGAGGGTGGTTATAATTATAGACAAATTTATGATATTCTTAAGGTGGGTAGCGATAAAGTGTCACGCGTACAAAAATCTTTAGACCAAGACGACAGCGGGTATAAAATTATTGTAAAAAGATTAATTGAGAACAGAAAAAGACGCTTAAAAAGAATTAAAAAAGTGGAAAAAGAAGCTACAGATGTGTCGCCTATCGGTGCGATTAAAAAGTATCCGTCGGTAAGAATTTTACCTGATTTATTGGACGCAGTCATAGAAAAATTGGAAGACGATAAAGATTTAGAAAAAGAAGCGCTTCTTTTTACGCCATCGCACGCGCCATTCGGTAACAAACGAGAAAAAAATTAAATAAAAAATAAAAATATGAATTTTAAGCCTAAAAGATTTAAAGTTTTTATAACCATAATGGCGCCGAGTCTTTTTTGGTTAGCAGGCTTTTTGATTGCTTTTTTAAATAATTTTTCATTACTTTATTCAAAACCAGCCACCGTGTATATGATAGGAAAATTTCCATTTAAGCCAAGTTGCTCCTATTTAATAGGAGGATTATGGTCGCCGGATTGCTCTATGCGAGGATTCGTTCATTCTATGTTTTTGGAATTTCCGATTTTTTGTATATTTTTGATGATTTTAATTTATATAATTTGGAGTTTGGTTGAGAATAATAGAACTAAAATTAAAAGTTAAAAACGAAAAATTAAATGGCTTACGATATTATAACATTTGGATCAGCAACGCAGGATATTCATTTGAAATCCAGGGCGTTTAAAATTTTGAAAGGTCAAAAAGATTTTTTAACAGGCGCAGGAATTTGCTTGCCTTTGGGGTCTAAAATTGATGTCCAGGATATTATTTTCACTTCCGGTGGAGGTGGGACAAACACCGCCGCTACTTTTGCAAAGCAGGGATTTAAGGTGGCTTTTTGCGGAGCAATTGGAGTTGATTCTGCCGGTTTGGAGATTGTCCGAGAATTAAAACATTTGAGGATAGACACAAAGTTTATTGTAAAGAAAAAGGAAAAGCACACCAACTATTCAATTATAATATCCAATACGGGGGAAGACAGGACAATTTTAGTTTATAGGGGAGCATCTGACGCGTTAAATGAAAAAGATATTTTGTGGAAGAAATTAAAGAAAACAAAATGGATATATTTGGCGCCCATGGCTGGAGAACAGTTAAACATCTTTGCTGATATTGTAAATTTTGCTCACGAGAATAAAATTAAGATTGCCGTTAATCCATCGGAACAGCAATTATCTTTGCCGCAGGAAAAACTGAAAGAAATTTTTCAGAAAATTGATATTTTGTTTCTGAATCAGGAAGAAGCATCATTTCTGGCCAAGGTTCCATTTGATGACGAAAAAGGCATATTCCAAAAAATTGATGAAATCTGTTCCGGTATTGCTGTTATGACAAAAGGTGGCGAGGGGGTTGTGGTGTCTGACGGAAAATATTTATATTCGGCTTTACCGGATGCGAAAAGAAAGATCGTCGACACAACCGGAGCAGGCGATTCTTTCGCCTCAGGATTTTTGTCTGATTATATAAGATACGACGGCGATATTGAAAAAGCGATACAATTAGGACTGGCAAATTCCGAAGCCAATTTATCAGAAATCGGCGCCAAAACAGGGCTTTTGGACAAAGACTCAAAATTTGACAGAGTAAAAGTTTTAAAGCAAGAATGCGGAGAAAATAATTTGTGTTTGCCAAGATAACCGCTCGGCAATAAATTTTCTGCTAACGCTCGTGTCCCGCTTCGCGGGAAACTCGCTTCGACAGGCACCTTGTGTCCTGTAATACGCTGAAAATTTACTGCCTCGTTTTATGAAAAATATAAAATATTATCTAGAGAAAGCACAGAAAGAGCAGTGGGCGATTGGACAGTTTAATTTTTCTGATTTTACGCAAATGAAGGCAATTGTTGAGGCCGGGGAGAAAATGAAGTCTCCGCTTATTTTGGGCACATCAGAAGGCGAAAGTAAATTTTTCGGATTGCAGGAGGCAGTGGCGTTAAGGGATGTTTTACGAAAAAAGTCCGGCTTACCGATTTTTTTAAATTTAGATCATGGAAAATCTTTTGAATATTTGAAGGAAGCTATTGATGCCGGTTACGACATGGTTCATTTAGACGGCTCAAAGTTGTCTTTAGAGGAAAACATAAAAATCACAAAGGAGGTGGTCAAATATGCCAGGAAAAAGGGGGTTACAGTTGAAGGGGAAGTTGGCAGAATAGGAAATGACGCCTCCAGACTTTATTCGGAAAAATTTGTGATAAAAGAAGAAGACTTAACAAAGCCCGAGGATGCGTTTAGATTTTTAAAAGAAACAAAAGCTGATTTATTGGCAGTAAGCATTGGTAATTTTCACGGGATTGAAATTTCCGGCATTGATCCCAATTTAAAGCTTGATGTTTTGAAAGAGGTCAGGGAAAAAATTGGTGATAAATTTTTAGTTTTGCACGGAGGGTCGGGTACGCCGGAAGAAGATATAACAGGTGCTATAAAACTCGGAATTGTTAAAATAAACATTAATACTGAATTAAGACTGGCTTTTTCCGGAAATCTTAGAAGATTTTTGAACTCTAATAAGGAGGAGATAGCCCCGTATAAATTTCTGGTGGATTCGAAGGACTCGGTTGAAAGACTAGTTGAAAGGAAGATAAATTTATTTGGTAGCGCGGATAAGGCTTAACAACTATTTACATTTTTTAAGAAATATACTAATATACAAACATTATAAACATTATAAAAATATGGCTAAAATAAAATTAGAAAGAGAAAAGTGTATTGGATGTGGGTCTTGCGCAGCGTTATGCCCCAAGTATTTTGAAATGGCAGATGACGGCAAGTCGCACATTAAAGGCGCGGACAAAAAAGAAATAGAAGAATTAGAGGTGGCAAAATTAGAGTGCGCAGAGTCAGCCGCAGAAGCATGCCCAGCGCAGTGCATACATACATCATAAAACATAATACAATGATAAAACTTAATGCAAAAATTAGAAAGGAGACAGGCAGGAAAACCAGAGTCCTCAAAGAATCCGGCAGAATTCCGGCGGTTGTTTATGGTCATAAAATAGAAAATGTTCCATTGGATGTTGACTACAAAGAGTTTGAAAAAATTTACAGAAAGGCAGGCGCTAACTCTTTGATTGAAATTGATGTAGACGGAAGCAAGGAAAAAAAGATTGTTTTAGTGCACGATTTTCAGAAAGATGCTGTGTCGGATAAATTTATTCATATTGATTTTTTTGAGACATCCGCCAAAGAAGAGGTTGAGGTAAAAATTCCGTTGATTTTTGAAGGGACTTCTCTTGCTGTAAAAGATCTTGGAGGAACTTTGGTCAAAAATATATCAGAATTGCAGATAAAAGCTTTGCCCCAAAATCTTCCGCATGAAATTAAAGTTTCCATTGATAAATTAAATACTTTTGAAGATCGCATTTTGGTGAAGGATCTAAATTTGCCAAAAGATGTTAAGGTTTCGGCAAAACCAGATGAGATTGTGGCTTCTGTTGCACAGCCATCAAAAGTTGAAGAAGAACTGGCAACAGAAATTAAGGAAGAAGTTGAAAATGTTGAGAAGGTGGTGAAAGAAAAGAAAGAAAAGGACGTCGTTGAGGAAACGAAGGACGAGAAGTCCGCAGCCAAAACAGCCCCTGACAAAAAATAACCTTGATTTAAAAAACTACGGAGCAATCCGTAGTTTTTGTTTGCCCGTCGCAAATTGTTGACAAGGTTTATCCACCATGCTATTTTTAATTTGGTTCCTTAACAAATTCGTCAAAGCAGAGAATGGTTTATTATTGAGAAATTTTCTGTTACGACGAAACTTGGCTGCAGCAATTCAGTAAAGATTAGTTGGAAAGTGAAGCACTATGAAAAAGATAACCATATCGGTCGTTTTTGCAGGCATTTTAACGATTCTGTCGCTGTCAGTTTCTGAACGAGACGGATCATTCACCGCAAGGTGGATGGGGAAGACTGACAAGGAGAGAATCACAATGAGAGGACACATCTTTGGTCGCGGGTACCTCCGCAATGACAGTGTGTTTCCACTGGTTGTTCGCAGAGCATTGCGCAACATCCGCACCGAGACTCAAGAGACAGAATCAATTGATACAATCAATCCGGGAAGTAAACTCCTAATTAGTTGTATCTCCCCTAACTACGCGTTTTATGTGTATAGGGGTGTCTACAGAGACGATACATTTATGTTTTGGTTCCGTCCCCCTTCACCTTAGATGGAAATGAGCTCCGTTTATATAGCCCGTTGTTGACGATAGTCCATCGGGTTTTTTTATTGACTTTGAGAATGAGGAAAAATAAGATATAATGGAAACAGATAATGCGCAATAAAAGACAGTCATTTATTTTATGTATTTTATGTTATTTTTCAAACAAAAATTGGCTATTTTTATTATCGCCGTGGCAATATCAATGTCGCCTGTTTTTGCGTTTGCAGACGCGCTTGGAGACCAGTGCGCGGTGATTTCTGAATCAACCACCGGATGCCCCAATATGAGTTCGGCTGACTGTAAGATTCTTTTGCAAAAATGCGCGGATTATTACGACCAGCAATCAGCTCAGCTGGCCCAGGACCTTACAAAAACATCGGCGCAGAAAAACACTTTACAAGGCGCTATTTCAAAATTGAAAAATAAAATAAAAGGTTTGGAGGCGGACATAAACCAGGGGAAAATTATGGTAAATGATTTGAATCTTCAAATATCAGACACTCAAACCTCTATAAATAAAACTTCCGCAGACATTCAGGATTCGCAAAATCAGGTCGCAACGATTTTAAGATCTGTTTATGAAGAAGATCAGAAATCCTCATTCGTTATTTTACTTGAGGGAAATCTTTCAGATTTTTTTGGCAACTTGGCTTATTTGGATGGTCTTAATTCAAAAGTGAGTGAACTTTTAGATAACACAAAAAATTTAAAATTATACTTGCAGGGTCAGCAGATAAAAATGAGCAACAATGTCAGTCAGCTCCAAAAAACTATAGCCCTACAAACATTGCAGAAACAACAAAACGAGCAAAACCAGCAACAGCAGAATCAGTATTTGCAACTGACCGAGGCGCAATACCAGCAACAATTAAAAGACAAACAGGCTCTGGAGGAAAAAGCGACGAAAATAAAATCAATGCTCTTTCAGGTTGCCGGCGTGGCTCAAGTGCCGACATTCGGCCAGGCTTTAGACGTGGCAAAAGCGGTTTCCAATATAGTTTCTATAAGACCCGCATTCCTATTGGCAATAATCAGCCAAGAGTCAGCTCTTGGCAAAAATGTGGGCAAATGTTTGTTAACAGATTCAACGACAGGAGTTGGAAAAAGAATTTCTAATGGAGCTGTAGTCACAAACCTCTTGAGTCCCACAAAACAATTGCCACCATATCTTAAAATAGTAGCCTCAATTGGCAGAGATCCTTATAACTCAATATTATCTTGTCCGATCGGCAAGGGCTATGATGGAGGATCTATGGGTCCGGCTCAATTTATACCGTCCACTTGGGCTTTATTTATAGACAGATTAAAAACCTTGCTTGGTCAAACCGCAGACCCGTGGGCAATAAAGGATTCTTTTACTGCTTCGGCTCTTTACCTTTCCGATTTGGGAGCTTCCAAACAAACTACGGCAACAGAATCAGACGCCGCTTATCACTACAATGGTTCGGGCAACATGGCCAGGGTTTATTCCCGCACTGTTATGACCAGAGCCACCTGTATTCAAAACTTTATTGATAATTCAACAATGTCAACCGAGTGCCAAAATCTCATCTTTTAAAAGCTTTTATTACTGGTTCTAAATCGCCATCAACGATAGTTTCAAGATTGTGCCAACTCTTTTCTATACGGTGGTCTGTGATTCTGTTCTGCGGGTAGTTATATGTGCGGATTTTTTCAGATCTTTTTGCCCAACCAATTTGGTCCCTTCTTTCAGCGGTCAATTTTGATAAATCAGATTCTTCCTGGCGCCTTAAAAGTCTTGCAGCCAAAAGAGTTAAAGCAGTTTCTTTATTTGATAATTGGTTTCTTTCCGACTGGCAGGTAACAACAAGTCCGGTTGGTTTATGGACAATTCTAATGGCAGATTCTGTTTTGTTAACATACTGTCCGCCGGGCCCCGAAGATTTATATGTTGAAATTTCCAAATCAGCCGGAGATATGTTTATCTCTGTTTTTTTTGGTTTTAGCAAAACAGCCACGGTTGCGGTTGAAGTGTGAACTCTTCCTTGTTTTTCGGTTTTAGGAATTCTTTGAACCCGGTGCACTCCGCCTTCGTTTTGCAATTCGTCATAAACGCCGGCGCCCGAGAGTTCAAAAACAATTTCTTTGTACCCACCAATTGAAGAATTATTTGAATCTAGCACTCTTTCTTTCCAGCCTTTTGTTTGTCCATATCTTGAATACATTCTGTATAAATCTCGAGCAAACAAACCAGCCTCGTCACCTCCTGTGCCCGCGCGTATCTCAAGAATAACCGATTGTTTTTCTCCGCCGGCTTGTCTCGCCGAAGCTTCAGCGGAGGCGGAAGCCTGTTCTTCTGCGTATTTTTTCCAGTCCTCGGCAGTAAATTTTGAGAAATCTTCTTCCATATCAAAATAATAGCACGAAGTATTGCAATTTGCAAAAAAGTTTGTTATTATGTTTGATATAACTAAAAATTATAAATAACAAATATGAAACAAGGAATACATCCCAAATATTATCCAAAAGCAAATGTCCGCTGCGCATGCGGAAATGTTTTTACCGTTGGCTCAACAAAAGAATTTATAGAGACAGAGGTTTGCGCCAAGTGCCATCCTTTTTACACAAAACAGGAAAAGGTTATGGATACATTGGGAAGAGTTCAGAAATTCAAAGAGAGAGCCGGAAAGAAATCAACAACTGTTAAGAGAGTTAAGAATCCAAGAGCTAAAGCAGAAAAAAAATAATCAAAAAGAAGTAAAGCAACT
>JAPLYZ010000006.1 GCA_026395295.1 Candidatus Staskawiczbacteria bacterium
CCCTGGGCTACAAGACGCCTTTTGAATTAATGATAAAGCATGGTATGTTAAATCTTGAATATATCAAATCGTGGAGGAACAATCGTTTTTCTTACGACATTAACCGTCAATCAGTTGCGATTCGGGGGTGAATTTGCAAACTCACGAAAATTTTGATCCTTACAATTTTAATAGAAATGTATAGTTTGGGCGTAGTAACCACGGTTCTCATGCTCGTGTACGAACCGGGTATTTACTTGGGGCTACTGGTTTTTGCGATTTGGTTTGTGGTGTTTATTATGACTTTGAAAGTTTTGGGAGATGCCAGGAAAGAGGTTGAAAAGATGACCAGCCAAAAATAGGGATCTCGATTATTGATATCGATTAAATTAAATATTATGGATCTAACATTGATAAAAAATATTATCCTATGGGGTGGCTGGATATTTATCGTCGGAGGCACAATTTATATCCTATTGCGCGGGAAGGAGGTACTGAGGTTAGTTAAAGGCTCGATAATCGGAAGACTGGCAATGGGTTTGATGATAGGGTTTTTTGTAGAATCCTATAGCACACTTTTTCTGTGTTCGGCGCTTTTAATTTTATCCGCTAATAATATAAATATCGTTTTACCTCTTTTTGTCATCTGGCTCGCCACTTTTATTTACTGCTGGAGAGTTATGCGCAGAACCAGAATAGAGGCCGAGGAAATCTCTCATAAACGATAAATTAATCTTAAACATAAAAGTTATGAACTTAGTATTAATTAGAAATATTATTTTATGGGCCGGATGGATATTTGCCATCGGGGGCACAATTTATATATTACTCCGCGGGAAAGTGGTTTTAGGTCTGGTCAAGGGTTCTATAATAGGCAGGTTAGCCATGGGTTTGATGTTTGGCTTTTTTGTCCAGACATATTTGGTGCTCATTTTGTGCACGGCGCTTCTGAACTATTCTGAAAAAAGCATAACCATTGTCTTGCCCGTTATGATAGTTTGGCTGATTATTTGCTTGGTATGCTGGAGAGTTATGCGCAGAACCAGAATAGAGGCGGAGAAAATAGTTAAAGGATAATAAGTTTAATAGATGGCAGAATACATTTTAATCGCAATCGTATTTTTCGTTGCTGTTTTGATTACTGTCGCAGCAGTAAGCTTTTTTACATATTCAAGAAATAAAAAGTTCAGGCAGGATTTAGCGAAAAGGGAAGAGGACACAAAGAGAAAAATGTACGAAATTTCCATTTTGAAAGAGTTAGGAGACCGGATAGGCTATTCGTTGAACGTTCAAAATATAATTGATATCATTACCGGTTCACTGCATCAGTTCATAGACTATAGCGCGGCATCTTATATGCTTATTGAGCCGGAAGAGATTATTTTCAAGGTTCATTTGGAAAAATCAGTATCGGAAGCTTTCGTGAATGATATCAAGAACAGGATGGCCAACTCTTTGTCGGCTCTTTTGAACAAAGATTTTAGCAAAACTCACGTTGAAGAAATTTTATCAGGAGCGCTATTGGTGGAAGACATAGAGGAACCGGTGCGTTCTTTTTTTAACATCCCCCTGGTTATTGCCGGAAAAGTTGTCGGAGTTCTCACTATTGCTGGTACAAAAACAGGTCTTTACAAAGAAGAGGAAATGACGATTTTGTACAAAATTACTCAGCAGGCTTCTCAGGCGGTGACTCGGCTTCAACAGGTTGTAGAGACCGAGCAGGCAAAATTGAACGCAATGGTTTCCAGTATGACAGAAGGAGTGGTAATGACTGACCCGGAGCACAGGATACTGGTGGTCAACCCGGCGGCCAAGAAAGCCATTGGAATTGAATTAGAAAAAGATATTTCAATTTCTGATTTTATAGATAAATTAAGCGGCAAGTTTGATTTCAGAGGGAAAATTGAGGAAAGCGTTAAGCTGGACAAGGTTTTTATTTCAGACGAGATTTTGTTAGAAGGTCGTTTTTTTCAAGTTGTGGTTTCGCCTGTTAAAAATAGAGTTAGCCAGCAGGATAGTATTTTAGGGTGTGTAACAATTTTTCGAGACATAACCGAGGAAAAAGAGGCGGAAAAAATGAAAGAAGACTTTACGTCTATGATTGTGCACGAACTCCGCACGCCATTGGACGGAATAAAAAAAATAGTTGAGTCCATGAGGAAATCAAAAATTCAAAAGGCAAAACAGCCCCAGTATCTTCAAATGATGTACCACAGTTCGTCTGATATGCTTGAGTTAATTAACAATCTTTTGGATGTGGCTAAAATAGAAGCCGGGAAATTCCAGATATTCAAGCAGCCTTCAAATATAAGGGAGATTATAGAAAGTAGGGTGCTTTTTTTTCAAACAGCCGCTAAAGACGCGAAGATAAAACTAGTCGGAGAGATATCGGAAAACGTCCCGGAGAAAGTTGATTTTGACCAACACACTATTTCTCAGGTGTTGAATAACCTTATCTCCAACGCCCTTAAATTTAGCAAAGAAAATGGGAAAATTATTATTCAAGCCATGCTTCATAAAAAAGGTCAGGACATAAAAACAGAAGCGTCGGCCGCTAAAATGGAATGGTTTTTAAATAGCGCCGGTGTTGATTTTGCAAAAATACCAGATTCTTTATTGGTTGCTGTTACCGACAACGGAGTGGGGATATCTAGCGCAGACATTGGCCAACTTTTTATAAAATTTTCTCAGTTAAAAAATATGTTTACGCAAACAGGAGGCACTGGTTTGGGGCTGGCGATAACAAAAAGCATTGTGGAATCTCACGGAGGAATAGCAGGGGTGGAATCAACGGAGGGGCAAGGAAGCACTTTCTATTTTACTCTTCCAATGGTTCAATAAATAACTTTACAAACAAAAAGCTCGATCTAAATCGAGTTTTTTGTTGCCTCAGCAAGACTGTAAGCCGAATTCTGTTTATGTGATTATCTGTCTGTCCACAACATTACTGTCGGGATCAAGCGAACTACTTTTAACAGAATCTCAAGATGTATTTAACCTGATTTTCTGCTTTGTTCTTGCACCCAATAAGGATTTAGCCGTTTCATTCCCATATTGCTATGGGAGCCGCCCCATCATTTGACGGGGCGATTTAACTCTTTCGAATTAAATCGTTTCTGTTCGCACCTCGCACATTACTGTGGACGGCCGTTAGCCGCTATTATTTTAACTCCCAAAAAAGGGACGTTGGTGTTCGGACTTTCCTCTCCTCATTTCGTATAAAGAGCAATCACTCATCTTGCTGAGACACCTTTATATTACCAAATTAAAAATCCATTGTCAAGACCTTTTAATTCACGAGAAAAAAGATTAAAATAATAGCGATACACATGAATCCTTTTGTAGAGATCAACGATAAAAATTACGAGAGAAAGCCGGTAAAAACGCGCTTGTTAAATTTTGGTGACGATTTGATGCAAGCAATAAAAGATTATGTTTTGCCTGAAAAGCAAAATAACGACTGGCTGGCAATTTCTGAAAAGGTTGTTTCTGTATGTCAAAATAATGTTAGGCACATTTCAACTGTAAAAGCCGGATTTTTGGCCAAGTTTATAGTCAAGTTCGTAAAAAAATATCCCAACGATATAGGTTTTTCCAGGCCGGAAAAAATGCAAGTTGCCGTTGAAATGTCTGGAGCTCCAAGGATTTTGGCGGCAATAGCGCTTGGAACATTAGGAAAAATTATAGGCATCCGCGGAATTTTTTGGCGAGTGGCAGGCAACCGAGTTTCTGAAATTGACGGATTTAATCCCGCAGCCATGTATCCATACACCGAATACGCCATTTTACCACCAAGAGATCCTGAAAAAATCTGTAATGAAATTGAGAAACGTTTCAATTTGCCGGCTGTTATTATCGACGGAAATAACATTAACACAAAAATAATTGCAGAAAGTCGTGGCATGCCGGTTAATAAAAAGTTATCCAGGCTTATTCTATTGGACAATCCAATGGGCCAAGATGACGAAATGACGCCTTTTATTCTTGTCCGTGAAAAAAAATGACCATAAAAGACTCGCTCAGGAAAAATTTGCCTTGGCCGATACACTATGTTTATAGAAAAATCAGAGCTTTGCCTTACGATTTTCCGAGGATCATAAAGTTTCTTTTTTTAAAGCCGATAACCAAAATTACTTTTTGGCAGAAGATTTTTTTAATTTCAAATTGCTATCGCATATCTTATTTTGTAGATTGTCCTCACATGGAAGGGGAGATGATTGAAGTTATTTACCAAATTTTTTCAATTCCTTCTGGCAAACAGGGGGTAATTGTGGAGGCAGGGTCTTTTAAGGGCGGGAGCACGGCAAAAATTAGTTTGGCGGCAAAAATAGCCGGTCGGAAATTTTTTGTTTTTGATTCTTTCGAAGGAATTCCTGCGCACCAAGAAAAGCACGGGAAAAATATATTTGGCGGGGACGCTTATTTTCCAAAAGGGAGTTATGCGGGCTCCTTGGAAGAAGTTAAAAAGAGCGTGGAAAAATTTGGCGATATAAAAAGCTGTGAATTTATTAAAGGTTTTTTTGAAGACACAATGCCAAGCTTTAAAAAACCGGTGGCAGTTGGATATTTAGATGTGGATTTGGCTTCATCAACTAAAACCTGTCTGAAGTATTTGTATCCTCTTTTAATAAACGGAGGGACTTTGCTCTCGCAAGATGGTCATCTTCCGTGGATAATAGATTTGCTTTCTGATGAAAATTTTTGGCAAAAAGAATTAGGGACTAAAATTCCAAAAATGCAGGGACTGGGCAAAGAAAAACTCGTTGTAATAGAAAAGTAAAATAAATATAGTATATGCCTGCAAGATTTTTAAATTCTCAAACAAAATCTATAAGTTCGGCCTCTTTAATCTTGGCAATTTCCTATTTGCTGAGCGCATTTTTGGGCTTGCTGAGAGACCGTCTGCTTGCGGGAACCTTCGGCGCAGGCAGCGAGCTGGATGTTTATTATACTGCCTTTACGGTTCCAGATTTTATTGCTTTAATTTTAATTTTTGGCGCCATATCAGCCGCCGTAATTCCCATGTTCAGCGCTGAGCTTATAAAATCGAAAGAAGGGGCGTGGCAATATTTTTCAACACTTTTCAATGTGTTTCTAGGGTTTTTAATTGTCATATGCCTTATTATGATAATTTTTACCCCGGCAATTATTTCTCTTACGGCCCCGGGATTTTCCGGCCATAAGAAAGAGCTGGCTGTTTTGTTAATGCGTATTATGTTTTTAAGCCCGATTATTTTAGGGGCTTCAAATATGATAAGCGGAATTTTGCAGGTTTTCCACAGATTTTTGGCAACAGCTTTAGCACCGCTTTTATACAACCTCGGCATAATAATAGGAATTATATTTTTTGTGCCCAGGTTCGGCTTGCAGGGGCTCGCTTGGGGAGTGGTTTTAGGAGGAGTTATGCACTTGGCAATACAGTTGCCTCCGCTATTTTTTTCCGGGTTTAAATACAAGCCAAGTTTTAATTATAAAAATCCCGGGGTTATAAAAACAATAAAACTTATGGCGCCACGGTCTTTGGGCTTAGGCGCCGGGCAATTAAACACAATTGCCACCACAGCCATTGCTTCCACTTTAATGGCAGGCTCAATTGCTGTTTTCAATTTGGCGAATAATTTATCGTCAATTTTGGTAAATGCCGTGGCAGTTTCGGTGTCAACCGCTTCTTTCCCGGCAATGTCTATGGCGTTTTTGAAAGATGACAGGGGAAACTTTTTAAGAAAGTTTTCCGGCATTTTTCGCCAGATAATTTTTTTGATAATTCCATTAAGCTTGCTTCTTTTAATTTTAAGGGCGCAAATAGTAAGGGTTGTTTTGGGCGCAGGGAAATTTAGCTGGGCTGACACAAAATTAACCACAGCCTGCCTTGGCATTTTGGCATTGAATTTAATTGCCCAAGCCTTAATTTTATTTTTATCAAAAACATTCTACGCCGCCCACAACACAAAAATTCCGGCAATAATCAGCGGATTGACGGTTGCATTTAACATAATCCTCAGCTTGTTGCTGGTGTGGCTGGTCAAATTTTCTCCAAGCTTCAATATTTTTTTGCAAGACCTTTTGCGTCTTGGGGGAGTAGCCAACATTGGCGTAATTGCTTTATCTTTGGCCTACACGATAACAGCAGTTTTGGAATGTTTTTTACTTTTGTATATGTTTTATAAAAAATTCCTGATTAAGACGCCGGTTTTGGCAGAATCGGAAATAGTCAGAGAAGTCTATGATTCTCTTTATAAAATTTTAATCGCCTCTTTGGCAATGGTTGTGCTTACTTTTATTGTGCGACAGTTGCTGGGCTCTGTAATAAGCTTGCAAACTTTTTGGGGTATATTTTTCCAGTTGGTTGTGTCAGGCGTAGTCGGGGTGGCTACTTACGCCTTCTCCGCCCACTTATTAAAGAGCCCCGAAAGCAAAGCAATCGTAGACTCATTTTTACGTAAATTCCTATATCCAACAAAATAATGAACCAAGAAATTAGAAATTGCCAAAACTGCAAAAAGGACTTTGTAATAGAGTCCGATGATTTTGATTTCTACGAAAAGATGAAAGTTCCTGCGCCAACATTTTGCCCGATGTGTCGTATGGTGCGTCGAATGACATGGAGGAATGAAAGGTCTTTCTATAAAAGGAAATGTGGTTTGACCAACGAGTCTATTATTTCTGTTTTTTCTCCTGAAAAGCCATATAAAGTGTATTCAAGCAAGGCTTGGTGGGGTGACTCATGGGACGGGATAGATTATGGGGTTGACTATGACTTTGGAAAAAATTTCTTTATACAGTTCGACTTACTTTTGAAAAGAGTTCCTCTAATGAATTTGTATGGTCTATACACAACGGTTATAAATTCTGATTATACGAATATGGTAAGCAATTTGAAAAATTCTTACATGGTTACCTATGCAGATTTTAGCGAGAATTGCGCATACGGAAGCTTTGTAAATAACAGCAAAGATTGTGTCGACAATAGCATGATAAACAAATGTGAGCTCTGCTATGATACCGTAAATTGTAAAAAGTGTTATAAAACATATTATTCAGTAGACTGTGAAGATTGCGTAGAAGTTTTACTTTCAAAAAGCTGCATCGGCTGTTCTAATTGTTTTGGCTGTGTAAATTTAAGAAAAAAGAACTATTGTATAGAGAATGTTCAATATACGAAAGAAGAATACGAAAAATTCATAAACTCCATTATCCCCTTGAAAAGGAACAAGATAAAAGAGTTCAAAGAAAAATTTCATAATTTTTGGATTAAATTCCCTGTTAAGTATATACACGGAAGCCATAACGTCGATGTTTCGGGAGATTATGTTTACAACTCGAAAAACTCTCATGGCTGTTATGTCGTAGGTGACTTAGAAAACTGTAAGTACTGCTCCTACGTAACCCCTGACGCCGGAGGGCTAAAAGACTCTTATGATTCGACTCATTACGTCATCCAATCAGAGCTCACATATGAATGTCTTCAATCCGGACACCAGGCTTCCCGTACACTATTTTCACTTCTCGCAATTTCCGGGGTCGTAGATATTGAATATTGCGTAATGGTTGTTAATTGTAAAAATTGTTTTGGGTGCGTTGGGCTTAAAAATAAACAGTACTGTATCTTGAATAAACAATATAGTAAAGAGGAATACTTTGGATTAAGAGACAAAATAAAGGAGCATATGAATAGCAAGCCATATATTACAAAGAGGGAATTAATATATAAATACGGTGAATTTTTTCCTGAAGAATTAAGTCCTTTTGGATATAATGAAACATCGGCACAGGATTTTATGCCCATAAATAAAAAAGAGGCAGATGATAAGGGTTATAAATGGTATGAAAAAATTGATAATAAATATAAGTCAACAATTTCTTCAATGGATTTACCTGAGACAATACAAGAAACAACAGATGATATTCTAGGAGAGATAATTTTGTGCGAAAAATCTGGCAAAGTTTATAAAATAAATTCTTTAGAGCTTAATTTTTTAAAGAAAAATGGGCTACCTATACCGGATGAACACCCTGAACTGAGACACAGCGAAAGATCTCAATTTATAAACAAACCATTTTTTTATGATCGAAGTTGTGCGAAATGCGGGAAAGGAATAGAAGCCTCTTATGCTCCCGACAGGCCTGAAATAGTTTACTGCGAAAGCTGTTACAATAGCGAGGTAGCGTAAAAACAAAAAAGGTTATCTTAACATATGTTAAGATGAGATAACTGGTAGGTTCATAATTTAAGCGATAGCGTAGTTTATGAACCTACCAGTGAAGTTCACTTTTTAAAGATACATGCATCAAAAAACACATAATTGCCAAAACTGCAAAAAGGACTTTGTAATAGAGTCCGATGATTTTGATTTCTACGAAAAGATGAAAGTTCCTGCGCCAACATTTTGCCCGGAGTGCCGATATCAAAGGAGGCTTACAAATCGTAACGAATGGATTTTCTATACGAGAGCGTGCGATTTGTGTAAAAAAAAGATGGTGACGATTCATAATCCTGAATATAAGGGGAGGGTATATTGCCAGCCTTGTTTTTGGTCTGACCAGTGGGACGCGTTCAACTTTGGTGCTGAGTTTGATTTCTCGAGACCATTTTTTGAGCAGTTTAATGAGTTACGTTTGCGAACTCCTAGGATTTCCATGGCAAATGAACATAGCGTGAATTCTGAATATACTAATCAGTCAGAGCATAATAAAAATTGTTATTTATGTGTTTCGTCAGGAAATTCTGAAAATTGTTTATACGGATATTGGAATTATCATAGTAGAGATTGTGTAGATTCATATGCAGCAGAGAGGTGCGAGAGGGGTTATGAATTTGTAAACTGCACAAAATGTAGTCGCGGCGCTTATTTAGAAAATTGCGCTGATTGCACAGATAGTTATTTCTTGAAAGATTGCCGAGGTTGTATAAATTGTTTTGGTTCATATGGACTTAGGAGTAAGTCATATTATTGGTTAAATAAACAATTAACTGTTGAAGAATATAAGAAGCGGTTTAAAGAATTTATATTTAGTAATAACAATATACAAAACTTAATTCTAAAACTTAAAGAAATTGAACTCACTAAACCACATAAGTATTATCATGGACAGAAAGTTTTAATTTCAGCGGGGGATTATTTGGAAGAAGCAAAATATGCCAGAGATGCTTTTAATTGTCGACATGTAGAAAATATTAAACATTGCCAAGATACTTGGTTCGCAAAAGATGTTTGTGATGCAACAGAAGCATATGGTGAGCTAAGTTTTGAAATTGAAGGGACAATTGCAATTCGTTCTGCTTTTATTGCAAAAATGTTAAACATATCTGACTCTTATTATCTTGATTTGTGCGGTGAAGCGCATAATTTATTTGGTTGTGTAGGGTTACAAAAGAAACAATATTGTATTCTAAATAGGCAATATACAAAAGAAGAATATAATGAATTGTTGCCTAAAATTATTGAACACATGAAAAAAACTGGCGAATGGGGACAATTTTTCCCAACTTCCATATCTTCTTTTGCCTACAACGAAACCGTGGCACAGGATTATTTTCCACTTACAAGGGGAGAGGCTTTGGAAAGAGGATATCAATGGTATGACCGAAAAGATAGGGAATATAAAATTGATTTTACGCCCGATAAATTGCCGAAGACCATTAAGGAGGTAGACGACTCTGTTCTTGATAAAATTATCCTTTGCACGACTCAATTATCGGAAGATTATAAAAAGAAGTATTATAACTGTACAACAGCATTTAAAATCACAAAAGCTGAGTTAGATTTTTATCGAAATATGGGCTTACCATTACCCGAGAAATGTTTTCACGATCGAAGACAAGATCGTATGGCTCTTCGTAATCCTCGGAAACTTTGGCATAGGCAATGTATGTGCGACAAAAAACACTCAAATCATGTCGGAAAATGCACTAATGAGTTTGAAACATCTTATGCCCCGGACAGACCTGAAATAGTTTATTGCGAAACTTGCTATAACCAGGAGATAGTGTAGCGATATAACACAGAAGTTGTTTAACGAAAAATATTAGATTACAATAAAGTTAGGTTACCGTATGGTAACCTGATGTAAAATGTCAAAGGTAATAATTGAGAAAGATTTTTATACGACAACTGAGCTGGCTAAGGTGCTGGGAATTAGTAAGGTGTCTGTGCTCAAGAGAATTTGGAGAGGGAATATAAAGGCTCGTAAAATGGGTAGAAATTTTATAATATTCGAAAGAGATGTTAATATAAAAAAATTAACGGCAGAGATTCAAGGCAGGTTACCTTAGGGTAACCTGATACGAATGTTTAAGCGAATAAAAATGAGTCAGGAAAATATAAGAAATTTTTCAATAATTGCCCACATAGACCATGGAAAGTCCACTTTGGCGGACAGGCTTTTGGAGTTGACGGGAACAATTGACCCGAAAAAAATGATGCCTCAGTTTTTAGATTCTATGGATTTGGAAAGGGAAAAAGGCATAACTATCAAATTAAAGGCAATTAGAATGGAAATCGATCCATTGAAAATTGAAAATTTAAAATTGAAAATTCCAGTTCAGAACTATGTTCTGAATCTGGTTGACACTCCCGGCCACGTTGATTTTTCTTATGAGGTTTCAAGGTCTATGGAAGCTGTTGAGGGAGCTATTTTGTTGGTTGACGCCACGCAGGGAATCCAGGCGCAAACATTGGCTAATTTGGAACTGGCGAAACAACAGAAATTAAAAATTATTCCTGTTATAAACAAAATTGATAGTCCAATCGCCAAGGTTGAGGAATCGGTTGAGGAGCTGGCGAGTCTTCTGCAAATTTTGCCGGAAGAAGTCATAAAGATTTCAGCCAAAGACGGAACAAATGTTAAGCAAGTTTTGGAAACCGTTATTAAAGAGGTGCCGCCTCCGAAGGAAAGTTTGAAACAAGATTTTAGGGCGCTCATTTTTGATTCTGAGTACGATTCTTTCAAGGGAGTTATTGCTTTTGTGCGCGTGGTTGACGGGGAAATTTCTCAAGGAGAAAAAATAGAGCTGATGGCAACAAAAACTCCGGCCGAAGTAAAAGAGCTTGGATATTTAAACCCCACATTTTCGGCCAAGGAAAAAATTAAGGCAGGAGATATTGGATATATTGCAACAGGAATTAAAGAGCCCGGAAAAGTTAGGGCCGGCGATACAATAATTAAATTACAAAATATAAATACAAAGGGAACCGTTGAAGCTTTACCCGGTTATCAGGAGCCAAGGCCAATGGTTTTTGCCAGTTTGTATCCGGAAAATCCGGACGACTTTGATGTGTTAAAGGTTGCTTTGTCAAAACTGAAACTAAGCGATCCTTCGCTGGTTTTTGAGCAAGAAATGAAAGAAGCCTTGGGCAGGGGTTTTAACTGCGGATTTTTGGGAACTTTGCACATAGAAATTATTTCTGAAAGACTGGAAAGGGAATTTGGTTTGACTTTGGTTATTTCAACGCCGTCGGTGGTTTACAAAGTTTTTAATCAGAGGGGTAAAGAAATATTTATACATTCTGCCGCCGATTGGCCCGACCAGTCCAGCATAAAAGCAACCGAAGAGCCTTGGGTTTCTTTGGAAGTTATAGCTCCGTCCAGCCACATCGGAAAGTTAATGGACATTCTGAAAAGCCTAAAGGGGAATTATTTAAAAACAGATTATTTAAGTCCGGAAAGGGCAATTATAGTTTTTGAAACTCCTCTGCGCGGAATTATCGCCAATCTTTACGACAAAATAAAAACCGTCAGCCAGGGATATGCCTCAATGAATTACAAAATAATCGGATACAGACCGGGAAAATTGGTGAAAATGGAAATTTTGATTGCAGGGCAAAAAGAAGAAGCATTGTCCAAAATTGTTGCGGAAGATGAGGCATACACAGAAGGAAAAAGAGTTGTTGAAAAACTTAAAGATGTTTTGCCTCCCCAAATGTTTACAGTTGCCTTGCAGGCTGCTATTGGCGGAAAAATTATCGCCCGAGAAACAATAAAGGCATATATGAAAGATGTTGCCGGTTACCTTTATGGGGGAGATATAACACGGAAAAATAAGCTTCGCGAAAAACAGAAAAAAGGAAAAAAATTAATGAAATCTAAAGGAAGGGTGACTGTTCCCACAAAAGCCTTTTTGGAGGTCTTCCGAGCTTGATTTGGTTGTTTTTTTGTGTTAGAGTAATTTTATCAGCGTGAAGTTAATTTCATCGGGCCGTGGAGGAGTAGTACCTCGGGAGTCTCATAAGCTCCAGGCCCCCGTGCAATTCGGGGCGGCCCAACATATATGTGGTTTGTTTATATAATTAAATGCGAGGACTGTTCTTTATATACCGGATCAACTAACGATTTAGGGAAAAGATTTGAAGCGCACAAAAGCGGGAAGGGCGGCAGATATACGCGGTCGCACATTCCGGAAAAAATTGTATTTTTTGAAAAATATGATAATAAGATAGTAGCGCTAAAAAGAGAAAGGGAAATTAAAGATTTGGCGCGTAAAGAAAAATTAAAATTAATAGAAATTAAATCGCCGGGGTAGCTCAGTTGGTAAGAGCGCAACATTCATAACGTTGAGGTCGTGGGTCCGACTCCCACCCTCGGCACTAAATTGAAAAAACAAAAATGCGGGCGTAGTTCAGCCTGGTTTAGAATAATCCCCTGTCACGGGATAGATCACGGGTTCAAATCCCGTCGCCCGCGCTGAGAAGGATATCTTTGCGAAAGAAGAAGCCCATCAAAGGGCTTTTTCAATGTAAAATTAAGCTTTTTTTCGTCTAATTCGCAGTTCTGAAGTAAAAAACTGAGAATTTGGCGTTTTGATTCTGGTTCAGAATTTTCAAAGACAAGCGATGCTTTTTTGACGATATGGAGAAGCATATTTACGTTTAGATAAAAACTTTCGTCAGCGATTGTAAATTGTTTAATTTTTTCTTCAATTAAATATTGCTGGTCTTTGTATTCTTTTATCTTTTTTGAGAACATATCCTTATCAATTGTTCCTTCGGTCAGCAAATCAAATAATCTGTTTATCTTTCTTTCAAATTCATCGTGCTCTTTTCTTAAAGCGGCAGCCGATTCTTCATAAAATTTATTTTTGGATTCGTTTATTTCTCGCAAGTCAGCGATTGTCTTTTTAATTTTATCTTCTGGTATTTGTAATCCTGCGATAACTTTTTTTAGGGGTGCCAGTAATTCATTTTCATTAATGTAAATTTTTTTTGGATGTACATTTTTGTAATTGGTGCAAGAATAATAAACAAATCTATTCTCGTGCCTTTCGCCCGATATAGTACAACCGCAAGCTGGGTTTGCGCATTTTAATAATCCTTTCAAGGCAAATGGCTTTGAGCCATAAGCAAAAGGTTTTTTATGATAGTCCGCCATTTTTTGACGGCATTTGAAAAATAGTTGCCTTGAAATTAAGGGTTGGTATTTATGAGGGTATGTGCGTCCGTTGCTCTGCATTTCGCCATAGTAAAAAGGATTAGTTAGACATTTATAAACCACGTTCGGTCTTATTGGTTTTTTGTTTTTAGTACCATTCAAACCCATTTTTCCCAACTTTTCAGCTAACAGTTCCACAGACGTACCACTGGCGTAAAGCTCGAACATTTTTTTGATAAGGTGTGATGTTTCGGGGTCTGGGATTATGTCGCTTCTTTTTCTTCTTTCTTTATCTGCCTCGGTAGGATATACGCTTTTATATCCTATCGGTGGTTTAGTTATCCATTGTCCGTTCTTTTTCATTGCTTCTAATTTTCTCTTAACATTGTCGCTTAATTGAAGCACATAGCTTCGGGCAAACATAACCGCCATATCCCAGCGGATTAATTCAGAGCTGTTTGATTCTTTGTGCAAAACAAGATTTTCTCTGTAAAAATGGATTGTAAGTTTACCAGCTTTTCGCAGGTCGTCCAATGTAATTGAATCCCTAAAACTTCGCTGGATGCGGTCGACGGTGTCCGCCACCAGGGCTATTGGTTCTTTGGAATTTTCTATTTCCTTTATTATTTCCTTAAATTGTTTTCTGTTCCCTTGCGTTGAAGATTCCTTGATTTCATAGGTTTTCCAAACTTCCAAATTTTTATTTCTAATATAATCCGTAACCCTCATAACTTGGGCTTCGTTGCTGTCCTGTTTTTCATCTGAAACTCTGGCGAGAATTATTGCCTTCATAAATTAAAACTTAATTATTGTTATCCTGTGGATTTTTTAAATTGTATCTTTTGGATATGCAATCTGAAATTACTAATTCAATTGGATTTTCTGAAATTATCTCGTCAGACTTCTTTGTCGGGTGGAGTTTGTCTAAATATTTCATAACCCTGCTTGTAGTTAGCTTTAATTTTTCTAAATCTTTTTTGGTCGCTTTGTCGCTGTAGATTTTTTCCACCAAAGCAATATCACAGGAAACAATTTTTATCATTTTTTCTAAATGTTCCTTTTCAAATTCATAACCTTTTCTCCCTCCGCTTTTAGCCCACTTTTTTGTTTGCGGGTCATCTTTTCTAAAAGGCATAGTTAACCATTGGCGTTTTTTAATTTTATGCTGTTATCTTTTTTTGTTATTTTAGGTTCCTTACGGTTTCGAAGTCAACCTCTGCCCACCAAAGCTTTATATTTCTTAACCTTTGGATGTCAGCTTTTTAGATTTTTAATACATATATGGTGTAAGAAACTAAGAATCTGTTTTTGGTGGTTCAATCTTCGAATAAAACTTTTTTCCGTGTGGTCCTTTGCGGGATTTTATTAACACACTTTCTTCCAGCAAGACAAAAATTTCGTTAAATAATGATTTGCCAGCCACCTTTTCGTTGAATAGGGCAGAAGCATCTAATTCTTGGTTCTCTGTCAGTTTTTGCATAACATATGTTTTGGTTTTTTCCCTCAAAGATGCAACTCCAAAAATTTCACCCAGATAATCAAAATATACTAATTTATTTTCCTCGACCATTTTAATTTTAAACGGCTTAATTGCTTTATAATTTCTTAATTTATGTTGGTTTATGGTCAACATTGTTTCATTATTATTTTCGTCCGTTTTAACTATATCTAAATGTGAATTTACCCCAGCCCAAAGAGCCGACGACCCGCGCATATTTTGTGATGACGCTCTTCTTGTGCCCGAATTTTGCTCTTTTCTATTGTGGTGGGCAAAAAGAATTGTCACCCCCTCCACGGTCAATTTTCTCAATGCTTCGACCACTCTTTGTATTTCGTCGGAGCTATTTTCTAATTTGTTATGAATAGATACAAAAGGGTCAAAAATTACAAGTTTAATGTCTTTTTCTTTTATAATTTCAATTATTTTTTCGAGATGTGCTGGGTCGTCAACTTTTATGCCTTTATCCAAAAAAATGTGCACAGGGATTCCAGGCGTTGGTTTTGTCATTTTTATTCTTTTTGAGGTTTCATAAACTCCTGTCTCCTCGTCAAAAACCAGCACATTTCCTTTTTTAGTTTCAAATTTACCAAAAACAGGTTTTCCTGTGGCTACGCACTGGGCTATATGTAGCAAAACCCAACTTTTACAATTACCTGGGTGTCCTGATATAACGGCAAGCCCCTGCTCGGGAATTAAACTCTCAACCAAAAATAAACTTTTTGGTAATTTCATTTTTAATAGTTCACCCATTGTAAAGGGCACCCAGCTTTTAATTTTTTCAATTCTCGCCTTTAATTGCTCGTGTTCACTTGATGATTTTTCTGTCATGTTTTTTTTCTTAATAATTATTGTTTAAATACCTTACTGCTTCAATAAAAGTAAAATGGTAAAAATCCATTACAAAATTAATCGGACTACCACCCTTTTGACATCCAAAGCAGTGAAAGCTGTTTGTCTTTGGAAAAACACAAAAGGATGGTGTACGTTCTTCGTGAAAAGGACAAAGTCCCATAAAGTTAGCGCCAGATTTTTTTAGAATTATGCTCTGTCCCGCAATCCGTTCCATTAATTTTGATTTTGCTCTTGCTATTTCTTCTTTTGAAACACCCTTTTTTATTGTTTGTTTTTCAAATTGTTTTTCTGTCATATAGCTTAAATTTTCTAAATTAGAAAGTTGTTTTTCGACTTTCAATAAATCATTTCCCTGAAAGAAAGTTATTACATCTTCCCAAAACCATCTGTCGTGTGTATTTTTTATTTTTTCTAAATTTTTTATTATGTCTTTTTCTATTTGTCCTTTTATCTCTTTGAGCTCGGCTATTTTCGGCACGATGTAATTTTCTTTGGCTTCGGGAAATATTGTAACCCATTCTTTATCTGTCAATTTTGGGTATAGGTTTTCATGTTCCGCTTCCAACTCTCTTAAATATTCTGCCTCCAAATTTTCAGCTACACTTTTTTCTCTTAATTCTTCCTGTGTCATCGCCAATTCTCTTTTTATCTCTTTAATTGTTAAAAAATTTTGTTTCATTTTTTTAATCTTTTATTTTTTTCTTTTTCCATAAATTTTTTACTTTCTTCTGGGAACTGACGTATATATTCTTTTAAAATCGCTTGCCAAAAGTTAACCCAGCTTTGCTCTGCTTCTGCATCCCGTTGTCCTCTGTCGGATTTATTTTTTTTATTTTTTGAAAACATAAAAAAACGCTAATTTATTATTAGCGTATAATTTTCTTAGTTGTTTGTTGTGAAGTTTATTTTTTGCCTTGTTGTAACAATGCTAATCGCCCCAGGTTTCCTCTATTCGTTTTTTGGTGTCACTTATAATTTTTCTAATATGATTTAGCTCAATCCCCCCAATTTTAATTTTTATTTCTTCGTCATTTAAGCCGTTTTTATTTAACTGATAAATAGTGAAATCTCTGCGAAGATTATCCGTCGATTTTTTTCTGTAGTTTGGAATTGGCGGTAATCTTTTCTGCCAGCTACTAATTGTTTCCCATTCTTTATCTAAAGTTCTGATTACATCATCTTTAGTTGTTTCGCGAGAGGTAAGTATGTTTAGCTCAAAGGTGCCAGACTGAGGATTTTTCTGAGGCACGGGAACTTTGTATTGTGTTGGTAACCCCCTTTCCTTAGCAAGAGAATCGGTGGTTTCTTTGTTAAAAAATGGGTCATTAAATAAAAAATAATCTAAAATAAAATATTCATATGGGAAAATAGCAGAACGGCTAGATAAACTATATTTTTCGCATTCTTTATCAACTATTCTATTAACCGATGTCCAAATAAATGACATAGCTTGATTCAGGCTGAGTTTATTTTTAGAAAACCTTTTAATTTCCTTCCCAAGTTTATTGAGCCAGGACGCACGTTCTTCATAGCTGGTAAAACCATTTTTTGGGATTAGGAATAGATTCCTTTTTTCTTTAACAAATTGTTGAAAATTATCCGTTAAAAGTAAATATAAGATGTGCTGTAGTTGAATATTTTTTGCTGCGGTGTCGATAGATGATGGGTTTAAGGTGAGAATGTCGTCATTCGGCTCGTCAAGAATGCTTTTAAGCTCGGCCTTATGCTTTGCCAACGATATCCCAAGGTCCATCATTTGCGACCTATGATAAAAACCGTCCAGTTTCGGTTTTATACCGGATTTTAAAATTACATTTTTTGTTATCTCTATTCCAGAGAATTTTAGTATCGGGTCGTTATTACACGCATCAATAAATTCTACAAGTGTAAATTTATTTACCATATTCTTTGATGTTGCAACTTTATTGGCATTTTTTCAAGTCATTCTATGGAAATTGATAAAAAGTGGTGATATACTAAAAATAACAATTAAATACGATTGCCTAACCCTTGTGGGCGACTATAAGGTATGGCAAAAGACGATCAAGCATAAAGAACCAGTCATGGGGCTTGCTTGATCGCCGTATAAGGAAACTTATACGTTTTGGCGGAAACGCCGGGAAACCCGTGGCTGGCTTTTTGTTACCACGGATTAAAGAAAAATGACGCCAGATTACAGAAAATATTATTTTTTAGAAGGATATTTAGAAGAAGTCAGAAATAATTTTAAAAGGGGATATCTTACACCCGAAGAATTTTTTTGCATCGTCATTTGGAAAGCTAACAGGGCAAAAACAAAAATCAAAAAAAGATTGTTGTTGAAGAATAATTTAAAGGACGCTGTTAAGGAATTAACGAGAGATATTTTTAAAGAAAAGGGTATTGATAAGTTAACTATCCTATTAAATAAATGGGGTTTTATGTTGCCAATGGCAACTGCTATTTTAACCGTATTATACCCCGAAGAATTTAGCGTTTACGATATTAGGGTTAGGGAGCAATTGGGAAGTGAAAATGTTTACAGTGCAAATAAATATTTTTCAGAATTTTTGCCGAAAGTTAAACAAACTGCAAAAGATAAAAATCTAAGTTTGAGAGATGCCGACAGGTATCTTTGGGGAAAATCTTTTTACGAAAGTTTGGAGGTATTTTTAAAATAGGTTTTATTATTTTTTAAAAGAGCTTATAAAAAATATGCCACATCAATTTGCATCAATAAATTGCCAACACTGCGGAGAAAATTATTGTCCTGTCTGTAAAGAAAAATGCCCTAAGTGCGGAAAGGACGGCATAAAAAGCAGTCGGTATAGGGAATATATTGAGAATTGGCGGAAAAATATCCAAATCAAAATGTCGCATTTTAATATTAAAAAATAAATTTATGAAAAAAATACAAGAGATTTTAAATAAAAAACTTTTCTTTAGGTTTTTAATGTACGGTTTTTTAATGAGTGTCGTGGTCGCCGTTATTGGCATGTTGTTCGTTTTTTATTTTCATACACCTGAACTTAGCAACCTTCCACTTATGGCTCAGGTTATTTTCACTATAATCGGCCTTGTCGGCTTAGTGGGCAATATTTTGATTGTTTTGGGTATATTGGGTCTAATGGTTATATTTTTAAATCATTTCTTTTCTATAAAAAGAGAATATTTGAAGGACAAATGGTGGCATCGATTGCATGATGTTTTGATATGGGCAAGTACAGCGATAGTTTTTATTAGTTTATTTATTTCGTTTTTTTCTGATTATAAAGAATCAATATATTTAGGAATTCCTATGAGCAATTGGGACTTAGTAGGAATGTTTTTAGGTGGTATTTTAATAACTGCTTGCTGGTACATACTTTGGGAAAGTATTATTTATAGAGCTATAATTTATATAAAATATGGAACTAAAAAATAAATCTATGAATAATTTTTTTCAAAATCAATTTAAAAAAGAAAAGGCAGCTGTCGGTCGTGTCTGGCGAGGGTATTTGAGACTGCTTATTATTTTTTGGGGAGTCATAGGAGTTATTTTATTATTTAATCCCGCTTGGCTGGTTGGGATAATATTTATAGTTGGAGCCGTCTATGTTTGGTATCGCACAAACAAGCCGAAGCCAGCTGTTTAAACCCTTTGTAAAACCAATGAGAACGGGTCGCGCTTAAGTTTTTATCCCCAAATCCCATAATTTATACCTCTCGTCCAATTTACTAAGATTTACTAATATTTCTTAATAGCTGAAAAGACACTAACAGGTGTCTTTTTTGTTTGCTGATACAAGTTATTGTATTTATTGTATTTTACAATGGATTCGCTTCAAAAGTTAAAAGCCCCGCAATGGGGCTTTTGTTTAGTATTTTCAGAAAATCAAATAGAAAGTTTTTCTTGTTTATGGTCGTTTATTATTCTTTTACGAGCCAGCTCGCAGTAATTTTCATCATTATCAATGCCAATAAATTTTCTATTTAATGATTTTGCTACCAATGGGACCGTTCCACTGCCCATAAAAGGGTCTATAATTATATCATTCTCGTTAGTCATTCCTGTAACCAATCTTTCAATTACCTCCACTGGTTTTTGCGACGGATGCTTTCCGTATTTCCTTTCATTTGTGGGAGTAGAGGGAATGTCCCACAAATTACGCATTTGGGTTTTTTTTACTGAAAAATCTGTATTTCCGCAATTTCCGCAGTATGCATATCTTTGCTCAACGTTTCGCTTACATTTTTTACAAATTTTTATTATATTTATATCTTTTAACTTATTGTAGTTGAAAGTCCAATTTTTCGCTTTTTTCTGGTTGTTGTTTACTGCCCATATTACATATTCTGTGCTTTCACATAACATCCTTTGGGTTATATTCGGAAAAGCATTTCTTTTAAACCACGTAATTGAATTGATTATTTTTTTATCATATTTTTGCAACAAAGCCCCGATTTTATAAATATTATGATAAGTCCCAAAAATCATTATATTTCCATTTGGTTTAACAATTCTGAAAATTTCATTTAGCCATAACTCGGTAAACTTATCATAGTCACTGTCAGAAAATTTATCCCAATTTTCTTCAATTTTTGTAAACTTTTTGTCATCAGTCCAATATTTATTGGATTTTACCCAGCCGATTTCTTTTTTGTTGTCATATCCTGAAATATTATAAGGCGGGTCAGTTATAACGTGGTCAGCATATCCAGTTGGTATATCGGCAAATACACAAAAAGCATCATTGTTTACAAGATTAAAATTCTCGGAGGGATTGAAATTTTTAGATATTTTTAACATAATTACCTAAACTAACTAACCAATATCAATTGGTTAATACATTCTATGATAAAAAACGAAATTCTAAAAGGGCTTATATCTCAATTAAAAGATATACAGAGTGATTTTTTTAAGAACCACGGGTCATCTGATATTTTTTCAAATAGTAAAATATACGAGATTTTAATAGCCAATGAGTTGGGTCATTCTTTATTACCTAAATTATCTGGTGGCAGGGATGCCAAAGATTGTGATGGCGGAGAAGTTGAATATAAACATTTTAAAGAAACAAGCTCAAACCACACCTGGACTTTTAATGATTTTACTGATTCAACAATTGAAAAATTAAGATTAGCAAGTTGCGTGGTTTTTGCTCATATTGACGATACAAAGGAAATACCATATTTTGATTGGTATTATTTGGTTCCCAGTGGGAAAGTTTCCGACTATTTAGCAGTGGCGACATTAAAAATACAAAATCACAGAAAAATGATTAACGTTGGTTGTTTTCAAATAGAGAATAATATGGGAATTAAAAAATCATTGCTAAAAGAAAATTTTAAAAATGGGAGATACAGCAATTTTCTTTTAAAAATTCTTGAAATAATTAGAGAAATAGAAAAAATTACTGGGATAAAACAAATTCTCACAAGTAATAAATTTTGGGAGATGTTGGTTTCTTTGAAAACTGGTCATCAGATACAGTCAGAACAAGCAGGGCACGATGCCGAAGACGAACAGGGTAATATGTATGAATATAAGGTTTCTAAAAACTCCTCTTGGAATTTTCAAGATATTTCAGATAATGTTTTAAATAAATATCTCAAAGATAAAGAGATAATTTTAGCGATTGTTGATAAAAAAGAAATGAAAGTGCTTAAAATTTATTCAGCACCACCTAAAATAGTAGTAAAAACTCTTATAAGAAAATTAGAGGAAAAGAAAAAGAAGTTTGAATTGGAGGGAAAGATTTTGAGAAGATTGCAGGTTTCTTTGACTGCTGGTGATTTGCCAACCGTAAAAGCAAAACTAATTTATGCAGACACTGCATTAGGAAACAAATAAAGGAGGGTTAGCACTGTTGACCCTGTTATTGGCTAATTCGCAATATTTTTTATCTATTTCAAATCCTAAATAATTACGTCCGCTTTCTTTACAGGCAACAGCAGTTGTTCCGCTACCCATAAATGGGTCTAAAACTATATCTCCTTTTTTAGTTGTTAGTAATACGAGTTCCTTTATCAATTCTAACGGCTTTTGTGTCGGGTGTATTCTTGTTTTATTTTTCGGAGCTTGATATTTAAAGATGTTATGCTGATAGGTGCTATTCCAAATAGCCCCTGGTCTTTTACCAACAATGGCTATTTCCCAAGCATTTAGAAAACGACTTTTTGCATTAAATGGCACCGGGTCTGGTTTTTGCCAAACCAAGGCATCAACGGCTATAAAGCCATTTTTTTCTAAAGCATTCCAAAAAATACCTATATCCTTTTTCGCACAAAATGATATAAACCAGCCATTTGTTTTCTGGGTTGCCAACTCCAGCCATTCATTATTGAGTTTATCCCATTCCCCAAAATTAAAATTTAGTTTAGCAGTTGTTCCAAGTCTTTCATTCTTACAATTTAAATCCTTACTTATACCATAAGGAGGGTCTGTAATTATCGAGCTAACGGCTCTGTCTGGTAATTTTTTTAATTCTTCAATTGCATCACCACAAATAATTTGGTTAATTGGCAAAACAAAAGTTTGTTCTTTCTTATCATCAATCAGAATTTTCGATTTTTTTGCTATTTGTAATGACATAATATATTCGTTGATTTTATTGTATTATAGTATAAAAAATATTAAATACCAAATGCAAAGTACAAGCTTGTTTTTAGGGCTAAAAAGTGGTAGTTTAGAATTGTAATAAAATAACAATTAAATATTATGAATGATAAAATAAACCTAATTAAACCGCAAAAAATTAGTTTAGTAAACAACCCTGTTTTAACTGAAAAATGGGTGCAGGAAATTATCGCAAACGATCCGACCATTTTAGGTTTGGGAGATTTAATATTAAAAGACAAAGAAAGAATGCAACCAAGAGCTGGTAGGTTGGATTTATTACTGCAAGATGTCGATTCTGAAAGGAGATATGAAGTTGAATTGCAACTTGGCAAGGTGGACGAAAGCCATATTATAAGAACTATTGAATATTATGATATTGAGAAAAAAAGATACCCGCAATACGACCATTGCGCAGTTATTATTGCAGAAGATATAACTAATAGGTTTTTGAATGTAATAAATATTTTGAATGGAACCGTGCCGCTGATAGTGATAAAAATGGAGGCATACAAAAACGGCATTGACCATTGGCTTTGTTTTACAACTGTTCTTAGCGAAGTTAATTTGGGTTTAATTGAAGAAGATGAAATCGCAGAAGTTACAGACAGAAACTATTGGGAGGAACGGGCAAACACTAAAACGGTGGAATTAACAGACGAATTGTTGGCAATAATAAATGAATTTGCTGGCGGATACGAATTAAAATATAATAAATTTTATATTGGACTTGCCAAAGATGGGAAGGCAAATAATTTTATAGTGTTTAGGCCACAAAAAATAAATGTAAGAGCGGAAATAAGGATAGACCAAAATGAAGAGCTGACTAAAGAAATAGAAGATTCGGGATTGGATTTAATGGAATATTCTAGCCAATGGGGGCGGTATAGAATAAGAATTTCAAAACAAGATTTAACGACACATAGGGACTTAATTATAAAAATATTTAAAATGGCATTTGAGCAGAACAATAGAGATTAGTTAAATTTGTCGCCTGACAAAAGCCCAACTCATTATAAGGGCTTTTTGTTTGGCTTAAAAGGGGCTTGACACGGATTTATGAAATGATATACTGAAAACTGAATAAATAACTTTAGATAAAAAGTAATACATGTCTTAGATGTATTTTTAGCCAATTATTACTTTTTTTTCTTATTAACCACTATGGATATAAAAGAAATAGATGTAATCAGAGAGCTTAAATCAACAAATAAGCTTTTAAGGGTAATCGTTTCCCTACTTCTTAAAAGGAAGGAAAAAGATTTGCTTCCCTTGAAGGAACAGGTTGAGATTTTGTATGATTCTGGACTAAAACCAATTGAGATTGCTGAAATAATCGGTCGAAGCAATCTCTATGTTAATAAAGAAATCTCCGGCATTAGAAAAAACAGGGAACAAAAAAAATAATATGGCAAAGAAACAAAAACAAGAGAATACAACGGATGAACTGCTTCGAGATATCTTTATCACTCAGCTTGGTTTGGCGGGGCTTACTCAACATCAAATAAGAGAAATTGTTGGGGTGGATATGCACCGCGTAAATCGTATTGTAAAACATTTTAAAAAATTAAACAAATAACATGGAAAATAGTAAATTAGAGGAAAAAGTAGAGATTTTAGTAGAGTTAACGCGTCACAACTTGGTTCTCTCATTGTTCATGAGTGGAGCCACACAAGATGATATTTGCAAAAGTTTGCATATGAGTAAAACAAAGGTTGTAGACATGTTGAAAGGAGTTAAAAGAGATAAATAATTATGGAGCAAGAAAAACTTTCGGAAATATCAAAAAAACTTAATGTGCTCATTGCCCTGTCAATCAAAAATTTAGGGGGAGAAAAAGATTTTGGCAACAAGGGACGAAAGCAAGGTGCTGGCGAATTAGCACGCTATCTTTCAGATTTTGACATAGATTCTAAGGATATAGCAGAGATATTGGGTGCTCCTCTACAAAGCATAAGGACATTATTAACGCCTAAAAGAAGAAAATAATATGGCTCGTCCTTGTATTCTTGACCCGAAAATAATGTCAAAAATTGCCAAAAAAATTGGCAAAAAAGATATTACTGCCATCAATGTAATGGTAAGTAAAAAAGCATCAAAGCTTGGCATATCTGCTGAGGCGGCTTTTGTAATTTTGGCTAATAGCTACGGCATAGGGACTTCTACATATCAAAAAAACTTAGACGATTCGAAACGTGCAGAAATTAGAGATTCAATACCTATCATTTTGAATGGTGCTAATCACACAAATTCTAAAAAACAGAACAAGAATTATAGAAGAATAACCAATAATAAGCTGGCTTTGAAAATAGTAATCAATAATTTAATAAAAGATAAAGAATTATTGAGCAGATGTGGGGATATTTTAATGGCACATAAGCATTTTGATAGACCTATAAATCAAGCAACGCAAGTGCTTGAGGACAGGGTAAGAGATAAATCAAAACCAACGAGCAAATTAACTGGAGAAAGTTTGGTCGGGTATGCTTTTAATGAAGATTCGGCTAAAACCGTTCTACAAGTTTTTAGTAAAGACGCTGATGACCAAAGAGGTTTTACTCAAATTATGAGAGGAATTGTTCCTGCATTTAGAAATAAAACCCATCATCATCTTGTAAATAGTTTTACTCAAGAAGAGGCATTGTCGGTTTGTGGGTTTATAGATGTTTTGTTAAGAGTAGTTGATAATTCAACAAAAATAAAATAGATTTTTTAAATTTGAAACAATTCCTTAAATAAGAATTAAATTATCCATTTCAACCTTCATCAAACTCCAATCAATACTTCTGAACGCATCCAGTAGGGGGCGCACGAAGCACTTGGTATCACGCGATGCCGAGACCATAAAAAAGCTCATTCCCTAAAAAGTGAGCTTTTTGCTTGTTTGACATGGGTTTTGTTAAATAGTATACTAATAAAAATTAGTATAGCTTTTTTATGGAAAAGAAAATAGATAAAATAAACGAATTTCTCAAAATAATAGCCGACCCAAATCGGCTTAAAATTTTAGTTTTCTTAAAAAATAAACCTCAATGCGTTTGTAAGATTTACCCAATGCTTAAAATCTCTCAAAAATTGGCTTCACACCACTTGTCCCAATTAAGAAAGTTAGATCTGGTTAAGCAGGAGAGAAACGGAAATTTTATATATTACAGCATAAATAAAAAAGTTTTTAAAAAATATATGCATATTCTTAATTCAACAATAAAAATATGATAAAAATTTTAGGTATGGGTTGCCCAAGCTGTGCAACATTAGAGAAAAACGTAAAAGAGGCGTTAAAACAATTAAATAAAACCGACGAGGTTGTTAAAATAACCGATATTAAAGAAATTATGGGCTATGGAATAATGAGTGTGCCTGCTTTGGTTATTGACGAAAAAGTTTTAAGTTCCGGCACGGTTTTATCTGTTGATGAGGTAAAAGGTCTTCTTACAAATAATAAAGCCAGTGAAAACACGCAAAAGCAGGGCGGTTGTTCGTGTGGCGGTAATTGTTAATTAAAATTATGAGTATTTTTTATCCAGTTCAGTTATTAGCAGATTGGTTAACATATAGTGTTTTTCATATTGCTACCGAAACAACACTGGCAGGAGCAGTCAATTTTTTTATTTTTGACACAATAAAGATTTTGATTTTATTGATTGTAATTATCTTTATCGTTTCAATTATCCGTTCTTTTCTGCCTCCTGAAAAAATCAAAAAGATACTTTCTCGTAAAAATAAATATGTTGGTAATGTTTTAGCTTCGTTGCTTGGCATAATAACGCCATTCTGTACCTGTTCTGCCATCCCCTTGTTCCTGGGCTTTGTTGAGGCAGGAGTTCCTCTTGGAACGACTTTTTCTTTCCTTGTTGCTTCTCCAATGATAAACGAAGTGGCACTGGTGTTATTATTTGGATTGTTCGGCTTAAAAGTAGCCAGCATTTACGTCGTAAGCGGTTTAATTATAGCGATTTTGTCGGGTATTATTATAGGTCATTTTAAAGTTGAAAACCTTGTAGAGGACTTTTCAAATGGTAAAAAAATAAATGAACTGGATTTGCCTTCTCTTTCGTGGAAACAAAGATTTATCTACGCCAGAAATTATACTTTTGATATTGTAAAAAAGGTTTGGTTATATGTCATTATTGGAATTGGAGTTGGGGCTTGGATACACGGCTATGTTCCAGCCGACCTAATAGCAAAATACGCAAACGGAAATAATTGGTATGCCGTTCCTTTGGCTGTGCTTATCGGAATACCTCTTTATTCAAATGCGGCGGGAGTAATACCGCTAATTGGAGTTTTAACTGAAAAGGGGGTATCAATGGGAACTGCACTTGCTTTGATGATGGCTGTAACGGGTTTGTCTCTCCCAGAGTTCCTTATTTTAAGGAAAGTAATGAAAACAAAGCTTATACTTATATTCGCTGGTATAGTGGGAGTTGGGATTATTTTTACAGGTTATTTATTTAATTCTTTAATGAAATAATATGGGGAAAAAAATAATTATAGGAATAGGAGTAATAGCTTTAATTTTGTTAGCCGTTTTCGTTGTTAAGCCAAAAAATAACCTCATAAATAGCACAAATCAAACAGGAGCTACAAAGGTTCAAGTTTTTCTTTTCCACGCAACCCAACGATGCCCGACCTGTATTAGTATCGGAAGATTAGCAAGGGCTACGGTAGAGGAAAGGTTTGCAGAGCAACTTAAATCTGGCACGATAGAATTTAGAGAGGTTAACATTGATCTCCCAGAAAATAAAGCTCTTGCAGAAAAATTCCAAGCTACTGGTTCGGCTCTCTATATTAACGCAATTAAAGATGGGCAAGATAATATAGCAGAGGATACTATGGTCTGGCAACTTGCGTCTGGTTACGAGATCAAGTTTAAGGATTATTTATCGGAGAAGTTAAACACCATATTGGAAATATAATGGAATTTATCAATACTATAATCGCTAACTATAACATACCTGTTTTATCAGCTTTTCTGTTGGGCATATTAACCTCTATAAGCCCCTGCCCGTTAGCCACCAACGTAACAGCTATCGCCTATATCTCCAAAGACATTAAAACTCCAAAGCACACGATTTTATCAGGTCTTTTTTATACTTTGGGGAGGGGAATAAGTTACACATTATTGGCGACTTTAATCTATTTTGGTTTCTCCACTTTTCAGATTTCCCGAATTTTTCAAGGGTGGGGAGATAAAGTTCTGGGGATTGTTTTGATTTTAATAGGTTTAGTTATGTTCGGGGTAATTAAGATAAATATAAAAAATAATAGCCAAATTATTGAAAAGGCAAAACTATGGCTGGCAGATAAGGGTTATTTTGGGTCGTTGTTATTAGGTATGCTATTCGCCCTTGCTTTCTGTCCTTATAGTGGGGCTTTATTCTTTGGGGTAGTAATCCCATTGATAGTAAATTCGGTCGGCGGTTTGTTGCTCCCTGCTTTTTTCGCTTTGGGAACTGGTTTGCCAGTAATCATCTTCGCTTTTCTTATTGCTTTTAGCGTGAATACTGCGAGCAAAGCATTCCAATCGGTGCAAAAAATAGAGAAATATGTTCGTTATGGGGTAGCGTCTGTATTTGTCTTGACGGGAATTTATTATATGCAGTTTTTAATTAAATTTATTTTGGGTTATTTTTAAGTCGTTGGCTTCAAGCCCGGGATATAAGTATATTCTTTATTCTCCTGTATGGCGGTTCTAACGTCGTCCAACTAGCCCGCGCTTTCGTGAAAGCTGTTTCGAAGACGGCTTTTTTGTTGTATAATGGAGTAAACATTCATTCAGCGAAGATAATAAAGGTCGAAAAAATAATTAGCAGAGCTAAAAAATTAAATCATTTTTTTATGAATATAGCATCTTATTTATTAGCCAGTCTTTACTCGGGCGTTTCTCCGTCATTCAATGTTGCGGCTTTGTCTTGCACAGTGAATGGACAGGAGGTGGCGTGCCCGGGGTGGGCAGGGCCTTTAATGGCGTTCTTCCCGATTGTGATGTTGCTTTTTGTTGCTTTCATTTTTGTTACAATGTGGATAATCTTCAAAAAAGCAAATCAGCCGGGCTGGGCAGCCATCATTCCTGTTTATAACATTGTTGTAATGTTGCAAATTGTGCGAAAGCCTACTTGGTGGGTTATTCTGTCTTTTGTTCCATTAGTCAACATAATTATAGGGTTGATTGTCATGTACGAATTTGCCAAAGTTTTTGGCAAAGGGTTCGGGTTCTTTTTGGGAATGCTTTTCTTGCCTATAATTTTTTATCCTATTCTGGCTTTCGGAAAGTCTGTCTATATGCCGGGCAGTCAAGCTAAAATCGCATAACTTTCTCTGGACGTTTATCCTTTATTGACCAAAAAACCACCTTTTTACAAATAGGTGGTTTTTGTTTTAGTAAGTATATTTACTTGACACGGCTGGTTTTTTAAAATATAATCGCAAGTGCACCTTGACAAAAGCAAAACCATATATGTTTTATCCCGCTATTGTGGCGGGAGCAGATGTGGGCTTTATAGTCTGGGAGAAAGGATTGGTTATTATGAAGAGCATTGTATTGATAGTATCAGCATTGTTTTGGTCGGCAACTGCCGTATTCTCCGCTGGTCCGGCAACGACCAGTGGCGACTGGAGGTTCAGCTTCGCGTTCGCCCCAAATTACTACGACACGTCCGGGGTGGAGTCGAAGTCAATTCCGGTCAACCCTGCGGATGCAGGATTCTTGCACGGCAACACCGAGGCGCGCGCACGCAGCGGCGTGGACTGGGCGTGCTTCGAGCTGGGCCTGGCGAAAAGTTTTCGCATCAGAAGCTGGGAAGGGCAACGCTGGTCATTACGACCAATAGTTGGGATTAACGCGCAGTTCAGTTTCCTTTCCTTGGGGTCAGACAGCTCGGATAATACGGACAGGGCCCTTTTCAATGTTAAGCAACAGTCTTCAGACACGCGGCCACCCTCGAGCGGATCGTTCGTGTATGACAAACTGAATCCCGGAATTGTAACCCCAATTCCATTTCTGGGCGTGGAAATCAACTGCGGAAACCTGATCCTGAGTCCCGAGATCGGATTTGCGTGCAAGCAGTTCTCCCGGGAATTTGGCGATTACAGGTGGGCAGTTTTTTCAGCCATCGGGAAGTCTTCTGAATGGGTATTCAGCCCCAGACCAGCGCTGAAAATCGGCTACAAATTTGATGAGAACATCGAAGTAGGCGTGTCCTGCGCGTACGAGTCCTACAAGTGTAGCTTCGGCACCGTGAAGGAGTTTTCGGCCGGCATCTACGGGCGAATCAGCTTCTAGCCCCTCTGCCTGGTCAGCGGTTTATGCGGTTTCGTTCACTAAGCGAAACCGCCTTTTTTATTCGGTGTCATAAACCTTGACAGGATTGCAATTATGATATAAAGTATTTGTAGCACTTAAAATCGGCGAATCCGAGCCTTGCATGGCTGCAAGGCAAGGACAAGCCAAAATATGGAAAGAAGACACCGATGAAGAAAACAATCACAATTAAAACAGGTGATAAGCCGAAGCAGAAGAATGGAAAAACCGAAATGCAGAAGTTCCTGCTGGATCTCAGCCGCCAGATCGGCGCCGTGAAGCTGGGTGACGATGCTACTGGACCGAAGGAGGAAGTCGGACCAGGGGAAAGGGTTATCGGCACTTTGCCCGAAGACGTCAGGAAGCTCTTTGTTGTACACTCCAATCACATCGATGCGATGAATGGGCTGTGCAAGGGTTTCCACGCCTCATCATTGGAATTCCTTCTTGGCAAACCGCCTGAGCCCGAAGATGCGGTCGCTGCGGATCAACATGTCGTGTTGCACAGGCAGGTTGAACTCGTCAGCAATATCTTCTGGCACAGCGTCAGGAGAGCCTTTCCCGGAATTGCCTGCGAGGATCATATCGGGATCCGCAAGGACTGGCAGGTGGTCGTCATCCGCGAGCCCGAGTTGCCTAGTTCGGCGGTTGGTCTGGCTACTCTGCTGTCGCTATTGGGACGACAGCCTCATCGGGGTTAACGCCCCGCCCTAATTTCGGGAAACTAGTTTATGCCCCCTTTCGTTCACGCGAATCGGGGTCTTTTTTTATAGCTACCGTAGTATACGGATACTTTTAATTCTGCGACCGCAGAATTCAGCGTATTAGCTGGGTGGGCAGTTTAATTTGACATTAGGGATTTTTTGGTGTATAATTAAGTATGATACATAAACAAGCAGAAAAACCTTTATTAAATGAAACCGAAATGACTTTCGGCGGACTTGGCATTGCTCCAAAAATTCTTGATGTAATTTCAAAATTAGGATTTAGCGTCCCAACTTCCATACAACACAAGGCAATTACGCCTGCCATTGAAGGCAAAGATATTATTGGAATAGCTCAAACCGGCACAGGAAAAACTTTGGCATTTGGAATTCCCCTGATTCAGCAAATTTTGAAGGTTGGAGGACGAAAGGGTAAAGGCTTAATTATTTTGCCGACTCGCGAACTGGCCCTGCAGGTTGACGAAGTTATGCAAAAAATTGGCAGGTCATTTGGCATAAAAACAGTGGTTTTAATTGGAGGCGCTTCAATGTATAACCAAGTGTGCTTAATAAGAAATAATCCTCATATTGTCATTGGAACCCCGGGAAGAATTATTGATCACATAGCTCAAAGAACCCTGAGTTTGAGCGATGTCTCGGTGCTAATTTTAGACGAAGCCGACAGAATGTTTGACATGGGTTTTGCTCCACAAATAGCCAAAATACTTCAAGTTGTTCCAAAAGAAAGACAAACAATGCTGTTTTCAGCAACCATGCCCGATGGCATTGTAAAAATTGCCAGCCATCATATGAAACTTCCGGTAAGGGTGGAAATAGCCAGGGCCGGAACCACTGCTGAAAACATTGAGCACGAACTTTTTGTTGTTAAAAGGGACCAGAAATTTCCGTTGCTGAAAAAATTGCTTGAAGAGTACAAAGGAAGCGTGCTAATTTTTTTAAGAGTTAAGCATAACGCCAGAAAAATTTGCGATGGTTTGCGAGGCGTTGGAATTTCTTCAGCTGAAATACATTCAAACAGGTCTCTGGGCCAGAGAAAAGAAGCCTTAGAAGGCTTTAAGTTGGGCAGGTACAGGGTGCTTGTTGCAACTGACATTGCCTCGCGCGGGATAGATGTGAAGGGCATTGAGCTGGTTATCAATTATGACCTGCCGGAAAATCCTGAAGATTATGTTCACAGAATTGGAAGAACCGGCAGGGCCGGCATGACAGGCAAAGCAATTTCTTTTTGTTTGCCTGACCAAGGAGATAAAGTAAGGGAGATAGAAAGATTAACGCGGCTTTATTTGCCCATTGTAAAATTGCCGGACCTTTCGGCTCACATGGGTAAGCCCATTAGCGCTTCAAATAGTTTTGAGAGAAATAATTATCCTCCGCGCAGGTCTAGGCAAACTAACCGTTTTAGTTATGCAAAAAAAAGATACTAAATTAAAAAAAGAAATTAAATATGACGTTGCTGTTGTTGGAGGAGGCCCGGCTGGTATAATGGTGGCTGCCACAGCTGCAGAATTAGGGGCCAAAGTTGTGTTAATAGAAAAAAATAAACAGCTTGGCAACAAGCTTCTTTTGACCGGCAAGGGCAGGTGTAATTTAACTAACGCAGAGTTCAACCTGAGAGAGCTGGTGAAGAGCTATAATAATGGTGAATTTTTATTTCACGCTTTTTCTGTTTTTGGTCCGAAAGAAACAATTGAATTTTTCGAAAAGCTGGGGGTAAAAACTAAGATTGAAAATGGCAAAAGAGTCTTCCCCGCAAGTAATGACGCAGAAGAAGTTTTAGAAGCGCTAAATAAATTTTTAGTTAAAAATAAGGTAGAAGTGCTTTTTAATTGCGAGGTCAAGGATGTTGTTAAAAAAGGGAATAGAATTGGAAAAATAATTTTAAACACGGGAGAGGTAACAGCTAAAAAATATATTTTTTGTAGTGGAGGAAAATCTTATTCTTTGACCGGTTCTGATGGCTCGGGATATAAATTGGTTGAAAAATTAGGGCATACAATTATAAACCCAAAACCTGCTTTAACTCCCATAAAACTGAAAGATAACTTAAAGGGCGGAGGCATTAAAAACTTGCAGGGTATAAATTTAGAAAATATAAGGTTAAGCGTTTTCCAAAACAATAAAAAGCAATTTTCAGAACCCGGAGAAATCTTGTTTACTCATTTTGGAATAAGCGGGCCGGCTGTTTTAAACATCAGCGGAAAAGTTGGCGACTTGCTGGAATTGGGAGAGGTAAAAATAATTGTTGATTTGTTTCCAGAGTTGAATCAAGAAGAAGTTTCTGAAAGTTTTGAAGAGATGTTAAAAAAATATCCGAAGAAGACTTCAAAAAATGTTTTATCGGAATTTTTGCAAGAGAGGCTGGCAGAATTTATATTGGGCATTTCCGGCATAGATAAAGATAAAACAGCTAACAACATGTCTAAGATTGAAAAAGCAATGTTGGTGAAAATTCTCAAAAATTTTGAATTGACGCCGGAAGCTGTTTTAGGTTTTGAAGGAGCCATGGTTACAAGAGGAGGCGTATCTTTAAAAGAAATAGATCACAAAACAATGCAGTCAAAGATAATAGATAATTTATTTTTTGCAGGAGAAATTATTGATGTCGACGGAAGAACAGGAGGATTTAATTTGCAATCCTGCTGGAGCACGGGTTATTTGGCCGGTAAAAGTGTTATAGATTAAAAAATATTTGATACTGTCAAGCATACTTTTCCGAGGCATTCCTCGGCTTTTTAATTTGCTTTGAAGGTCTTTCATTTTGATAGTTTAGTTATCCACAGGTATGCATATTGACACCCGACTTTTTGGTCAGTTATAATGATTTAATGACCAAGATTACAAAAAGACAGAAACAATTATTAGAGATTATTTATGATTATATTAGGGACACGGGTTATCCTCCGACATTTGAAGAAATGCGGGAAAGTTTAGGTGTGGTTTCAAACCAGTCCATTATTGACCTCTTGGCAAAATTAGAAAAGCAAAAATTGTTGAAAAGAAACGAGGCTTCTGCAAGGAGTTTAACCATTTTACCTTTTGGTGACAAAATTTTGGAGCGACCGGCGTTAATCCCATTTTTGGGTGCCACAACAGCCGGTTCGCCTATGGAGGCAATGGAAATAGCGGGTGAATGGAAGCAGATTTCTCCAGAAATTAAAGAATTAAAAAATAATGTTTTTATTTTGAAAGTTTTTGGTGATTCAATGATAAATGCCGGTATAGAAAATGAGGATATAGTTTTAGTGAAAGAGCAGAAGGAATTTATTTCAGGTGACATAGTCTTAGCTCAGACAGAGGACGGCTCAACAATAAAAAGATTTATTTCAGACGATAAACCGCCATATATTTATTTAAAACCGGAAAATCCAAAGTATAAAAATATTCCTTTTTCAGAAAACATGGAGTTAAAAGGCAAGATAATTTCAATATTAAAAAACGGATATTGGGGACCAGTAAAATAACTGGTATAATAAGTTTATGAAAAAAATAAAAGATATAAACTTTGCTCTTGTTGAGGAAACTCGACCACCAATTTATACCGCTATGAAATATTGGGGGAAAAAACCTCATAATATTTGGCGGGAGTATATTAAGAACTACACTCCTGAAGATGGTTTATATTTAGATCCGTTTGCTGGTAGCGCAATAAGTGCTTTTGAGGCGATAAAAGCTGGCAGAAAAGCTATCGCGTTTGATTTGAATCCATTAACCTCTTTTTTGATAGAGACTTTTTGTAGTGAGTTTAAAAGAGAAAAATTTTTAGACGAAGTAAACAAAATAGTTGATGAAGTCAAAAATGATAAAGTTTATCAGGAATATTTTTATACCACTTGCAGAAAATGTGGGAGCAATTCAGCTGTGGCACAAAGCTTTAAATGGGAAAACGGAGAACTCTATGAGGTCGGAATTGAGTGTTTAAAATGTCAAAAAAATAAAAAATCTCGATATCTTGAAAAACCGACATCAGCAGAAATAGCTAAAGTAAAAGAATTAAATAAGATAAAGATAAACACATGGTATCCTGAGGATGAATTCTATAATTCGCCGTCTTTTTCTGCAAATTTTATAGAATGTATTGGAGGCAATCATTTTTCTGATTTATGGACCAGAAGAAATTTATATGTAATTTCCAGAATTTTTAACAAAATACTTGAAGTTGATGATATTACTCTAAAAAATCAGCTTTTGTTAGGTTTTATTAAAACAATCCATTTATGTACAAAAATGAGTGTCCCAAGAAGAGAAAAAGCGAATAGGGCTTTTTCTACGAGCTGGGGAAGATCAGCGTATATTTGTGCGGCGAGACAAATGGAAATGAACCCTTTAATGGTTTTTTATGGAAGTTGTTTCGGAAAGCAATCAGTCGAAAGCTCGCTTATTGATATAAAAAAATATTTAGGGAAAATTCCAAAAATATTATATGTTGATAAAAGCAATAAAAGTAATAAATCAAAAAATTTCGATATAAAATATGGCATTATTGATATAAATACAATTACCGATTTTATTGAAGAGGATTCAATAGATTTTATTATGACAGATCCTCCATATGGTGGCCTTGTCCAGTATTTGGATTTGAGCACAATATGGCTGATTTGGTTAAAGAAATTCGATCAGAGATTTACTCCAAACTATGAAAGTGAGATAACTGTAAAAAATAATATCCAGGATATTAATACCTATAAGATAAAGTTTCAAAATGGTATTAAAAATCTTTTTAAAGTATTAAAAAATGACGGAAAAATAGTCTTTACATTTCATAATAAGGACATTAAAATTTGGAATGCCTTTTTAAATGCGATTTCAATGTCTGGTTTTAAAATAGAGAAAGTTATTCATCAACAAAATAGACGAACGGGAGAATCAAATGTTGCAAATCCTTACGGGACATCAGCTACCGATTTTTATATCCGTTGTATAAAAAAACCGACTGCAAGTTTCAAAACGGACGAACAAGAGTTTGAGCATTATGTCGTTGAAAAAACCATAAATCTTATAGCCCAAAGAAACGAACCAACCCCATATCAGATATTATTTAATGGTATTTTGGCTGAAATTTCATCTGCTGGATTTAATATTGAGAATTTTGATAAGAATATTGAGCAAATTTTGTCTGCTCATGTCGGAACTATTTTTGCGCTCAAAGACAATAATAGTAAGGCAGGAAAATATTGGTGGTTTAAAAATCCAACAGAATATATTAAATATCCCGATAAAAAACTAACCGATAGAGTTGAGGAAACAATAGCCTCTCTTTTAAGGCGAAAAGTGTCCGTGACACTTGATGAAGTTTTGGGTGAAATATTTGTTAAATATCCAAATGGATTAACTCCTGATATTAAATCAATCGATCAAATATTGAAAAAATTTGCTAATAAATCAGGTGGCAAGTGGGTTTATAGGGGCGGCGAAACCGAAAAAGATTTTACGGATCATACTGAAATGCTTTATTTTTTGTCAGAAATCGGGAGGAAAATGGGATACGAAATCTATATTGGCAAAAGAGAGCAACCAGAAAATTACAATGGAAAGAGCCTATCAGAATATGCCGATATTACAAAATTGGATAAGTTAAATTTTGATCAGGATAAAAAAGATAGAGTTGAAATGATAGACATGGTCTGGATAAATAATGATAGTGCTGAATATGCTCTTGAGGTAGAAAACTCCACAGACTTTACATCTGGCATACAAAGAGCGTCCAATCTTGATATTTCAATAAAGAAAATCATGGTCTTACCGAATAAGAGAAAAGCAGAATTTTTGAACATTAAAGATCCTCTGTTTACTGAGAGTTTTAAAAAATATAACTGGTGCTATCTTTTTTATGATGACATAATAAAGTTAAAATCCCTTAGAAATATCGATAAAGAAAACATAAATACCTTTTTGAACCATTTTTAATTTATGAATGGAATATTTGATAGAAGAAACAAATTAAACGACCTTACGGGTAAAGAATGGTTGAAATTAACCAAGAGTTTTTGGGTTAGCGAAAAATGTAAGGAAGACAAATTTGCCTTTCAGCATCCAGCCCCCTTTTTAATAAAAGATATTGAGAGATTGATATCAATGTTTACAAAAAAAGGAATGATAGTTCTTGACCCGTTTAATGGCGTTGGAACAACTTTAATCGCGTGCAATAATCTAAAACGAAAAGGAGTCGGAATTGATTTGAGTAAAAAATATTGCAATTTGACAGAAAAAAGACTAAAGGAATTCAATATAAAAGACGGACAAAAAATTATTTGCGGAGATTCATTAAAAGAAATTTCAAAAATAAAGGGTAGAATAGATTATTGCGTTACCTCGCCACCGTATCACAATATATTAAAAAATAACGGGCAAGGATTAAGAGCTGAAAAAGAAGGCAAACGAAATGGATCAAGAATTGGGGTTGAATATTACTCTGAAGACAAAAATGATTTAGGAAATCAAAAATCTTATGAAAATTTTTTGAATTTGTTCGGTGAAATAATGTTAGCTGTTCATAAAAAATTAAATGATAAAAAATATACAAGTATTATAATTAGTGATTTTACTGTAAATAAAAAAGAAACATGTGTCCAAAGCGATATTTTTAAAATTATGGAAAGTATCGGTTTTGAATTTTCAGGCACAACCATTTTATTGCAAGATAATAAGCCATTATATCCGTTTGGATATCCGTATGCTTATAAAATAAATCATCAACATCAAAACATTATAACTTTTAGGAAAAATAGTTAGGAAACAAAGAATATGGCAAAAGGAAAAAATAATGTGGAAAATTTAGATAAACTCAACAATAAGGAAACAAATGTGGTTCTGGAGATGCCAGAAGAGGTAGTTATTAAATTGGTTCAAGAAAACCTAGTAAAAGATTACGAATTGCTGATATGGCTATTCAATGCATCTATTACCATCGCCGCATCCTTGTGGACTGCTTTTTATACTTTAAATGTTGGGATCAGGTCTTCTCCATTTTTCAGCTCGGTGGCGTTTAGTATTTTTTCTATTGTTTTAATTTATTTAATTTGGAAGAATAGGAAAAAAGTATTTTCTATTTCTACCAGAAAAATTTTAAAAATTTCTGATTTTAATAAAAACTAAAAAATAATTTTATCAATTGTGTGAAAAGGTCGCCTTTCAGCGATTTTTTTATTGGTTCGGCCGGCTGGATGTTTGGCTAAAAATGTGTTAGAGTATTTATTATGGCAAGTGATGAAACAATACTAAAATTTTCAAATGTTTCTTTTGAGTGGGCCACGTCTAAACCAATTTTAAATGAGGCCAGTTTTTCTGTGCGCAGAGGTTCAAAAATTACACTTATGGGGCAAAATGGAGCCGGCAAAAGTACAATTTTCCAATTGATAACCGGCGAGTCAAAGCCAGAATCTGGCGCGGTTAATATAAACGAAAATTTAACAGTTGCTACGGCAAAACAAGTAATTCCTCGTGAAGATTTAGAACTGACTGTTAAAGATTTTTTTGGCAATTGTTTCACAGAAAAAGTGTATGACATTGATAAGAAAATTGACGACGTTTTAAAAATAGTGAATCTTTCTGTCCCGCACGACCGGCTGGTTGGCAATCTTTCCGGAGGACAGCAGGCAAGGGTTCTTCTGGCCGGAGCTTTAATACAAAACCCAGATTTGCTTTTGTTAGACGAGCCTACAAATAACTTAGACAAGGCGGGCATTGAACACCTGACAAATTTTATTGTTAATTACCCGAAAACCTGCATTGTTATTTCTCACGACGCAGATTTTTTAAACACTTTCACGCAAGGCGTATTATATTTAGACATATTTTCCAAAAAAGTTGAGCAGTACACAGGCAATTATTTTGTTGTTGTTGAAGAAATTAAACTGAGGCTGGAAAGAGAGCGCATGAAAAACGCCAGATTAGAAAAAGATATTTCTCATAGGAAAGAGCAAGCCAATTTTTTTGCCCAGAAAGGCGGGCACTTAAGAGATGTTTCTTCAAAAATGAAAAAGAAAATTGAGGAACTTGAAGGCGAGGTTGTTGAGTTGAGAAGGGAAGATAAAACAATAAAGAATTTTAACATTCCTTCACAAAAAGATATTGGAGGAGTTATTTTGCAACTGGACTCTGTGGCAGTTTCAGTGAACCACAAGTTCGTTAATAAAAAAGTTAATGTAACTTTAAACAAGCACGAAAGATTGCTGTTGTCGGGCCCCAATGGAATTGGCAAAACCACGCTTTTGGAAAAATTAGCTTCAGGCCACGCCAAAGGAGAGCATGTTAAAGCGGGGACCAAAATTGGATATTATAGGCAAGATTTTTCAACATTGGATTTTGACGCCACTGTTTATCAGGCTCTTTCAAAGGCAATGGAGGGCGATGGCACCGAGCAAGGTTTGAGGGCTCATGCAGCAGGATTTCTTTTGGATGCCGAAATATTAAAGGCTAAAATTGGGTCTTTGTCTGAAGGTCAAAAAGGGTTGGTTGCTTTTGCTGTGATATCTTTGGAAAAACCCGGTTTGCTTATTTTAGACGAGCCGACAAACCACATTAATTTCCGCCACATTCCGATTATTGCCAAAGCAATTAATAATTTTGACGGGGCAATGATATTGGTGAGCCACGTTCATGATTTTGTAAGCAAAATAAAAGTGGATTTTACTTTAGACCTTGCCGCGCTTTAATGTCTAGACGTTTTTCTTTGTATTTGGTATGATTAACATCGGTTCTTTGACAATCTAACGGGGAAAGATCACAGCTTATAGAAAATTTATCAAGAGTAATAGTTTTTTGCAAGCCGTGATCTGTCCCTAAGCATCTGGACAGAAGTCTGGCAAAAAAATGAAAGAATAGAAAATAAATGTTATGAATGGGCTTCGCGCAGCGACACACCACAGAGAGTGCTTTCTAAGCAAGCCATTGGCGGACGGCAAGTCGCCGATGGACGTGTGGGTTCCAATAAAATCTGGCGCAGGAAAATTCTTGCGCAAGGAGGCGCACCACATTGAGCGCCAGGACATGAAGAGGAAGTTGACAAAGCTGGACATCAGCGATTCGGACGAAGACTTGTCGTTCGCCGTGCCATTTGTTCCGTTCGACTGGATGTATTGGAAAGCCCGTCAGAGTGCTTCTGTCCACGCGACCGCTACCCACGTCTACTTTAACCGGAGCCGGTAATTTGGTTTGCGGTACTTACAAAGGCTACTTATTCGCAGAAAGGCGAATAGGCAGCCTCTTTTTTTTTGTTTCGAAACATCATCTTGCTTCCTATTATGTTTTTTGGTACAATAGAAATATGAACTTTTGGAAATGGTTGCTATATTTAACTAATAATGAAAAAACGTCTCACCACGAACAGCTGTTTGATGTGATTTTTTTGATCATAAATACAACTGCGCTTATTTTCGGAATTTTTTTGTTTATTGCTCACGACCAGCCGGAATGGGTGCCCATTTTGATAATTGAATACACCTGGGCGTTTGATAATATGCGAAACAACAGGAATTACTAACGTCGTCTCGTCAAATAAGTTTCTAGCCGTCTCGCCGTTGAGGCGGTTTTTATTTTGTGGTAAAATAAAAACATATGTATTACGATGTCAAAATTTTTGAGGCTATTAATGGTTTGGCTAATCAGTCAAAGGTAGTGGACGCTCTGGGTGTATTTTTAGCAAATTATCTGCCATATTTATTGGTTGCGTTCTTGTTATCTTTTCTGGTTTGGCCGAAAAAAGACAAAACAAAAAACAGGCCAATGGTTTTTCTTTCTATAATAGCGGCCTGTGTTGCGCGGTTTGTGGTCAAAAATATAATGCTAATTTTTTACAACCGGCCAAGACCATTTGTAAACTTATCTTCAGCCCACAAACTTATATATGTAGATCCCTCCGAAAATTTGCAGTCTTTTCCTTCTGGCCATGTTATTTTCTTTTTTGCTTTATCAACCGTAATATATTCTTATAATAAGAAACTTGGTATTTTTTTCTTTGTTTGTTCTGCTATTGTGGGCATATCCAGAATATTTGTTGGAGTCCACTGGCCGAGTGATATTTTAACCGGGATTATTTTGGGAGTAGCAGTCGGCGTTGCCGTCAAATGGCTTTATGTAAAAGTAACCAGTCGAAAAGTTCAATAGCGCGTCTAATGGAATATACTGCTTGCACCAAGCGCGCCGAGCATAGCGTATTCCTTTATGTATTAAGCAATTAAAGAAAATTTCGGAAGCGGGGAGTGGCAAAGTCAGACTGAACTGCCCCTGCAACCGAAATTTTCACACACTATGAAAACAAAAAAATATATTTCTTTGTTAGCGATAGTTGCGATAGCTTTAGGTCTCGTAGCTTTTGCCCCGGTTTTTGCAAAAAGTATTCCCAATAATCCCGGGAGAGTGAACTATAATCGTGACCCGAATATTGTCGGCACTGTTTCGGTGATAAATGGTACGACGATAACTATGACTGGAAAAGCTAAAAAGACTAATGATGTCGCTGGAACTGCAACAACATATACAGTTAACGCCTCAAGCGCAAAAGTTATTAAAAATGGAGCAAGCTCTTCAATTTCAAGTATTGCAGTTGGAGACACAATAGTGGTTCAAGGAACAGTGAGCGGAACAAATATAGTTGCAAAAACTATTCGCGACGGAGCGCCTCAACCGGCAATTAAAGGCAATGGTCAGCCGGTCGTGGCTGGAAAAGTCACAAGCATCAGCGGAAGCACAATTACAATTGCCAATAACAGCAACGTTACCTATACAATAGACGCTTCAAATGCAAAGTTTATTGTTTCGGGAATAACAGGTCCGACACTTTCGAATATTGCAGTAGGAGATAGTGTGTTGGTCCAGGGAAATGTTAATGGAACATCGGTAGTAGCCTCTTCTGTAATTGACCAAAAAGCAAAGGTGAACAATACAGGAACCGGAAACAACAAAAAATCTCAACCCGGTTTTATGGGCGGTATCGCTAATTTTTTTAAGAACCTGTTTGGATTCTAAATTCGCGTGCAACTAAAAAATCTGATATAATAGAATAACAAATAGTTATTTATAATTAATTTATATTTTTTTTATGAATTATAAAAAAATTGTTATTTTATTCGTATCAGGTTTTTTGTTTATGCCGGTTTTTGCGGTTTATGCGGCGACTCCGGCGCTTTCGCTTACAAATAACGGCGACGGAAACAACGTCCAACTGGTTGTGAACGGAGACCCAAGTGTCAGCGTGATACTATATTACACAAAAGTTGGAGCTGGCGCGCAAATATCGTCTGTAGGAAACACAAGCTCTGGCGGATATTTTTCAACAGCCATCAGCACGTCATCTTATCAAATTGTTCCAAGCAGTTCTGTTTATGTGACAACAAATGGTATTAGCGGACCATCATCAAACAGCGTTATTTGGCCCATTTCAACCAGCAACTCTTCTTTGACCACAATTTCTTTAAGTCAAACAGGAGTGGTGTTGTCAGCAGGCCAATCTGCAACAATAACTTCAACAGGAGCAGGTTCTTTATATTTATCAAACAACTCCAATCCGCAAATTGCCAACGTCAACGTAAACGGAAGCGCGGTTACAATTTTGGCAAACGCCAACGGTTCAACTGTCTCGACGGTCTGCTCAACCAGTAATACTTCAAGTTGCGCCAGCATTTATGTAACCGTACAAAACGCCGGAGTTCAGGCTTTAACTTTCGGACAGAATAACGTTACAATTGTTTCCGGACAAAATGTGCCAATTTCAGTAAGCGGAGGAACGGGCGTTTATATGGTCCAAAATAATCCCAATTCATCAATTGTGCAGACAAGCATAAGCGGTTCTACAATAACTTTAAGCACCACAGCCTCGTCTGGCTTTTCGTCAATAACGGTTTGTTCAACAAACATGAGTTCGTGCGGGATTATAAACGTGACCGTTGGAACCGCAAGCTCCTCTATTATTTCTTTTAATCCCTCAAACCCGACAGTGTCTGTGGGGCTTGGAACCACTGTAACAATTTCTGGGTCGTCGGGAGGGGTATATTACATTTCCAGCAATTCAAATCCAAGCATTGCGCAAGTAACTCTTTCTTCAAGCACCTTGACTGTTGTAGGAAATACCATTGGTTCATCGGTTGTTACAGTTTGTTCTTCTTTGGGCGGTTGCGGTTCGCTTACAATAACAGTAAACTATGTGGCTTCGGGCGGAACAATATCTTTAAGCCAGAGTTCTTTGACGCTTTTAACCGGGCAAACATTAAGTGTTGTAATTTCCGGCGGGGCATCGCCATATAGTATCATAAATCCTTTACAAAATATTGCGCAAACAAGTCTTAACGGAAACATTTTGGCAGTTTACGGAGCCAGTGTTGGAAGTGATTCATTGAATGTCTGCTCAGCAGAGGGTGGATGCGTTTCTCTGTCTGTTTTGGTAAATGGTTCTGGGGTTAACAACTCGCAATTGGTTTTAAGCCAGAATAATTTATCTTTGACTTCCGGGCAAAACACAACAATTTCTATTTCCGGCAACGGAAGTTACTATATTTCAAGCAATTTAAATTCCAGTGTTGCATCAGCGCAAATAAACGGCAGTTCCGCAGTTATAACTGCCATAACAGCCGGCACCGACACCATTTCAATATGTCAAAGCAATGGGCAGTGCGTTAATTTATTGGTTACTGTTTCTGCGGTTGTAAGTCCGTTCAATCCGCCGGCAACTCCACCGGCCACCACTTTTTCTCGTTATTTGTTTTCCGGAGTCAATGGGGAAGACGTCTTGCAACTTCAAAAAATACTTTCTGCGAAGGGATTTCTATCTGCAACTCCAAATGGCCATTATGGCCCGGCAACTGTTGCAGGTGTCAAAAAATTACAGAAAGCCAATGGGCTTAGTCAGCTTGGAACAGTGGGCCCTTCAACCAGAAGTATTTTGAACCAAATTTTGAATTCAACCCCAAATGCTTCATCGGCCGCAATAAGAGAACAGCAAATGGCAACAATCCAACAGCAAATACAGCAACTTATGGCTCAGATAGCTCAAATTCAAGGACAATAGCTCCATTTATAAATCAAAGGTATTGACAATACTGATAATTTTTGTTAGAATACAAGAAGATCGTTGAAAACGAAACGACACAGCCAAGATTGAATTAATATGAAATTGACAGAAGCAGTATATGACGCCATTTTTAATGGCACCAGCGATGGGATTTTGATCGTCAGTAGGGTGGGGATCGAAATTTGCAACAAGGCCTTCACCCTGATGACCGGGTACCAGCTGGGAGAATCAGCGAGTTTGAAAATCCCCGACTTACAGCCTCCGGGGAGCTCGCCGTCTATTTTCGATGAATTGAGGAAGACTTTCGAGGGAGGGGAAGGCGTGCAACTTGATGTCGAATTTGCGCGGAAGAGCGGAGCCTTGTTTTTTGTGAATGCAAGTTTGTCCGCTGTTGAGTTGGACGGGCGAAGGTGTGTGCTGATGTCTCTCCGAGACATCACCGAGCGGAGAATGGCGGAAATCCAGCTCCGGCAAGCGCTTAGAGAGGCGAAAGTTTTGAGAGGCTTGCTTCCAATTTGCGCCGGTTGCAAGAAAATTCGGGATGACAAAAATCAGTGGACCCAAGTGGAGGCGTACGTTGCAAAACACACTGAAGCCACATTTACTCATGGCATGTGCCCGGATTGCATCAAGAAGTATTACCCAGACATTGAGATGGACGCCAGCGGTAACGTTGTGTAGCCCTTTTGGGGCGGTTAGTATGCGGAGCTTATTAAGCCCGCTTTTTTTTGTAAATAGTTTGCATTTTTGTTGTAAAAGGAGTATCAATAAGTAATAATAATTAAAAATTAAAAAACTATGGATATTGTATTATTTTATATTTTAGTAGTTTTAGTTGTTGTTGCTCTTTCCGGCATTCGCGTGATTAAGGAATATGAAAGAGCAGTTATTTTCTTTTTGGGAAAACAAACCGTTATCAGGGGTCCTGGTCTTATATATTTGATTCCTGTCTTTGAAATAATGGTTAAAGTGAGTTTTAGGACAATAACAATGGGCATTCCGTCGCAAAAAATTATTACAAAAGATAATGTTTCCATTGATATTGCGGCCGTGGCATATTACCACATAGTTGATCCAAAAAAATCAGTTATTGCCATTGAAGATGTTTTTAGCGCGGTAAATCAAATAAGCCAAACAACTGTGAGAAATGTTGTGGGTCAATTCCAGCTTGACCAATTATTATCGCAAACTTCTGACATTAACAATCAAATAAAAAATGTCATTGACAATCATACCGAGCCCTGGGGAGTTCAGGTAACAGCAGTGGAAATTAAAGACATTATTTTGCCTGACAACATGCAAAGAGCCATGGCAAAAGAAGCTGAGGCTGAAAGAGAGAGAAGGGCGAAAATTGTTGCCGCGCAAGGAGAGTTCCAAGCAGCTGAGAAATTGGGTCAAGCTGCAGATATCATTGTCAAACATCCTATAGCCTTGCAATTAAGAACCCTACAAACAATGTCTGAAATTGCAACAGAGAAGAATTCCACTATTATTTTTCCCGCTCAATTTATGACAACAGTTAAAGAAGTTATAGACACCATAAAGGCTGACAACATAAGCAAGTAATTTTTCAAAAATAAAAACCGTCTTCGGGGTTGCCCCGAGGACGGTTTTTTGGTAAAGTTGATATATGAGCAAAGCCTTGGATATTCATAGAAAATTAAAGGGGAAGATAGAGATACGCCCGAAAATAAAAGTCTCAAAGAGGAACTTAGGTTTAATTTACACACCGGGTGTGGTTGAGGTGACAAGAGAGATTGCAAATAATCCTGAAAAGTCTTACGAATACACCGGTCGCGGAAATAACGTGGCAATTATTACCGATGGTTCGCGCACGCTTGGGGTTGGGAACACGGTTCCTGAAGCATCTTTGCCTGTAATGGAAGGCAAGGCAATGTTTTTGAAATTACTTGCAGGAGTTGATGCGTATCCCTTATGCTTAAACACGAAATCCAAAGAAGAGATTTTGCGAACTATTGAAATTTTATCTCCTAATTTTGGAGCTTTTAATTTGGAAGACACATTAGCTCCAAAAAGTTTAGAAATTATGGAGGAATTGAGGCAAAAAGATTTTATTGTTTTTCACGACGACGAACAAGGCGTGGCAATAGTTGTTTTGGCATCGCTATTGAATGCCTTAAAAGTTGTCGGTAAAAAATTGGGGAAAATAAAAATTTGTGTTGCCGGAGCAGGAGCAGCAGGATATGGTATTTTTAAAATTTTAAATTATGCAGGCGTTAAGAATATGATATTTTTTGACGCTAAAGGAATTATATTCAAAGGCAGGGAAGGGGACAATAAATATTTAAAAGAAATAGCCAAAGGTACGAACTTCGGAAACTTAAGAGGCGCGAAAATTGAGGCAATTTTAGGAGCAGATGTTTTTATTGGAGTTTCCGGAGTTGGAAATCTTTTGAAAAGTTCCGACATAAAGCTTATGGCTGAGAAACCAATAATTTTTGCCATTTCAAACCCCAATCCGGAGGTTTTGCCCGAAGAAATAGAAAAAATTGCAAAAGAATATATTTTCGCCAGCGGAAGCTCTAATTTTAAAAATCAAATTAACAACATTATTGTTTTCCCGGGAGTTTTTAGGGGGCTTTTAGATTACAGAAAAAAAATGGATCTGGCGCTGGAACTGAAAATTGCAGAATCAATAGCCTTCTTGGTCAAACAACCGAAAAAAAATAAAATTATACCAAACCCATTTGATAAAAGATTGGTTAAAACCATAACCTTGTGCATTAAGAATTTTTGTTGACTTTTATTATGGCGCGTTGTAATGTTTAATTAGTTCTTAAACAACCAAGCAAATAGAAAGAGAGAGCAGATATGAATACACCGAAATCGATAATTCCGAATGGGGCGCTTACTGCGTTAGTGACTCCGCTTTTACCCAATGGGGAAATATATTGGGGAGGGCTTGAAAAGCTTGTTGCCTTTCAGGCTTCCCAGGGAATCTCTGGTATAGTTCCAGTTGGGACAACCGGAGAATCCTCAACTTTGGCTGAGCATGAGCACAATGCGGTCATCAGGCAAACGCTTAAGCTGGGCTTAGGTAAATTGTTGGTTATGCCCGGGTGCGGGTCAAACAACACCAAGGAAGCCATGCATTATGTGCAAGTGGCTGCCAAAAACGGCGCCAAGGCAGTTCTTTTAGTGGATTGCTACTACAACGGACCATCGTCCTTGGAACTTCGAAATGAGTACTATGGTCCGATCGCTAAAGCTTTTCCCGATGTTGCCATTGTTCCGTACATCATCCCGGGGCGGACAGGTTGCGCCTTGTGGCCCCAGGATTTGGCAGAACTCAATCGCGAATTTCCCAATGTCTGTGCGGTCAAAGAGGCGACCGGAGACTTGGCGAGAATGTCGCATACCAGGTTTTTGACCTCGCCGGAATTCCAGATTTTTTCAGGCGACGACGATAAGACGCTTGAGATGATGTGTAGTAATCAAATCAGAGCATGCGGAGTGATTTCAGTAGTTTCAAATATCGCTCCGGCGGCAGTGCAGGTTATGTGCACAGCAGCCCTCAGGGGTGATTTCAACTCCGCCGTGGCAATGTACGAGAAGCTGGCTCCATTGTTCAATATTGTGACAGTTTTGGCGGACCGAAAAGTGGGGAATTCGTCGGCTGTTACCGACAAGTTTCGCAACCCGCTACCGATCAAGACCGCAATGAACGCGCTCGGAATGCCGGCAGGACCTTGCCGACAACCGCTTGGCAAAATGACGCCAGCCGGCGCGCAAAAAGTTCGCGAGGCGCTCACCGAGGTCTGGCGGAAAAGTCCCGAGGTACTTTTACCCATACAAGGCTTCTTCGACGTCAACATCGAGCAACGGCTTTCGGATGAAACTCTTTGGAGAGTTTTATGCTATTAGGCTTTCGCGTTTGCGAGAGCAAGCACCCAGTGCAGAAATGCACAGGGTCTTTTTTTGTCTGCGCGAGCATTTTCTGATATAATAAAACCATGAAAGCAACAAATATATTATCAGTATTTTTATTATTTTTATTTATTCCATTGGTCGCCGGAGCTTCTTTGAATGCCAATCTATATTATGGCTTAAAAAATAATAACGACGTCAGAACGCTTCAGCAATATTTAATTAGCAAGGGATTTTTTACCGGTTCAGCAACCGGCAACTTTTTTTCTTTGACTCTCGGGGGTGTTAAAAAATATCAGACAAGCAAGAGCATAAATTCAACAGGATATGTCGGACCCTTGACTCGGCAAGCAATAAACACCGATTTGTCGGGTATTGCGCCGGCATCACCTGCGCTATCTGCATCTAATTTACCTTCGCTTACAGGCTCGTTAGATTTATCACAAGACGCATTATATTCTAACCAAACAGTTATGGCCCCTAAAACAAAGCTAAGATTAGCCGGTTTCACTTTGAAAAACAATACAACCGAGACAATAAATCTTAAAACAATAGAGGTTGATTTTGCAATAGGCTCTAATTTGTATGTTGCCAATAATTACATAACAAATTTGTATGCGATTTGCGGAGATAAACAAACAGGTGCCTTGGGCGCAGTGTCTCATAATAATTATTTGTCGGTTGACTCTCAGCTGGCAGCCGGGAAAACAATTGACCTGTCTATTTACGGAGATATAAACTCTTCAGTCCCGACAGGTTCGGCTATTAATACTAGTGTATTGGCGTCTGGCGTGTCTGTCATTTCCGGAACCGCGGTCAGTACCAACTCAAATGTTGTTCTGGCTGGGCAAAACATATCTTTTGGAACAAGCTCGTTTGCCGTAGGGCAAGACAGTTCAACTCCTGCGTTAAAAATAGTTTCAATGGGTCAGAGAGTTGTTGCCGGTAAATTTCAATTCACTTCAACAAACGATTCTTATACAATATTGGAATTAAAGTTTATTGTCCCAAACTCTCAATTCGCTTCAGCAATATCTGGAGCAGTTCTGTCAGACACCTCATCGGCAACCCCGTCATCACCAAAGCCGACATCTACTGTTTATTACAATGGTTTTTCTATTTTAGATTTTAACTTAAGCGTTTTAGTCCCGGCCAATTCTTCAAAGTCATTAACTTTATATTACGATTTGAACGCTCTCGCGACTTCGGTCGGAACCAACTTGAACATGGCTCCCACATTAGCCTATGTTAAGGCTGCAAACGGAGAAGGAGTTTTTATTGATGGCGTTGCTAAGAATTACAACAATAATATAGTTACTCGTTACAACGGTATTACGCTTCCGGATGTCGGGGTGCTGGTTAATGGTATTTATTTATTCAAAAGTATTCCGATTTTTACAGCAGCTGCGTCCAGTGCCAGCGTAGCAGATGGCTCAAACGCAAATCTTTATACTTTCAATGTCGCTGCTGATCAAAACGGAGATATTTCTATAAAACAAATAATGTTTAAAATTTCAATAAGCGATCCGAAAAACAGCTACCCAAACCTTACAAACTTTACCTTTTTAAAAAATGGCTCTGATTATACCAGCTCGGTGGCTATTAGTAATGACGTGAATGATATAAGTGTAAGTATGGCCAACATTGGCATTGGAGTCGGGGCGAATACAGTGGTGTTGACTTTTAACGAAGAAGAAACAATTTCGGCAGGAAAAAATGCAACGTATATCCTAAAAGCAAAGGTAAACAATTTTTTGTCGTCTTCTTCTGTTTCAACCTATATTCCATCGGATGGCGCTATATCAACCAACGGAAATTATTTAAGAATGACGTTTACTAATATCTACGGATTGTCACAAATTCCCTCAGACCTTTATGTGGTAAACTATAATTTGTTATGGTCTGACAGGTCAAACATTGCTTTTTTTCCTCATAGCGGCGCAAACGGCTATTCGACAGGGGATTGGTATAACGGGTTTAAGGTCTCAGGCTTGCCCTCAACAGCTCAAACCGTTACAGCTAAATAAAAAAAATGATTTACTGGTTGGTAACAATAATCTCGGCTTATCTTTTTTTTGCTTTCGCGTCATTGTGCGATAAGTTGGTTTTAGCTGGAAAACCGAAGCCCGCTTCGTACACATTTTACGTTGGCGCCTTCAGTCTGTTTGTGGTTTTTCTTATGCCATTCACAAAATTTGGTTTTCCCAGCTCTGGGGAGCTGATTTGGGTTGTATTAGACGCTGTCGTCCATATAGCCGGTTTGTATGCGATGTTTGTTGCTATACAAAGGTTTGACGTTTCTAAGGTTGTGGCAACCATAGGAGCCACTCAGCCTATATTTATTTTGCTTCTAACGTGGTTTTTTTGGGGGCCGCAGGCTATTCCCGCGATAGATATTCTGGCTTTCGGCATATTGTTTTTGGGCAGTATTATTATTTCCGTTGAAAAAAATTCTAAAGTCACTGCCGATTATCTGAAGATTACTGTAATCTCTTCCTTGATGTTTTCTTTAGATTACATTTTTTCCAAGATTGTTTTTCTAGACCAGCCCTTTTTACAGGGAATTATCTGGATAAGGATATTCGTGTTCCTGCTCGTTTTGCTTTTTCTTTTATCAAGAAAGTCCAGAAAAGAAATTCTTTCAAGACAGACCCTCTCTAATAAAAAAACGCAGATAGCTTTTTTTGCTGCGCAATTGCTGGGCGGAGCAGCCAATTTTTTACAAAGTCTTGCTATATCCTTGGCTCCGGTAGCTTTTTTGGCAACAGTAAATTCTCTTAGAGGGATCCAGTATGTCTTTCTTTTTATAGCGACTCTTATTACCTCTATTTTTTTACCGAAGATCCTAAAGGAAACGCTATCAAAGAAGGTTGTTGCGCAAAAAGTTATTTCCATTGCGTTGATAGCAGTCGGTCTATCTATACTTGTAGTCCGCTAAGCAAAATAAAAACTCCTGAAATTAATCAGGAGTTTTTATTTTGCTGTCCAGTTAGGACAAATGCTTTGAAACTAATTTTGTCATCTCAAACATATCAACTACGGCTTTTCCGCCAAAAACCACTTTTAACTTGGCGTCAGCGATTATGTTTCTCTTTGCTTTTGGGTCCTGTAAATTGTTTTTTTTGATGTATGCCCAAAGTTTTTTTACAACTTCAGACCTTGGCATCGGGCCCTTTCCTACAACTGCCTCTAAATCAGCGGACAGTTTTAACGGCTTCATGAAAGCCGAGTTTGCCTTTTTTGCTGGCATTATTTTAACCGCTCGTTTAGTGATTTTTCTGCCTCGTTCAGTCCATTGCAATAAAGACTGAACAAATTGAAAAAATTACTTATCGCCCGGTTTTTAATTAATTACCTTAATAATATTACCTCTATACTCTTATATTGGCATATATCCCCCTGTAAAGCAAGGTTGTCAACCATTTTTCAATGGATTTTATCCACATATGGGGGCTTGTATTCGTCTTTATTCTGGGGTAAAATAATAGAATAACATGAGTAATAAAATTGTCATACAAGACCTGCCTACCGGTCAGGCAGGCAAAAAGGAGAAAGAATTGATTAAGGAATTAGAGAAAAGGACCGACATAAAAGCAGAGAGAATAAAAAGGCTTTTAAAACTCCCAGACCTGACAAAAAAGGAAAACTCTCCTGTAAAAATTTTGTTTGACCAAATTTTAAAACTTCCAAGGTTTAAGGACTTTGATTTGATTGACTTCCCAAAAATAATAAGTGTTGAGGACGACTTCGACCTCTTGAACACGCCGAAAGACCACCCCAGCAGAAGGGAAACAGATACCTATTATGTGAACGACAAATACGTTTTGCGGACGCAAATGACAGCTATGTGGTCTTTTTATTTGAAAGACCAGGAAGTTTTGAAACGGCTGGAAAAGAGCGGGCAGATTGCAGTGTTGGCTCCTGGAATTGTTTACAGAAAAGATGAAATTGATAAGCATCATTTTCCGGCTTTTCACCAAATTGACGGATTGTTAATTTGCAAAAAATCCCAGAAAATTATTACTCAGCAGGATTTGAAAGATGTGCAGGTTGACTTGGCTCAGGGTATTTTTGGCAAAGACATAGAATATAAATTTTTGGATGATGAATTTCCTTACACGGTTGAAAGTTTGGAAATGGATATTATGTTTAACGGAGATTGGATGGAAGTTAACGGAGCCGGGCTTGTGAATCCCGTGGTTATGAAAAATTTCGGTATTGATCCGGAAGTTTATAATGGCTGGGCGTTTGGTTTTGGTGAAAGGCTGGCTATGATAAAAATGGGAATTCCCGACATCAGAATTTTGTGGTCAGAGGACCCGAGAATTACCAGTCAGTTCAAGGACATAAACAGTAAATTTAAAGAAGTCAGTAAATATCCGCCGATTTCACGGGACATTTCTTTTATAATTGATAAAAATATAAACCTGAACAATTATTACGAGATTGTTCGCGACTTTGCCGAAAATTTAATTGAGGAGGTGAAACTCTTAGACAGCTACGAAAACGAGGAAAAGTTTGGAAAAGACAAAAAAAGTTATACATTCAGAATTATTTATCGTTCGCCGGAAAAAACTTTAACCAATGAGGAGATAAATGTTATTCAAGAAAAAATCCGCGCCAAAACTGCCCAGGACCTAAGTGCAGTTTTACGCTAAAATAAAAGTTATGAAATTAAATATAAAATCTAAAGACGAGCCCGACAAAAACGTAAAACGCATTTTGACGGGCAGGGAGGTCGAGAAAAAGGAAGTTCCAAAGCCAGAAAAGAAAGTGGTAGAGAATTTGTCGAACGACAAAAAACCAACCACTTTGAAAAAGGAGGAGCGAAAAGCTGAAATCATAAAAGAGCCGGTGAAGTCAGAGATTGAGCCGCCAACCGGGTCGGAACCCAAGAAAAAAAGGAAAGAAGGGGAGTATACTGCAAAAGACATCTATGTCTTGAAAGGTTTAGAGCCTGTCAGATTAAGGCCGGGAATGTATATTGGTTCTACCGGAGTAGATGGTCTGCACCACTTGATTTGGGAGGTTGTGGACAATTGTTTAGACGAAGCCATGGCCGGTTACGCCAAAAATATTGAAGTTACCTTGTTGCCAAACAGCAGAGTAAAAATTTCTGATGATGGCAGGGGAATTCCGGTTGAAAAACATCCTGACACCGGTAAATCAACGCTGGAAACGGTTTTGACAACATTGCATGCCGGAGGAAAATTCGGCGGGGAAGCCTATAAGGTCTCCGGCGGATTACACGGAGTTGGAATTTCTGTTGTCTGCGCACTGTCAACTTATATGCTTTCTCACGTTGAGCGCGATGGAGGAATCTATGAGCAGGAATATTTCAGAGGAAAGCCAAAAGCCAATGTAAAGAAAATTGGCGATTCAAAGAGAACAGGGACTACTCAAACCTTTGATGCCGACCCTCAGATTTTTTCAAAAATAGAATACGACCCAAAAAGAATTCTAAGTCATTTGCGCCAACAGGCATATTTAACCAAAGGCGTAAGGATAACTTTTAAAGACGAAAGAATAAAAGGCCAGGAAACCAGTTATGATTTTTATTTTGAAGGAGGAGTTGGTTCGTATGTAAAATATCTGGTTCAAGGAAACACCCCAAGGCATCCGAATATTTTCTCCATTGCCGCGGAGAAAGAGGGAATTTGGGTTGAAGCGGCTTTTCAGTATACGCAGGAAATGGAATGCACCGAGGAATCTTTTGCCAACAACATTTATACAGTTGAGGGCGGAACTCACATTTCCGGTTTCCGCACATCTTTAACAAGGTCATTGAATGATTACGCCAGGCGCGAAGGGTTTTTGAAGGAAAAAGATGAAAATTTTTCCGGAGACGATGTCAGGGAAGGTTTAACTGCTGTTGTTTCTGTAAAAATTAGAACTCCGCAATTTGAAGGTCAGACAAAAGCAAAGCTGGGGAATCCGGAAGCTAAAAATGCCGTTGAAGCGGCAACCTCCGAAGGGTTGTCAGATTATTTGGAAAGAAATCCTTCAGACGCCAGATCAATCATAGAAAACTGTTTACTGGCGACCAAGGCCAGGTTAGCTGCAAAGGCAGCAAGACAAACGGTTTTGAGAAAGGGCGCTCTAGAGGGGTTAGCTCTGCCGGGAAAGCTGGCCGATTGCTTGTCGCGCAAACCGGAAGAGTCGGAAATTTATATCGTTGAGGGAGATTCTGCCGGCGGTTCCAGCAAAATGGCTCGAGACAGAAGATTTCAGGCAATTCTGCCTTTGCGCGGGAAAATTTTGAATGTGGAAAGAGCAAGATTAGACAAAATGCTGGTATCAAAAGAAATCAAAGCGTTAATTATTGCCATGGGAACCGGCATTGGAGAAGATTTTGATATTACGAAATTAAGATATCATAGAATTGTAATTATGACCGATGCCGACGTTGATGGGGCTCATATCCGCACATTGCTTTTGACGTTTTTTTACAGGCACTTCAAACCGGTTGTTGATGCTGGCCATATTTACATTGCTCAACCGCCTCTTTATAAAATTCAGTCTGGTAAAAATGTTCAGTATGCTTATACAGATGAGCAAAGAGACAAAATTTTGAAAGATATTGGCAAAGTTTCTGTGTCTATACAGCGCTATAAGGGCTTGGGAGAAATGAATCCCGAACAGCTTTGGGAAACAACAATGAATCCGGAAAACAGAACTTTGTTGCAGGTTGCAGTTGAAGAAGCCCACGTGGCAGACAAAACTTTGGATATTTTAATGGGCGAGGAAGTTGAACCTCGAAAGAAATTTATTCAAACTCACGCTAAAGCCGCAAGAAATATAGATATATAAAAAATTATGGATTTGCATCTTCTCATACATAACATTGGTTTTATCGTCGGAGCAGCCATAGGCTTATCAATGGGTATTTTTGTATTATCCAGAAACCCGCGTCGCCCTTTGAATATTTTGTTTTTCCTCACCGCCTTTTCCACTGTTGTATTCCAGGTGTCCCATATAATCGGCACTAATATCACCGACCCATATCTTTCTCGAAATGTTTTAATGTTTAACGCCGTAAACTTGTTTATTGTTGTTTTTCTTTTTCACTTCACAGCCGTTTATACGAATCGCAGTCATGAACTTCGTTGGCAAATAACTTGCTCGTATGCTTTCGGAGCCATTCTGCTCGCTATATATCTCATATTTCCAGATACATTTCTTCTTCCATCTGTGTCGAAAATGTATCTTCCAAACTATTATGTTCCTGGTAGCCTGCATTTTGTTATGAGGATTTTTTCTAACATCCTTATGCCCGCTTACATTGCATATTTTTGTCTCAGAGAAATCTTCACAACCAACGATCCCATCTTGCGAGTCCGCCTCAAATATTTTCTTTTTATCCACTCTTATGCATTCGTGCTTGGTTCTCTTGCGGTCTTGCTTGTATACAATATTCAATTTGACCCTGCATGGGCGGCATTATGCGGTCTTTATCCTATACCATTTGCCTATGTTATTTTCAAATATGAATTTTTAGATATAAAAATTTATTCTAAAAGAGCCATTGGCTATGCATTTGCCGTCGGTTTGCTGGCCTTTCTAATTGGTTCAGTCCAGATTGCCAATAAGTATCTTTCTACCCGTTACTCAGATTTTTCCCCCCTCTTTGTATATTTAATTTCTGCAGTGATAGCTGTAACTATAGGCGTTTTAGTTTGGAAAAGGGCCCGCGAGTCAGATCTCGCAAAGTTTGAGTTCGTAGATATTGTCACTCATAAGTTTAGAACGCCTCTTACCAGGATTAACTGGTCAATAGAGACATTACGCCAGCGAGAAAAATTTTTTAACGATGACGAAAGGCATGCTATTGAAGCCATTATGCGTTCGACCACTCAGCTTGTTGAATTGACTAATATGCTTGTGGCCTTAGATGAGTCTGAAAAAAATCCCCTTTTCCACAATGAGAAAATATCTATGCCAAAAATAGCAGAAGACATAGTTTTATCCTGTCAGTCAGAAGCGCAGAAAAAAGGCGTGAAGTTGTCCATCAAGGAAGACGTGACTCCACCGGACATATTCATAGATAAAAAGCAGATCCACTTTATACTTGGAGTGCTGATAGATAATGCTTTAATATACACGCCGTCGGGAAGAGAGATAACCATTACAATCAAAAAAGAGGGTAGGACTGTTGCCTGCAATGTGAAAGACGAAGGCATAGGCATTTCTAAAGACGACCAAAATCATATATTCTCTAAATTTTATAGGGCAAAGAACGCTCGGCACACTTATACCGAAGGGTCTGGTGTTGGATTGTACGTGGCAAGGGCCTTGGCTAAGAGAAATGGCGGCAATATTTTTTTCAAATCAGAGGGAGAAGGCAAGGGAACCACTTTTACTTTAAAACTGCCAGCGGCAAAAGGCTAGCTTGCTGAAAGGCTATTGGGGCTTGACAAGGCTTGCTTTAAGAGGTAATATATAAAACAATAGGAGTAGCACTTTGTCAAATCAACAAAACTCCTAAACCCAGAAAGGCCAATTATGAATAAAGTGGAAGCGTTAGTCAGCAGTCAAGGACTATACATTGTGGTCGTGCTGGTCGAGATGGTGTCGGTTTTCCGTCGATCACGCGACAACGCAAAAGAGTTTTTTGTGGTGACCGTAGTCGGTCAAGGTAGTGTTGGCGCCAACCTGATTGCGGCTGGCAAGGATGCAGGGCTCACGCCCACGGATATTGGCTTTGTTGCCCATAAGCTTCAAATTCCTTTACCCGAAGACGCCGGCATCCCCGACATGCACGAGCCCCGTGGCAAGGCTAACAGGTTCACCTTCGCCCTTCCGTAAGGGTGAACAAAACAGCAAGAGCGTTCCACTTGGAGCGCTTCTTTTTTTTACAGGTATTGACTTATTGCTTGGCTTAATATAACATTAAATATAGATGGCCTTCGGGCCTTTTTAAGAACCATAGAAAGTGCTAAAATTTATTTAATTATGACAATTACACAAAAAATTAATTTGTTTTTTAAAGAAGTCTGGGTAGAAATGAAGAGGGTGAGCTGGCTTTCGAAAAAGGATATTTGGAGATATACGTTGATTGTTCTGGGAGTCACTATTGCGGCAGCAGCCTTTTTGGGCGGGTTAGATTACATTTTTACAGAAATAATTAAAAGGTTTGTTCTAAAATAATATGCCAAAACAAGTTATAGAACAGGAAAAAAATTGGTATGTGATTCACACATACTCGGGATACGAGGATGCCGTTGCTAAAAACCTCAAACAAAGGATTGAGAGTTTGGGCATGGAAGACAAAATTTTTAATGTTATAGTTCCGAAGGAAAAAAAAATAAAAATTAAAAACGGAAAAAGAAAAGCATACGAGGAGAAAATTTATCCGGGTTATGTTTTGGTCCAAATGCTGGTAACCGACGAATCGTGGTATGTGGTCAGAAACACCCCCAGAGTTACAGGATTTTTAGGGGCGGGAACTACTCCAATACCGGTTTCTGCGCCTGATATGGCAGACCTGATGAAGAGAATGGAGGTATCTGAGCCCGAGTTTACAATTGATTTTGAGATTGGAGCTACAGTCAAGGTGGTTGACGGGCCGTTTAAGGGTTTTGAAGGAAAAGTTTCAGAGATTGATAAAGAAAGAGGAAAAATTAAAGTTTTAGTTAATATGTTTGGAAGAGACACTCCGGTTGAACTGGATTCATTACAAATTAAAAAAGTAGAGTAAATTATGCTCGGCAACAAACTTTTTTCCGTTGCTGGTAACCCCCTTTGTCGCTGTGGCGACAAGTGGACCAGGGACTACAAAAAGTTTATTGCCTCGCTTACACGATAATTTTATGGCAAAAGAATTAAAAGCAGTAGTAAAAATACAAATTCCGGCAGGGAAAGCAACACCGGCTCCTCCAATAGGGCCTGCGTTGGCTCAGCATGGTTTGAACATTGCTGAGTTCTGTCAGAAGTTTAATGCCGCCACTCAGCAGATGGTTGGTTTTACAATCCCGGCAGAGGTTACAATTTACAAAGACAGGTCTTACACCTTTAAACTAAAAACACCTTTGGCGTCTGAGTTGATTAAAAAAGCCATAGGAATTGAAAAGGGGTCCGGCGCGCCCAACAAAACAAAGGTGGGTAAGATAACCAAGTCGCAGTTGAAAGAAATTGCGGTAAAGAAAATGCCCGACTTGAACACCACAGACATTGAGCAGGCGATTAAAATAATTGCCGGCACCGCCAAAAACATGGGAGTGGAGGTAAAAGACTAAATGTAAATTAAAAGCCACTGGCAACAACCAGTGGTTTTTGTATTGCTATCTGGTGATGAATGACAATTGCTGGGTTACTGATACATTCCCGGAAGCATCTGTTGCTCGGATAATGTAATAGTATGTTGTGTTGGTTTGCAGATTACCAAGGGTGACACTTTGGGCATTTGCCGCATATGCTGTTGAAACGTTCAAACCTCCTAATATCGTCGGATTAGAGAAGTTTCCAACTGCTTCTGTAACACTAAATGGGTATGTGCTGTAGAATACCACTCCTGAAGCATATCCTGTGGCAGTCCAATTAATTGTGGCGCTATTGGAGAATGTTTGTACAGATGTATCGTATATTGTTGGTCCATATACATCTATGCCATATTGTCTTGCCATGGTGTTGTTAATTGACGCAAAAGTTGCCGGTCCTACATTTCCTAACGTTTGGATTCCATAGCTCAATTGGTATTGCTGAACCGCGGCTTCTGTTAATGGTCCATAATATCCTGTAACTCTTCCCGAAGGATAAATGTCGGAATTTGATGCCAAGAATATTTGTAATTTGGAAACATCGCTTCCTGTAGATCCTACTCCCATGTGCACGATAAGGGGTGTATTGGCAGATACTGTGAAATATCCATTGCTGGCTGATACAAGTCCTGCTGACATTAACAATGATGCTACTGCTATAGCCGATGTGACGACTATTGTTTTAATTTTTGTGTTCATATGTTTTTTTCACTATTTATATGTGTAAAGAATTTATTAGTGAAATTTTTATTGTGTTCTGTATCGGCACAAACTCGACTTTACTGCTTATCTGTGCCTTACATAAATGATGCCGTTCGCATAACTGGTATATTACAGCCCTATTTCTTTGGCGATATTTTTCCAATGGCCCTTCAGCTCGTCTGAAAATTCTGCGACATCTTTTTTGTTTATATTTTTTAATACCTGGTATTTTCCAGAAACTTCTTTTATAATTTTTTTATAAGCGCTCTCGCTGATCTCGGAAAGATTCTCCAATTGTTCTAATACTTCGCCTTTTGCCTTAAGCATCCATGCTTTTATTTTCTTGCGGTTCTTTGCAGAGTCTTTTGCGCCGTAAAGAAAATAAGTCCCGGCTATTGCGGCGGCCACTGTCGCAACGCCCGCTCCCACAGCCGCGCCTTTAATTATTTGATGGTTTTTCATATTTTTTAGTTTTTAATTATTTTTTTTCGACCTTTTACCACGATTTTTTAGAAACGATATTATGCTGGAAACAAAAGAAATAATTATAGCTTCTCCGCCCTTAATTTTGTCACGCGCGCTTTCTAGGTCATCTGCAATTTTTTTCGATTCATTTTTGATTATCTCCAGAAAATAAAGCACATTTTTTAAAATTGAGATAGTATAAGCTATCAAGATTACAAAAATTGCTAAAATAAAGATTAGAAAAATGCTAATGACAGAGAATAAAATGTTTGTAATAATTGTTGTGTCCATAGTCCTATGTTTTTAAATAGTCGAAAATAAAGTCTATTTAGACTTTTTGAGACCATTGACCTCTCTTTCCAATTTTTTAACATACTCTTCCAGTTTTAGGGTTCTTTCTGAAAATTTTTCTTCAAGGTTTTTCGTGTGTCCTACAAGGGTTTCGGCAATGATCATCATATCGGTAATGTCTTCAATCGCGAGAAGTATAATGGGGGGAAAAGCCTTCGAAGTGGCCCCGTCATCTTTGGCAAAATGAATTTGGCGGGCATTCAGAACCATTACCTTATGTCCTATAAAAGGAAAGTCGTGGATAACTTCAAAACCCTTAAAAAATGTATTTTTAGGCAGAATATCTTCAAGAAGTTTTTTCAAAGCGGGAATATTCCATTGACCATCTCCAAGTTCGTATACAACCTTGCTTTCCGTATCTGCCGGCTCTACGTGAAATGTCCTGTAAAAAGGTTCATTGGCAACCAGCACTCGAAAATCCTTGTCAAGAACCAAAACAGGTTCTCGCACAACGTCTACTACGGTTTTAATATATGACCATGATCTTTCCCACAGTTTTTCGAAAAAATCAGCGCTTATAACTGTTTGATTTATTTGGGTATCTATTTTCATGTTTTTTATTTTCATAACATTACGCCGAAAGAGAGTTTAAATTATTACAAGCTAAAAAACGGCGTGTGTCCGTATCTATCATATTGATAGTGTGCTATGCTTAGCTCCCCCGGCACCTTACAGTAATATTGTAATGTAAACGTAACTAAATATTCGTGAAATCATGCTTATTATTTATAATTTGTAATATTAGTGTAATATAATCTCAGTTTGTACGGCGTAATTTATCTGACCTAAAAAGGTCTAAAAAATATATCGCTACGCTATGTAAACTTATGACAGAAACACAAGAAACACAATTAAGAGCAATATTGACTTCGGCTCACCTCAACTACGAGAAGAAGCTTAATTTACATGCCTGTTTTAAGCTGAGCGACTGTTCTCTTGGAGAAGATTTGGTGCAGGATACTTTTTTGAAAACATGGATTTACCTTGTTAGGGGGGGAAGATCGATATAATGAGATCCTTTCTCTACCATATATTAAATGACCTCATTATTGACGAATATAGAAAACACAAGACACATTCTTCTTTAAACAATCTTATGGAAAAAGGTTTTGAGCCAACAAGCGCCGGTAGCCCCGAGCGTTTTTTTAACTTTCTGGACGGCAAGGCCTCACTTCTTTTGATCAGTCGGTTGCCAGAAACATATCAGAAGGTTATGCATATGCGATATATCCAGGAACTATCAATAAAAGAAATGTCGCTGATTACAGGACAATCAAAAAATAGTATTACTGTGAAGGCTCATAGGGGGTTAAAAAAATTAAAAAAATTATATGAAAATCAATAAAATAGTAAAATTTTATTTTGGAATAGGTATATTATTATTTTTATCTGTGTTATGGACGACCCCCATTTTCGCTGATAAAAGTCCGGCTGGTTGTACGGGTAGTGGTTTAGGAATTAACCTATATGCAGACGTGCAGGAGGTTCACATTGGCGATACTATTTTTTACAGCATAGATGTTTTTAATGGCGCTAACAGCGGGCCTGTTGTTTGCGATGCTTCTGAAATTCAAGCCTCTATTGTCACCCCTGATGGCATAACTCATCCCATTGCACTGCTACGAACATTACTATTAAGCGGCCAAACTGATTCTTATCCAAATGTCATACCCTATACTGCGATGGCACAAGATGTCAAAACTGATGGAACATTAGCAGCTACCGCGAGTGATACGGGAAACATTCATCAAAACGACACTAACAGCCAAGGAGGTGGCAATCAGGGAGTAAATGTGAGAGTTATTGGCGTTCTCGTTGCGCCTCCTTTGAACCAGCCGAGTGGAGGGGGAGGTGGTGGCGGAAGCGAAGTTAGTTATAACCCCATCCCGCCCGTTGCAGCTGTTGCTCCGCCAGTAACGTCCACTTTGATACCTGTAATACCGGTAAATCCGTTGCCTCCACCCATTGTTAAAGAAGAGATTGTTGCGGTTCCGGTGAAATTGCCGAACACAGGATTCTCTCCAGAGAATAAGGATATTTTATGGAATAAGGCTAACGAAATTATCCCACAGAAGCAAGCTGGCACAGATAATTCGAGCCGCCTTAAAATTCCAAAAATAAATGTTAATGCGGTAGTTGGCAATGCGGGTCTTACTAATAAAGGGTCAGTAGGTGTACCCAACAACGGGACAGATGTGGCATGGTTTGATGCTGGTCCGCGCCCCGGAGAAACAGGTACGGCAATTATTGTTGGGCATTACGGTCCGTGGAAAAATGGACAAGGCTCGGTGTTTGATAACTTGAATAAATTGAAAAAAGGGGACAAATTGTATGTAGAAGACAGAAAAAGCGCGACTATTGTTTTTATAGTGCGCGAAATTAAAAGTTACGACCAAAATGCAACCACCCCGGAAGTGTTCAATTCAAGCGATGGAAAAGCTCATCTTAACTTAATAACTTGCCAAGGAATTTGGAATCAAGCGCAAAAAACTTACTCCAATCGACTTGTTGTGTTTGCTGATAAAGAATAGAAATTATGGCACAGATGTAATTTAAAAATCAAGCGCGAAAAACGCTTGATTTTTGTTTTACGAAAATGGTAGAATTACAATAGTCAATTTAATGAATTAATTTAACGTAAAAAATATGGATGAAGCAAAAGAAAAATATGTGAGACCCGGTTGGGACGAATATTTTTTGAATTTATTAGAACCAATAGCCAGAAGAGGGTCCTGTGACAGAGGAAGAAGCGGATCGGTTATTGTAGGTCCAGGTCATACAATTATAGCAACGGGATATGTTGGCGCGCCTCCTGGACAACCGCATTGTGATGATGTTGGGCACTTGATGAGAACAGTTATTGATGAAAATGGAAATCAGTCCCAACATTGTGTTAGAACTTTGCATGCTGAAGAAAACGCAATTTTACAGTGCGCAAAAGACGGAATAAAGGTTGAAGGGGCAACTATTTATTGTAAAATGGTGCCTTGTTATAACTGCGCAATGAGAATTGTTAGAGTGGGAATTAAAAAAGTTGTAGCTCAAAAGAGATACCATGCCGACGGGTTATCTCTAAAATTGTTTAAAGATGCCGGCGTTGAGCTGGCGGTAATTGATAATTCAGTGGAATCATATGACAAACAATAAAGATGACGAGCAGGTTTTAGTTGTAAAATCTGATATAATTTTTGGCAATGGAAAATGGCAAGGGTTGAAAACTGATAATTTAGATTATTATGTTGATTTGATAAAGAAAAATTATGAGTTTCGTCGTCGGGGCGACGTGGAAGAAGATTCAACTTTTCAACAGATAATTCCGTACGTTATTTTCAATTTTAAAGAAAAATACTTTCTTTACAAATATTTGCCAAAAACCACAGAGAAAAGATTGGTTGACACATATCAGCTGGGCTTTGGCGGACACATAAACCCGATTGATGGTCAAGAAGGTAATATTTTGGAAGTTGGAATGATGAGAGAGTGGTTTGAAGAAGTAGATTTCAAAGGGAATATCTTAGAAAAAAAGTTGATAGGCATTTTAAAAGATGATTCCATGTCGGTTGAAAAAGTTCATATAGGATTGGTTTATAATTTCATAGGCGACAGTCCAAATATCTTCGTAAAAGAAACGGAAAAGATGGAGGGAAGGTTAGTTGACTTAAAAGATATCGGAAAACACATTGAAGGCAACTCGGGAATTTGGGTCAAAATAGTCTACAACGAATACCTGAGAAAATTAACAAAATAAATAAAAATATGGATGAATTTTTAAAAAATTATCAAGAATTTTGCAAAAAGGTTGCTAAAAAGTTCGATGATCCGGAAAAAGAAATAATGACTTGGGGTTTGGGAATTTCAGGGGAAGCCGGAGATGTCGCTGGGTGCATTAAAAAGACGATTTCTCACAAAGATAGCCAAACATCCGGAATTAAAGAAAATTTGGGCGATACTTTGTGGTACATAGCAGCTATTTGTAATTTTTATGATTGGAATTTGGAAGATATTATCAATGAGAACACGGAAAAGTTGAAAAAAAGATATTCAGAAGGCGTTTTTACAGAAAAAAGTGCCTGTAAACGCGAAAGAATTGATTGGAACGAGAAAAAATAATTTTAAAATATGAAAAAAATAATTGGTTTAACCGGGGAAATTGGGTCGGGCAAGGATACTTTTTGCGGATATGTTAAAGAAAATTACAAAAATGTTTTTGTTTTAAGGTTTTCCGATGCGCTTACCGATGTTTTAAAGATATTTTTTGATTCGGTAAAAAGGGAGGACCAGCAGTGGTTAAGTCCGCTGTTGAAGCAGAGATTTGGCGAGGATATTTTGGTAAGAGCTCTTACCAAAAAAGCAAACAGCATTGGAGATGGAATTATTATTCTGAACGGGGTTAGGGCTGGCGCCGAGGCAAAAGCAATAAGAGACGCCGGCGGGAAAATCGTCTATGTGACAGCAGATCAGAAAACAAGATGGGAAAGAGTTAAAACAAGGGGAGAAAAAGCAGACGACGACGTTCCTTTTGAAAAGTTTTTGGAATTAGAAAAAGCCGAAACAGAAATACAAATTTCTAAAATAGGCAAACAGGCGGATTACAAATTAGAAAACAACGGCTCTAAAGAAGATTTTTACAAAGAAATAAAAAAAGCGATAGATTTGTTATGATAAAAAATAATTACCCGGGAAAATTTATTGTAATAGAGGGGTTAGATGGCTCGGGGAAGTCGGCGCAAGTTGACTTAGTAATAAATTATTTAAAAGAAAAAAACAAAGAGGTTGTTGTAACAAAAGAGCCAACAATGGATTCCGAGGCAGGAAGAAAAATAAAACAGGCATTAAGAAAAGAAGTTGTCGTAGAGCCTTTGGAGTTGCAGAAATTATATGTGCAGGATAGAAAAGAGCATTTGAAAAATAAAGTTGTTCCGGCGTTAAAGCAAGGGAAATTCGTTGTTTCTTCTCGCTATGCGTTTTCCACTTTTGCCTACGGCTACTCCGACGGCTTAGGTGTTGATTTATTGGTGGAAATGAATAACGAATTTTTGTTGCCCGACCTGACCATAATAATTGATGTTTCGCCTGAATCTTGCGTTGAGAGAATTGAAAATAGGGGGGAGCCGAAAGAATTATTTGAGCAAAAAGAGAAATTGGCGAAGGTGAGTATTGTCTACAAAAAAATACCGGAAATGTTTAAAAACGCAGTTATAATTGACGGCGAACGTTCAATTCAGGAGGTTTTTGAAGACGTAAAAAAGCAAATAAGTAAATTATTATGAACCCCGTTAGAAGTTTAATCTAATGGGGCAATAAATTAAATATGGGTCTGCACGAAAAAATAAGGCAGACTTCTAACGGGGTGAAGCAGTATTTAGATTTGTTAAAAAAAATAATGGAAGAGGGGACCGACAGGCCCGACAGAACAGGAGTGGGTTCGCGCGCAATTTTTGGGCAGTCTATGCGGTTTAATATGAAAGATGGGTTTCCGGCAATGACAACGAAAAAATTAGCTTTTGAGGTGGTAAAGGCTGAATTGCTTTGGTTTTTGTCAGGGAGCTCGGACAATAAAGAACTCCAAAAAATGGGGTGTCATATTTGGGACGGAAATGCCAATGCCGATTACTGGAAGCCAAAAGCAAAATTTGAAGGAGATTTAGGCAGAGTCTACGGAGTTCAGTGGAGGAGCTGGAAATCGCCCTACACCGACGTGCCAATTGACCAAATAAGCAATGTTATAAACCAGTTGAAAAAAAATCCGGGCGACAGAAGGATTATTGTTTCTGCCTGGAATCCGGCAGAATTAGACATGATGGCTCTTCCGCCGTGCCATTTGCTTTTTCACTTTTTTTGCGTTGGCAAAAAACTTTCTTTGCTTATGTACCAAAGAAGTTGCGACACTTTTCTAGGAGTGCCGTTTAACATTGCTTCGTACTCTTTATTATTACACATGGTGGCACAAGTCACAGGGTTAGAGGCCCATGAGTTTGTGCATATTTTGGGTGATACGCACATTTATTTAAATCATTTTGAGCAGGTGAAAGAGCAAATGAGTCGCCAACCATATTCGTTGCCAAAATTATGGTTAAACCCGGAAGTAAAAGACATTTTTAAATTTAAAATGGAGGATATAAAGTTGGTTGATTATAAATTCCACCCAACAATTAAAGCCCCCATGGCAGTATGATTTCAATGATAGCCGCGGTAGCAAAAAACAGAGTAATAGGAAACAAAAATACAATCCCATGGCACTTGCCTGCGGATTTTAAGTATTTTAAGGAAACCACCTTGGGAAAAACCATTGTGATGGGTTTGAATACCTTTAACTCAATTGGAGGCAAACCTTTGCCCGGACGAAAGCACATAATTCTAACCAACGACCCAAATTTCGTGGCGCCACCGCAAGACTGTGTTGTTGCTCATTCAATTGAAGAGGTTTTGGCAATGGGAAAAGAAATTCCAGAGCTAATGATTTGCGGGGGAGCGTCGGTTTATAAACAATTTTTACCTTTGGCTCAAAAATTATATTTGACCTATGTGCACGCAAGCCCAGAGGGCGATACATATTTTCCTGAAGTTAACCTGGCGGAATGGAAAGAAGTTAAAAGAGAAGACCACAAATCTGACGAAAAAAATAAACACGATTATTCATTTGTAATCTTAGAAAGAAAATTTTAAAATGTTTAAAAATATTATTTTTGACTGGTCTGGAGTCATTAGAGAGGTTTATGAGGCGCATATTTGGGTTGTTGAAAGAATGATTGAAAAATTTGGAGGCAAACCCATGACACCCAAAGAAATAAGAGAAAATTGGGATGAGCCATACATGAAATTTTGGAATAAATATTTTCCGGACATGACCTTAGAACAAGAACAAAAAGCCTACGTTGAGGGCATTTTAGATAAAAATTGTCCCTTGGCAAAACCGTATCCTGAAATTGTGAAACTTATAAAAAAATTAAGAAGCAAGAATTTTTCAATGGCGGTATTAAGCGGCGATATGCCAGAGACGCTTTTACCCGAGATGAAAAGATTTGGTTTAGAGAATATTTTTGACGATGTCATTGCAAAAGTGCATGGTAAATTAGAACCGTTGGAAAAATTGATGGAAAAAAATAATTTTAAAAAAGAGGAGACAGTTTTCATTGGAGACAGCAACCATGAAATTGAGGCAGGCAAGGAAGCGGGAATAAAAACAATAGCCGTGACATGGGGTTTTCATTCGGAAGAAAAATTGAAAGGATTAAATCCTGACTATTTAGTCCACAATGTAAAAGAATTAGAAAATATTTTATTAAAATAATCTTAGTGAGTCAGGTTGTCATATGACAACCTAGAACAACTGCAATTTTCATTCGTTATCTTAGAAAGAAATGACAAATAAAGAAATCATAAATGAAGTTATACTATATTTGGAACAGAATTTTAAGAATGAATCGACGGGTCACGATTACTGGCATTTTATCCGAGTTTGGAAACTTGCAAAATATATAGCCGAAAAAGAGGGCGGAGATTTGTTTGTTATTGAATTGGGCGCCTTGCTACACGATATTGCCGATTGGAAATTTCACGGCGGCACAAATGAAGTGGGCATAGAAAAAGCGAAAACTCTGCTGAAAGATTTTAATGTTGATGAAAAAATTATAAACCAAGTTTGCTATATTATTGATAATATCTCTTTCAAAGGAGCAAAGGTGAAAAATGGTATGATTGGTAAAGAGGGTGAAATTGTTCAGGACGCAGATAAGTTAGATGCTATTGGCGCAATTGGAATTGCGAGAACGTTCGCTTATGGTGGAAAAATGGACCGAGAAATGTATAATCCTGATATAAAACCGGAAATGCACACTTCGTTTGAAGGTTATAAAAACAGCAAAGGGACATCAATAAACCATTTCTACGAAAAACTATTGCTTTTGAAAGACAGGCTAAACACCAAAACAGCGAAAAAGATTGCACAGAAAAGGCATAAATTTACGGAAGATTATTTGAAGGAATTTTTTAAAGAATGGGAAGGAAAAGTATAAAATATTAAAATAAATTCACCACAAGTCAGGTTGTCATATGACAACCTAAAATAGATATGTGGCAGAAAGATTTCTATACAACAAAGGAATTAGCTGATATACTGCAAATTAGTAGGCAATCTGTGCTAAAACGGCTTTGGAGTGGCTCAATTAAAGCACAGAAAATGGGTAGAAATTTCATAATATTTAAAAAAGATGTTGATTTGGATAAATTAAATTTCATAATTAAACATTAAATTATTGTTGACTTCGTCGAGACGCATCAGGTTGTCGTATGACAACCTAGAACAACTGCAATTATTCATTCGTAATCTTAGAAAAAAAATAATATGGCATATAAACCTACAATTGGGCTCGAAATACACGCCGAGCTAAAAACAAATTCAAAAATGTTTTGCGGGTGCAAAAACGACCCCGATGAAAAACGGCCGAATTTTAACATTTGTCCTGTTTGCACGGCCCAGCCGGGAACGCTTCCGGTGGCAAACGAAGAGGCGGTTAAAAAGGTCATCAAAACCGGTTTGGCTTTGCATTGCGAAATTGCGCATGACTCAAAGTTTGACAGGAAAAATTATTTTTACCCCGATTTGCCAAAAGGTTATCAAATTTCTCAATATGATCAACCGCTATGCCTTGGCGGATATTTGGAAATTAACGGAAGAAAAATCCGCATCACCAGGATACATTTAGAAGAAGACACGGGTAGTTTAATGCATCCCGCCCAAGAAGGGCGAGGCTCGCCCAGTGAAGATGGGCGGCCGGAGGGCGCAGACTACTCGTTGGTAAATTTAAATAGGGCAGGGGTGCCTTTAATGGAGCTGGTGACGGAGCCGGACATTACTTCAGGGAAGGAAGCCCGCGAGTTTGCGCAAGAATTGCAATTGATTTTCAAATATCTGGGAGTTTCCGATGCCGACATGGAAAAAGGTCAGATGCGCGTTGAAGTAAACATCAGCATCAGTCCTTCGACGGGCTCAGGGCAAGCAAAAAAACTTGGCACAAAAGTGGAGATTAAAAACTTGAATTCATTTAGGGTTGTTGAAAGGGCGGTTGATTTTGAGATTAAAAGACAGGAAGAGGTTTTAGAGTCGGATAAAAAAATTATTCAGGAGACGCGTGGCTGGCACGACAAAAAAGAAATTACGTTTTCACAAAGAGAGAAAGAAGAGGCGCACGATTACAGGTATTTTCCCGAACCGGATTTACCGGCGATGCATTTTGAACAAAGTTATATTGAAGAAATAAAAAAACAAATGCCGGAATTGCCCGAGCAGAAAAGGGAGAGATTTGCTAAGGAGTACGGGTTAGACAGCGGGGCTGTGGAGTTTTTTGTTAGCAATAAAAATTTGAGCGAGTATTATGAAAAAGTTGTTTCTGAATTTGAGGAATGGACTGAAGAGGAAGAAGAGGACGAGGCGCACAAGAAAGTTTCAAAACTTGTGGCAAATTATTTGATATCTGACGTGCAGGGATTGTTGGGAGGTAAAGAGTTCGCGGAGAAGGAGTTCAAAATTACGCCGGAAAATTTTGCTGAGTTTGTAAAAATGATTTATAGGGGAGAAATTTCCAGCAAAGTTGCCAAGATGTTAGTTGCGGATATGTTTAACACCGGTTCTGACCCGTCTACTGTTGTTGATGAAAATAATTGGAGGCAGATGTCCGATGATTTGGGGCTGGAAAAGGCCATAAAAGAGGCAATATCGAATAATCCCAAGGCAGTTGAGGACTATAAAAAGGGCAAGCTCGCTTCGCTCCAGTTTTTAGTCGGCAAAGTGATGGCGTCTACAAGGGGTACGGCAAAACCCGATAAAGTTCAAGAGCTGTTAAAGAAAATTCTCAACTAATTTTTTAGCCTCAGTGTAATTTTTTATCCAGTGAGTTTTTTTATCTCGCTTAAACCAAGTCATTTGTCGTTTGGCATAGTGTTCTGATTCTTTTTGAATTTTGTCTGCCATCTCCTGATAGGTAATTTTGTTTTGGAGGTATTGTGCGACAAAACGATATTCTAATCCAAACTCTTCCAACCTTTTCCACGAAACCCCAGACTTGTGTAATTTTTTAACTTCTTCTATCATCCCATTGTTCAAGCGCCTTAAGAGTCTTTTTCCTATAAGTTCAACCAGATCTTCTTTAGTTTTATTTATACCCAGGGTTAACACGTCAAAATTAGGCTTATTTTGAAAAACAGCTGGAACAGGCTGTTTTGTGCTTAAAACTATCTCTAATGCCCTTATAAGGCGTCTGGGGTTGTTTTTATCTATTATTAAGGCTCTTCTGTTGTCTAATTTTTCAAGCATTTCAAATAGCTCTTCCACGGGTTTTTTTTCTAACCTTTTTCTCAATTTCCAGTCTGGTTTTACTTCGGGAATTACAGCGCCATCAACAATTGATTGAATATAAAAACCGGTGCCACCGACTAAGAAGGGTATTTTATTTTTTTTTTGGATTTTTTTGATTGCTGTCAACGCCAGTTTTTGATATTGCACAACGGTGAATATTTTTTTCGGGTTTGCCACATCTAAAAGATAATGGGGGACTCCCTTCATTTCTTTTTTTGTTACTTTGCCTGTGCCGACGTCCATTCCTTTGTAGACCTGCCTTGAATCAGCTGAAATTACCTCGCCGTTAAATTTTTTGGCCAGTTTTATGGACAAATCGGTTTTTCCTGACGCTGTTGGCCCCAAAATTACAATTAGTTTATAGTTTGCCATTTAGTGTAAAAGGGTTCGCTTCTGTAATTTTTATTTTTAAAAGTTTTCCCAAAAGATTTTTAGAAGACGCCACTTTTACTGTTTTGTATTGCTCATTTTTGCCAAAATAATTGTCGCCTCTATTTTCGTTAAACAAAACAACAGTCTCTGTCCCCACCAGTTTCTTATTTTTTTCTAGCGCTGTCTTCTTTAGCATTTCCGTAAGAACTTTTTCTCTTCTCTTTTTTTCCACAACGGAAACGCTATCTTTCAATTTTGCCGCGGCAGTGCCCACCCTTCTGGAATATTTGTTGATATAAGCCATATCGTATTTTATGTCCTTAAAGAGTTTTACCGTATTTTCAAATTGTTTTTTTGTCTCTCCGGGAAATCCTACAATTACGTCAGTTGAGATGGCAATATCCGGTATTTTCTCTCTCAACTTTTTAATTTTATTCTTATAATCTTCAACGGTATAGTGTCTGTTCATTGCTTTTAAAACCTTGTTATCGCCCGATTGTACTGCCAAATTCAAATAAGGAGTAACTTTCTTACAATCTGCCATGGCATCTATAATTCTTTCATCAAAATCTTTCGGATGAGATGAGGTAAAGCGTATCCAAAAATTTCCTGGGATGTTATTTATTATTTTTAAAAGTTTAGGAAAATCAGTATTCTTGTCTTTGTAACTGTTAACATTTTGCCCAAGCAACCATATTTCTTTGTAGCCAGTTTTAATCAGATGTTTTATTTCTTTAATTATCTCTACGGCAGGCCGGGAGACTTCTCTTTCCCTGACGTAAGGCACAACGCAATAGGCGCAAAAGTTATTGCATCCGGTCATTATGGGCACATTAGCAGAGAATTTAGAAGAATATTTTGGCGTAATATCTAAATAGCTATCTTTATCAAAAGTTTTCCTTTGCCCGATGATTTTCGGCAGGTTTTTTATTTCTTTTATATCTAAAACGCAATCAAACCCGTCAGAGAATATTTTTTTATCTTTTTTTAAAACGCATCCTGTTAGAATAGTTTTTAATCCAGGGTTTGTCGCCTTAATTTTTTCAAACTTTTGCGCGAGCCCATGCACGCGATCAACGGCCGACTGTCTTACCGAGCACATTACAACCGCTATTAAATCAGCCTCGCTTATATTCAGCGTTTTTTTATATTTTAGGTTCTCTAAAACAGCGGAAACCCTTTCCGCATCGCTAATATTCATTTGGCATCCAAATACAATAATGTGATATTTCATCGCGCTAGCGGATTTCTTCTTTCTTGTCCTTAATAAAATATCGCCATTTTTCCAAAAATTCCACAAAAGCGGAAAAAGGCATGTCTATTAGGGCATTAAACAGCGCGGCAAGAGCATTATATCTTTTCCATTTGTTGGAAATCCACCTGCCAAGACCTTGCCCTGGCAAGAAGAACACATCGGACAAGAAACTTATAAAACCTTCTTTTTCTTCTTCCATTGTCAACTCTTGAGCCCTTTTGGAAACAGCGGTCCCGGCAAATAGAATTAAGGCAATGAATATCATATCTATAAGAATCGAGCTAATGGGGAAGTTGAAGTAGTGCAGGATATAATATATCACTCCAAAAGTTACAAAAGCCGATAAAACATAAATAAGAGACAAGAAAACTTTCATAACCACTCCTTTTTTTCTGCTCATCTTTATTTCGTATGTGTCGATACCTTCTTTTCTGTAAGCTATTTTCATTGTTTCCATTGTCACAAGATTCAGATTCTTTTTAGATGGGCGTCTGGCGGTTGCCACGAGCAAAAACATAAGAAGGGTCGGTATTAAAACGTCCATTGCCAGCAACAGTATATTTATTTTGCTGCCAAGGGCTTTTTCAATCAACACTTCCAAAAGCACCAAAGATAAAACTTTAGTTACGAAAATTGAGAGAGTGGAATAAACAGCGGCTCGGGAAATTCTGGATTTCAAGGTGGACAGTCTTTTCGAATAAGCGTCTTTGATAAGACTTTCTAAGGCAGATGGGTCTGATATTTTCTTTTCGGCTTCGGCCGTATTGTTTGCGGATAAAATATCTCCCATTAACAGATATGGGGTGTCATATTTTTCGCATATGTAATAAAATTTATTCGCCATAGGATTTGTAAGATCTTTCTCTATGCCGTTCCAAACCCTGAATACGCCTTCGGACATTTTTAGCAACAACTGTTGATCGGCTCTTTGCCAATTTGGATATTTGTATTTTATCAGGTTATAGCTGATTATAGGGTTGTCCAGTTTGAAAAGAGCTTGGCATACGGCAATGTAAATTTGGAGATCAACATCTTCTTTATTCAAAAGTCCTGCCTGGAAAATTTTATCAGAAACTTTAATTTTTTCTTTCATCAGACCAAACATATAATCAATCAAAGCCATTTCTTTTATGGCAGGCGCCAGCGCTTCCTCTATTTCGCAAGCCGAAACTTCTATCAACCAGTTATAAAAATTAAGTCCGGTTTCTCTCGCCTTACTTTCAGGGTTATTTTTTAATATAAAAATGTACTTGTCTATTATTTTTTGTACTTCGCCAATTTTTGTTTCCGCAATTTTGTCGTTAGGGAAGTGTCCTCCTCTTATCAGCTCTAGAACCAAGGACTCGGCAACATTTTCAGTTACTGTAAAATTGTTCAGTTCCAAGTTGAAAAATCTTCTTTTCAATTTCCTGATAATGGCCGCTCGCCTCATCAAGTGTTCTTCTTTCCAGTCAACAATGGTTCTTATTTTTTCATAAAAACCGGCAACCTTTTTGGCGACCTCATCAACGTGTATAGTTTCAACTCCTTGTTTCGGCAGACTTAGTTGCCGGTCAAGTTTGTACTGGAAAACTAATTTTTTCGTTGCTTCAGATAATTCCTGCATATATTTATTGCTTTTTAATAATTTCTTCCTTAATTTTATCAATAAATGCGTCCAATGTCATCTGCCCCATGTCGCCTTTTCCGCGAGCTCTGACGGCTACGGCATTGGCAGAAATTTCTTTGTCTCCCAAAATTAAAAGATAGGGGATCTTTTGCATTTCCGCGGCCCTAATTTTTTTACCTAAAGTCTCATTTTCGTTTTTTATCTCTGCGCGGATATTCTTTTCTTTCAGCTCTTTCGCAATTTTTATTGCATATTCGCTGTGTTTTTCGGAAATTGGTATCACGGCAACTTGAACCGGCGAGAGCCACAACGGAAAAGCCCCGGCATAATGCTCTATTAAGAATCCGATAAGCCTTTCGTGAGTGGAAAGAGGAGCCCGATGTATGCATATAGGTGTTTTTTCCTTGCCGTCGGAATCTGTATATTTTAGGCCAAATCTTTCGGGCACAGCAAAATCAACCTGGTTAGTCGCTAAAGTAAATTCGCGTCCAATGGCAGACCAAACTTCAACATCAATTTTTGGTCCATAAAACGCAGCTTCATTCTTAACCTCCACAAAAGGAATTTTTTCTTTTAGCAGCGTGGCACGCACCATGTCTTCGGTTTTTTTCCACAATTTTTCGTTGTTAATATATTTCTTTCCAAGCCCCTCTTTGCTGTGCGTGGAAAATCGCATCACATATTTTTGTATGCCGAAGATTTTGAAATACTCTAAGTAAAGTTTTATAACCTCCAAAAATTCATTTGTGAATTGGTCCTCGGTGCAGTAAATATGAGCGTCGTTCATTTCCATAGACCGCACGCGCATCAAACCAAAAAGTTCGCCGGATTTTTCATAGCGGTAGCAAGTTCCGTATTCAGCTAAACGCAGAGGTAAATCGCGATAACTTCTTGGTTCTGCCGCAAAAATTTGGTGATGATGCGGGCAGTTCATTGCTTTCAAATAGTATTTTGTTTTTTTCCCATCCTCCTCTAAGATCATCGGAGGGAACATTGTGTCGGCGTAATAAGGGAGATGTCCGGAAGTTTTATACATTATTTCTTTGGCAATGTGAGGAGTTTTAACTCTTAGGTATCCGGCTTTTGTTTCCATATCTTTTCCAAGTTTTTCTATCTCCTCAATTATTGCTGCTCCATTTGGAAGCCACAAAGGAAGTCCGGGCCCCACAAAATCTGAAAAGGTAAAAATTTTTAAGTCTTTGCCAAGCTTTCTGTGGTCGCGTTTTTCCGCTTCTTCCAGCATTTTCAAATGTTCTTGCAATTCTTTTTCGGTTTCAAAAGCCAGCCCATAAATTCTTGTGAGCATTTTATTTTTTTCGTTTCCTTTCCAGTAGGCGCCGGCAACCTTTGTAAGCTTAAAACTGTTTAGAGTTATCTCTTTTGTAGATTTTATATGAGGCCCTTTGCACAGATCAACAAACTCTCCGCTGGTGTATGTGGAAACAGTGTCTCCGGGCAATTCTTTTATCAGTTCTAATTTATACGGCTGAACTGCAAACAGTTTTTTTGCTGTTCTTTTATTTATGTTTTTCTTTTCAAACTTGATTTTCTGAGAAATCAGCTCTTTCATTTTTTTTTCAATCTCGGCCAAATCTTTTTCTTCTAAGGGTCTTTGCAGTTGAAAATCGTAATAGAATCCGTTTTCAATTGCAGGCCCAATTCCTAATTTCGCTTTAGGAAAAAGTTCCAAAACAGCCGAAGCCATAATGTGAGAGAGCGAATGCCGTATTTTTTCAATATTTTCCATTGTTTTTTAGTTAAATTTTATGTGTTCAATAATCTTACCACCTTTCTTTCCATCTATAAAGTATTGACAAGCTATTATTTATATGCTATTATTAATACAGCACATTTAACGGGTTGGCTCTTGAAAGGAAGCCTTGGTGTCCCGAATAATACACCGCCCCAGTTCCCATGAAATGTACACTGGTAATTAAAGCACCGCCTGGCATTCAGGGCGACATGCGTCTATACGAAGTAGAATTACCCTCTATCCCTCCGTTCGGCACGACTTTGTCGTTTATAACGCCAAAGTGTTCAAAGAACGGCAGGGTTTTCCACGTCAACGTTACGGGATGTGAAATAACCCTAGACTCTGAGACTCGGACAACAAACCTTGTCCTCGTCTTTGCCGAAGAGGATAAAGGACGTCCCGCGACTCTTGAAGATTGGGAGGAATTTGAGGAAACTTCGGTTGATGCATAGGGACAGAGCAGACCAACTGCTTTCAGGGCAATCGCAAGATTGCCTCTTTTTTTGCTTTAAATTGAGAATTAAGCATGCCCCATTTGTCTTAGCGCAAGGTAGTAGATATGTTTTTTCACGTGGCGTGAAAAAACATACTATGGTATAATGACATATTGGAAATGGGAATGGAAATATATTATTATATTAAAAAATATGAAAAAGATTTTAGATGAAATATTATGGAACATATATTATCAGACAGAGCAGGCTCGTGTTGGTGGCCGAAATGATGGCAGGTTTTTTATTTTGAACAGTGTGTTGAAAGATATCCATAATTTTAGTTCAAAACAATCAAACGCCGCAGTCTCTGACTTAAAAAAAGAAAAACTAATTGAGAAGAAAAATTACGAAGGCTCTGTTTTAATTTCTTTGACCGAAAGGGGAGTGTTGCGAGCGATTAATTTCAGATTTAGGAGGCTTGGCAACAAAAAAGAAAAATGGGACGGAAAGTGGCGTATGGTTTTCTTCAATATTCCAGAAAATCACAGAAAGGGGAGAGATGCATTAAGGTATCGGTTGAAAATGGCAGGGTTTCATAAACTGCAAGAAAGTATATTTATATATCCATATGAATGCGAAAAAGAAGTAAGAGATTTTATTAAGTTATTTAAATTGGAAAAATACGTCCGGTTTGGTTTATTGGATTTTATTGATGATGGTCAGCGTATTGCGGAATTCTTTAAATTAAAGTAAGTTTTTTCACGCCACGTGAAAAAGTAGTGTAATATGAAGCCGTTTCTGAAAGTGTTGACAAGGCCATTTGTGCATGCTATCATAAATTTAGTTTTTTAACAATAAGTCGTTCTCGCCGGCTAACCCGCTCAACAGAGCATGCGAGAGTTTGCAGAAGGAGGTAAAGTATGAAAAGAGCATTTGTTTGGTTGGGCGCAATAATAATTTGCGTCATGTTCGCGTGCAGTGATTGGGGACACAGTTTTCTTTTTCCCAGCAGATTCAACGCAAAACCACAGGTTCCTTCTCTATTGCCGACGAACAGTTCTGCAACTTGGGTCCCGCCGTTTCGTGTGGCGGCGCCAAATACAAACCTCGGAGTCCGAGTGCTTAGTCGGCAGTGGATACCGAATGGTGCGGTCGCGTCGCCACGCAGGTAGCAGATGCATTAGGAGCTCGAGTATGTCGGCAGATGTCCAACAATTTTTGGTATAAGGGTAGGTCTAACGCAATGCGTCACCTGCCTCTTTTTTTGTTTGGACACCTCAATTCCACCATTCGAGGTATTTTACGCTTTGTGTTAGTTGGTATGTTTTTTCACGCCACGTGAAAAAATATACTTTGAACCGCAGATTTAGTTTAGGCTTCTTTGGGAATGAGAATCTCTTGAACGTCGTCGGCGACAATTTTAATTTCTCCGTTGCGGTCGTCAACTCTGCCTGCAACAAAAATAATTTTATTTTCCTGTAAGGCAACCGGGTTTCTTTCCAAAAGATTGGGGAAAATCACAACCTCGGTTTTCCCGGTTAAATCTTCGAGTTTCATAAACAGCATTGGCTGGCCCTTTTTTGTGATAATTTTTTTGACAGAAGAAACCAATCCGCCCAGGATGACTTTTTTATTTACAAAACCGGCATCAATTTTCGAAATAGCGGTTGTCCTTGTTTCAAAAAGTTTTTTAAAACCATTCAATGGATGCGAGCTTACATAAAGTCCTAAAAGTTCTTTTTCCCAGCCAAGTTTTTCAAAATTGCTTGCAGGGGTTGCTGATTCAAGCTTTATATCGTGATTTATTTTTACACTGCTGTTGGCAAAAAGCCCCATTTGGTTTGTGTTTTGTTTTTTGTTATTTTCGCGGGCAATTTCCAGCATTTTTTCCAGGTTTTGCAAAAGCTGGTTTCTCTCGGCAAATTGGTCAAAAGCGCCGGCTTTGATTAACGCCTCCATTGATTTTTTATTCAAATCTTTTGACTTTACTCTGTGTATAAAATCTCCGATTGATTGAAATTGCCCGCCAGATTTTCTTTCCTCAACGACCGCGTCAATTATATTCACTCCAACATTTTTTACCGCCAGCAATCCAAACCTTATTTGGTTTTTTTCTGAAACCACGGTGAAGTTTTTCAAACTTTCGTTGATGTTTGGCGGTAAGACCTCAACTTCCATTTTTTTGCACTCGTCAATTAAAAATGAAATTCTTTCCACGTCGGCTCTTTCAGAAGTCAAAACAGACGCCATAAATTCAACAGGGTAGTGAGCCTTTAGGTAAGCTGTCTGGTAGGCGATTGTGGCGTAAGCTGCTGAGTGCGATTTGTTGAAACCGTAAGAAGCAAAAGGCAAAACCCACTGCCACAATTCCTCGGCAATTTTTTTTGAAACGCCGTTTTTCATGGCTCCCTGCACAAATTTTGTTTCTTGCGCGTCCAAAAGTTCTTTTATTTTTTTACCAACCGCTTTTCTTAAAACATCTGCCTCGCCCAAGGTGAATCCGCAAATTTCCTGGGCAATTTTCATCAGTTGTTCCTGATAAATGCAGATGCCCTGAGTTCCCCTTAAAATTGGTTCAAGCTTTGGATGCAGGTATTCGATCTTCTGCTTGTTGTGCTTTCTTTCAATGTAATCAGGAATAAATTGCATAGGACCCGGGCGATATAAAGCGACCATGGCAGTAATGTCTTCAAATGTTGTAGGGTGAAGTTCTTTCAAATATCTTTTCATTCCATCAGATTCCAACTGGAACACAGAAGTAGTTAAAGCGTCCTGCAAGAGTTTATAGGTTTTCGCGTCGTCGTATGGAATTTTATCTAAATCAATTTTCAAATTATCGTGCAAAACATAAATGCGAGCCAAAGTGTCTTCAATTATGGTCAGGTTTTTCAAACCTAAAAAGTCCATTTTCAAGAGCCCCAAGTCTTCAATGCCGTGCATTTCGTACTGGGTAATAATTCCTTCGTCGCCCTCTTTGGGCGGTCTTTGCAATGGAACAGTATTGGTTAAAGGTTCAGCCGAAATCACAACCCCGCAAGCATGAGTGGAAGCGTGTCGCGCAACTCCTTCCAACTTTTTTCCAAGGTCAATTAAGCGCTTGCACATTGGGTCTGTTTCGTATTTATCTTTAAATTCGTCAACTTTTTCCAAGGTTTCTGCCAAATCCATGCCCATGGGAATCATTTTCGCCAGTTGGTCGCAATAGGAATAGGTGTACTGCAAAGCCCTGCCAACATCGCGCACAACAGCCCTGGCGGCCATTGTTCCAAAGGTTATAATTTGCGCCACATGGTCAGAGCCATATTTTTGAGCTACATATTTTATAACTTCATCCCGCCTTCTGTCGGCAAAATCTAAGTCAATATCGGGCATGGAAATTCTCTCGGGGTTTAAAAATCTTTCAAAAAGCAGGTCGTGCTTCAACGGGTCAACGTTTGTGATGTTGGTTAAATAAGCAACCAAAGATCCGCCTGCCGAGCCTCTGCCAGGGCCCACGATAATTCTGTTTTGCTTTGACCAATTCACAAAATCTTGGACAATCAAAAAGTACCCGGCAAAACCGGTTTTTTCGATTACCGAAAGCTCATAGTTCATCCTGTCATTTATTTTTTTCAGAAGCTCGGCATCTGTAATTTCGCCAAATCTTGTTTTTAATCCTTGCTGGCAAAGTTCCTCTAAAAATTTTTCTGCTGTTTTTCCTTCCGGTAACGGGAATGTCGGAAGCTTTGTTTTTCCCAGTTCAATTTTTAAGTTGCAGGCATCAGCTATTTTTTGTGTGTTTTCAATGGCCTCGGGAACATCTTTAAAATGTTCGGCCATTTCTTCTGGAGAAAACATAGAAAAATTATCTTCGGTCATGGTTAGCCGTTCTGTGTCGTTGGCGTCGGCCCCCGTGTTTATCAACATTAAAACATCTTGTGCCTCGGAGTCCTCTTTTTTTAAATAATGAATATCATTCGTCGCCACCAAAGGAATGCCGGTTTTTTTTGAGAGCTCAATTAATCTTTTGTTGGCGGTTTCTTGTTCGGGTATGTGTTCGTGATGTTGCAACTCTAAATAAAAATTTCCTTTACCGAAAAACTTTTCATATTTTTTGGCTGTTTCTTCTGCTTCGTCTAATTTATTTGCCAAAAGCAATCTTGGGATTTTTCCTTGCACGCAGGCTGAAAGCCCAATCAAGCCCTCGGCATATTTTTCCAGAACCTCTTCATCAATTCTCGGCTTATAATAAAAGCCCTCCAGGTGGGCGATTGTCACAAGTTTCACTAGATTTTTATAACCTTGTTCGTTTCTTGCTAAAAGGATTAAGTGGTTACGTTTTGAGTCAATGTTTGGTCTTTTATCGGAAAGTTTTTCAAAAGCAGTATAAATTTCGCATCCGATTATTGGTTTTATTCCTTTGGACTTTGCTTTTTTATAAAATTCAATGGCGCCGTACATAACTCCGTGGTCAGTTATGGCAACAGAATTCATTCCCAGTTCTTTGACGTAATCTAAAAGCTCGTCAATTTTTGGCAAACCGTCAAGCAAAGAATAGTGGCTGTGAACGTGTAAATGTGTGAATTTCATTGTTGTTTATTCTGTTTATTTTACTTTTTATGCTCCTCGCGGTCAACCATTGACAAGCATATCAAAGTATGCAATACTCAATGTAAGCTCATTAACAATTTGCTGATATGAAAAAAATAAAGTTGCTGACATGTGTTGGGTTGGTCTGTTTCTCTGTATTGTTGGTGTTAAGCTTTCTTTCAGACACTGACATTGTCCATGTTGTGAAATATATAATGGGTGGCACAACAGTTATTTGTCTCGGCGTTGCCGACTTTCTCGTGACTCGGCAGAAATGTAGAGACATCAACAACAGCCGTCTTTACAAGCCCTAAGAAAGGAGCATTATGTTTTTCAAAAAATGGTTTAGACAAAGAAAGCTGGCGAAGTTGGAAAAAGACTTGGTCAGAGCAAGGTCATTGCTTGCATCATACAAAGGTATTAGTTCTTCTGCCGCAGATTCTTTCTTAACATGGCAGGCGTGGGCGCCGGAGGGTTTCTACTCAAGGGAAGTTAGTAGGCTGGAACAGGAAATCCAGTCGTTGAGATAACGGCGAAGTAATTTTCGGCTAAACCTCGGATGAGAAATCTCGCAAAACAATTTTGCGTGGAATCTCATCGCGGGGTTCTTTTTTTGTATTAATTATTTATGTCATCCTCTCGGTAAAAACTACGCCATGGCGTAGTTTTTACCGAGACTGGATTTGTGGTATAATGAATATATGAGCAATACAAGAGAAAAGATATTATTACTTTTGTTGGGAGGGTTAGCTTTTGGTTGTAGTTATACGTCTCGAAATCAGTGGAGAATATTACGAACCGTCTCACGGGAGTGGAAAAAATTAGATCAAAAAGAATTAAGAGAGGGAATAACATATTTGTATAGATTGGGGGTTCTCGATAGAGAAGAAAATAGTGATGGAATTTTTAAAGTTTCATTAACAGAAAAGGGTAAATTAAAGGCGTTAAATTGTCGGCTTAACAGTATAAAAAATAAAGAAATAAAATGGGATAAGAAATGGAGGATGGTTTCTTTTGATGTCCCTCAAAAGTTTAAAAAAGAAAGGGATGTCTTGCGCAGAAAATTAAAAAAGATTGGATTTTGTGAATTGCAAAAGAGTGTTTTTATAACTCCTTTTGATTGCAAGGAGGAAATAGAGGATTTAGTTAAGCGCTTTGAATTGGACGAATACGTCCGTTTCGGAATTTTAGAGTATATTGACAGAGAGGGCTATTTCAGAAAATTTTTCAAGGTAAATTAAATGACTCTCGGTAAAAACTACGCCATGGCGTAGTTTTTACCGAGACTGGCGTTATGAACTATCCGAATTTTGAAGAGGAAAAAAAATTATGGAAAAAAGGGTATAAATTTGTTGTTGGTTTAGATGAGGCAGGCAGGGGGCCTTTAGCTGGTCCGGTTGTTGCTGGCGCGGTTATCATAAATCCGAAGCACGAAATGCGAAACCCGAAACAATATCGAATTTCGAGTTTAGGTATAAGGGATTCTAAACAGTTGTCAGAAAAGCAGCGAGAACGTTTGTTCAAATTTTTGACTCGGCACCAAGATATTAGATGGGGGATTGGCATTGTTTCGGAAAAAATAATTGATAAAATCAACATTTTGGAGGCGACAAAACTGGCAATGCAGAAAGCAGTAGAGAATTTAAAAAAAGATGGGTGGGTTCATAATTCACGCTATCGCGCGAAAAGTGAACCTGGTGTAAAAGTGGATTTTTTGTTAATTGATGGGAATTTTAGGATAAAATCTAATGTTCCTCAGAAATCCATTATTAAAGGAGACCAAAAAGTTGTTTCAATTTCGGCGGCGAGCATAATTGCCAAAGTTACCAGGGACAGAATAATGAAAAAAATTCATAAAAAATACCCGCAGTATAATTTTGCAAAGCACAAAGGGTATCCAACAAAGTTGCACAGAGAAATGATAAAAAAATTTGGAATTTGTCCTATCCACAGAAAGTCTTTTTATCCTATATCGTCAATGTGAATATTAACTAAAAAACTGCCCCGTTGCCGGGGCAGTTTTGGTTTATTCTCTACTGAAACGGCGAGATCTCTTTCCACGTCGGCGTAGTCAGGTTTGTCTTCACGGTCACGTTATTGAGGTAGCTGGTGCTACAGCAGTAGGTTCCGGGACTGTCGCAAACTTGCAGGTTGGCAGTCTTTGTTCCTACGGTAGAGTAGAGATGAGTAACAGAGCTTGCCTTGCAACTGGCATCTCCTGCGCTGTCGCAAGTGGCGCCGTCTCCATAGCTCCAGAGATATGTTCGGTTGCCGTTTGTTACGCAAGACTGGGCAGTGTTGCTTGCGTCGTAGCAGATTGAAGTGTCTTTGAAGGTAACAGGACGACCCAGCAGAACATTGGCGGGGTCAAGCGTGAATGACGGGCTCGGCCATGATTTAGTTGCCGTTGCAAAGTATGTGCCGGGCATAGTTGTAGTTGTTCCTCCGTAATACCATGTGGCAGAACTACACGGATGGGTCGCGTCGCACGCTCTTACTCGCCAGTAGTATCGAAGAGTGCCTGTAGTGTTGTAGAGTAATTCATTTTTTGTCCCCGGGTTGATGCTATTGATGTGAACAGGTCCTGTAATGACCGAAGGGTTGAAAGTTCCGCTAGGATAACCCTGTGTACTGCTGGCAAAGTAGTCTATAGAAGAGAACGTACTACTTTGTGACACTTGCAAATCAAATCCTGCGCTAGAATCGCACAATTAAGATTTATCCAGCCTGTTACAGCACTGCTATAAGTGTTGTCGTAAACAGAGTCGCTTCCGCCCCAACCCCATTTGCTAAGTTCGGCAGGTGATGTGCTTGGACCAATGAGGGTATTTTGTAGTTTTATCCAGCCACCCCATGCCCCTCTGTTGGAATTTAATAACGTTCCGCTACAAGCAGTTTGGTCGCTGAAGACAGAACAAGCTCTTGCCCAGCCGGTGACAGTGTAATCTCCTGCGCCATCGCAGGCTTGTCCTGCGTCAGGCAGGTCAACACAAGCTGGATAGTTTGGAACGTCCGGATAAGGACTGACAGGAGAAAATCTTATCCAGCCAATGTTCTCTGACCAGCCATAACCGGAAAGATAGCCGTTTGGTTCAATGTTAACTCCATAGCTAACTGCTCCTCCACCACCAGTGACACCGCCGTAAGAAGTGTTGTTAAGACTTATCCAACCAATGTTTTCTGACCACGCCCAGCCATAAACATTGTGCGATGTTCCGCCAGTGCTGTTGTTCCAGGATAGATTAAAACTGCTGGTTTTTGAATTTCCGGCGTTGTCAGTGACAGTCAGGCTTATAGAATAATTACCTTGTGCGTTCGCCGAAATTAATGTGTCTTCCGTGTTTGGAGAGCTGAAAGTAATTGCGCCTGGTCCCGAAACCTTTGCCCAAGTATACGAAGCAATTCCGCTTTCTGCATCGCTTGTTGTAGCGTCCTCAAAGAATTGATCCATTTCGGTTCTGTCAGCCCCAACAATCACCGTTGGAGCCACGGTGTCTATTCTGATCATTCCCGAGCTGGCTGTTTCGCTATTGCCGGCATTATTTGTTGAAAAAAATCTGATGTATGAAGTGTTAAGCGTTGAAATAGCAACAGGTGTTGAGTAGGTTGTTGCTGGAGCGCACGTGTTGTTTGTGTCATTGCAGTATTTTGTTGTTGCGCAACCCGAGAGTAAATCACTGCAAGCCAGAGTAATTAGGATGTTGGTTTGATTGGTCCAGTTCCCGAAGGTATAAGCAGTTCCTCCTGCCGTGGCTGTGGCAGAAGTGGATGGACCAGAGGTTTGCCTGTTAATTGTTTTTGAATTAGTTGTCTCGTTATTTCCAGCGCTGTCTGTTGAATAGAATCTGAAGTATGAAGTTCCAAGCGTTGTAACGGTTACTGGTCCTGCATAAGGAGTTGCTGGCGTACAGCTGGAACCACTGGTGCAGTAATATGTGTTGGCGCAATTTGAGCCCGAATCATCGCTGCAAGTTAAAGTAACTACAACGCTAGATTGATTGGTCCAATTTCCGAAAGTGTAGCTGGTTCCTCCTGCCGTGGCTGTGGCAGAAGTGGAGGGAGGGGTTACGTCATAGAAAAAACTTGATGAGGCTCCAGCCCAACTAGTGCCGGAAGTATTGGTTGCTTTTGCCGAAAAATAATATCTGGTGCCAGAAATCAGGCCAGTAATGTTTTTAGAAAAAGTAGCAGCTGTTTGGGGTTGGCTTGGGCTGGTTGGAATGGAAGAATAGTCCCAATTTGCAGGAGTTTGTCCTCCATCAGTTGTTCCCCAATAGAAAGTGACAGTTGGGTTGGCCGCGCCGACTGAAGTAATACTTCCGTTCAGTGTAGCGTTGCCTGATGATATGTTAGTCGCCGGGCTTAATGTAATAGTGGGAGGCAAGGTATATTTTTTTACAATGTATTGCAAAGCAAATCCTGTAAAGTCTCCGAAAGTATAAGGCTCGGTTCCAACACTATGGGTCGGTCCTACTTTAGTTCCAGACGAATCAAGTTTTGTAACATTAGAACTGCCAAAATCACCAGTCCAAACATTTCCCGAGGCATCAATAGCGGCTCCATAAAGAGTATATCCGACATAATACGGCGTTCCTATAGCAACTCCATTGGAGTCAATCTTTCTTATAGTGCCGTCATAATAACTGGCAATCCAAACATTTCCCGAGGCATCAACGGCAAGTCCCTGTGTATAATCTCCAGCATATGATGCCAATAGTCTAGTTCCATTGGAATCGCTAGGACTGAACTTTGCAATATTATAAGGACCATAAAAATAATTGGCAACCCATATATATCCCGACTTATCAACGGCAATTCCGTATGGATGACCTCCGGCGCTACCGGCGGGAGTTGTAAATACCTTGGTCCTATTGGGATTTAGTTTTGTTATATTATCACTGCCAGAATTAGCAACCCATATATATCCGGATCCATCTACAGCAATTCCGTAAGGGCCGGTTCCAACAACACCGGCGGTGGTTGTTCCTAAAATAGTTCTACTGGTAGGGTTAATCTCTGTAACGGTGTTACTAGCGGAATTGGTAACCCATACATATCCATTGTTATCTATAGCAATTCCCTGAGGCTGGGTTCCAACAGCATATGGTGATCCTGTGACGGGTGTTCCATTGGAGTCAAGTTCTGTGACGGTGTTATCGCCCCAATTGGCAACCCAAACATTTCCGGAGTCATCAACTGCAACTCCAACGGGATTTAATCCGACGGGATATGTTCCCAACGTATTTCCCATGGAATCAAGTTTTGTGACAGTGTTATCATTGTAATTAGCTATCCAAATATAAGGAGTCAAAACAGAGGTGGTGTGAATCACCAATGCTTTGTTGTAGCCCAAAGAGCCGGTGGTTCCTGGAACCGGCAATGTTAGCGTGGCAGAGTTTCCCGCAGCGTCTTTTATTGTTCCCGCAAGCGCGGTTGTGGAAGCGTAGTCCAAATCAGAAGAAGTGTTGTTGGCGCCAACAGTGTAATTGAATGTGAGATTAGCAGAGTTTGAGCCGGATGCGTAATTTACCGCGGTGGTTACAGGATTTCCTGTTGATAAGGTGAGTTGAGGGGTTCCGGTGACAAGAACAGTTTCGCTGAAGGTTGCTTGTATAGAAATCACGCCCCCAGCCTTATACCAGCCGTTAGCAGTAGAGGAAGTAACGTTGGTAATTGTTGGTGCAGTGGTGTCAATGGTTATTGTAAGCGCCGAAGAAGCGGGCGAAGTAGAACTGGATAAAGTTTGTGTTGCAGTTATGGAGTAAACTCCGGAAGAAAGCGCGGAGGAGGTAATTGTAACAGTGCTTGACGTGCAAGTTCCGGTGCCCACAGAACTTGCGTTGGCATACAAAGTGACGGTGTCTCCTGTCGCGCAGGAAATAGTAAAAGCGGGGGTAGGATTGGAAGTCATATTATCGGTACTGGAAGAACCAGTATCGCTGGCGGTAGTGAGATCCGGGATTCCCGGAGCAACTGGCATGCTCTTAGGGTGTGCGCTGGGGGCTTGGCCTACGAAATTTTGCAAGGCAAATCCGGTGAAGTCTCCCAAGGAATTAGGAGTAGCTCCGACGCTAAAAGTTCCTATTGAATTTCCAGATGAGTCAAGTTCTGTGACATCATTGCTAAAATCATTAACCACCCACACGTTTCCGGAACCATCAATTGCAATTCCTATGGGGTGATCTCCAACAGGATATGTCCCCAGAATATTTCCCGAGGAATCAAATTCCGTAACACTACTGCTTAAATCATTGGCAGTCCACACATTTCCGGAACCATCAACTGCAATGCCGTAAAGCCCGGAACCGCCTGCAGGATATGTTCCCAGAACGTTTCCCGAGTTATCAAGTTCTGTAACGTCGTCGCTGCCATAATTAGCCACCCATATATTATTTAAAGCATCAACCGCTATTCCAATTGGCCAAGTTCCAACAGAGTATGTTCCTAAAATGTTTCCTAAATGGTCAAGCTTAGTAACATCACTGCTTCGGTCGTTAGCAATCCAAACATTTCCAGTGTTGTCTACGGCAATTCCGTAAGGGCCAGTTCCTGCACTGATTGTTTTTAAAATATTTCCCGAGGAATCAAGCACGGTGACGTCATCGCTGCCAAAATTGGCAACCCAAATGTTTCCGTAGGCGTCAACCGCAACTCCAATAGGCCAGGTTCCAACAGAGTATGTTCCCAGTACATTTCCGGACGAATCAAGCTTTGTAATAGTGTTACCGAGAAAATTAACAACCCAAGCGTTTCCAGACGCATCAACCGCAACTCCGCGAGGATTGTTTCCAACAGCGTATGTCCCCAGAATATTTCCCGAGGAATCAAGCTTGCTTATGGTGTTGTCGTCGCTGTTGGCAATCCACAGATAAGATGTTTTTGGTTTAGCTGATTCTGCTTGGTTTAATATAAAAAAAGTAGAGACAATTGAAATTGCCAAAACCAAAAACAGCGCGAGTTTTAGGTTGTTGTTCTTGAGTTGTTGCATAGTTTTTTGGAAACTGCTTAAGGGCTAAGGGCTTGGTTTAATCACATTTAAGCTTGAGGCCGTAGCTCCGACTAATCCCGATGTTGCGCCTTGCGGTATTACGTCGCACCTCCATGTGCCAGCAGAGGGGTTTGTAAGAGTGTAAGTTAAAGGCGGAGTGTACGGAGGAGGACTGGGCGCCGAAGAAGTGTTTTGCAGGGCATTATTTTTATACCATTTATATGTGTAATAGATACCGCCGGGTATATTGTAACCAGATCCAGGACAAGAGGAAGGGTTATAGCAAAAGTTATAAGCATCGGTAGTGGTGCTTGCTGTGGTTATGGCGCAAGTTAAATTGTCTGAAGAAGTTGGGTTTGTCGGATAAATCGCAACAGTTGGCGGAGTCGGGATATCTGAAACTCTGATGTCTCGAGAATAATATTGCCAAGGGCCGGTATTTTGAGGATTATCCCAGAAAAAGCTTTGGAATGCTAATACAATTTTATTCATTCCTATATATGCGTTGTTGGGAATGTATGCCGAGCCACTAAAACCGCTGGAACCGGGATGAACTGTTACAGGAGAAAGCGTGGCAAGCGATGATAATGATTTTGTGCCTGCTACGTTTATGGTTTCTATATAAAAATATAAAGCAAGGTCAGCGCCTCCTGCATTATTTGAACAAGAAAGAGTGCCTATTGATCCGGAAAGATTTATACAATCGCCGCGTTTGTAAGCTGTTGGAGTTGATCCATCGCTACAAAGGGTGGGAAGGTTAATAGTAACAGTAACGGTGTCAGCGGCTTTTGCAATTTCTGTTATGAAAAAAAGACTAAATAACAGAAATGTTGGCAAGGTTGCCAGTAAAAATAATTTTTTGTAATTCATTTTATTATTTTTTAGGTTTAGCAATTTTTATTTTGTAGACAAAAAAGGCGCCAGCTAAAATTATTATTAAACATATAGCTATTATTAAATAAAACAGGTATCGATTGAATGCTCCTTTGCTTTTTTCCTGGGTCTCTTCTATTTGTTTGGCTTCTTTGGAAAATACCGGCAAATTGATTTTTCTTTCATCTAAGGTTTGTCCATCTTTTATCAGTTTTAAATCAATCTCCGGAGAGATTAAATCTTTTGTAACCGGAATCACCATTTGAGAAGCTACTAAACCCGAGTTTAGCGAAACGTTTCTTGATGCTTTACCAACATAATTTCCATATTTATCAGAAACAGAAGCCTCTAATGTTCCCTGTCCCAAATCGCTTAAATCAGCCGGACCAATTGATTCAACTATTAAACTTATATTTTCTCCGGCCTTAAAATAATCTTTGTCAGCCTTCATATATAATATTTTGCCTCCCTGGCCTTTAACCACCCAGCGGAAATATTGGGTCCCTGAAATTTGTTGCTGGTTGCTGAAAAACTTAATCTCGGCTAAATACGACTCGGGGTTATCAAAGTTAGGCATTTGTAACTCAACTGTTTTTGTCTCTCCTTTTTCAAAACTTATTGGAGAATCTTGGTATTCCTTGACCACAGGCATATTAAATTGCCTCTGGAAAATTTTTACCTGCGGAGTGGCAGTAATTTTATCGGCAAGGTTTTTTAGTTGGAAAGAAGCAGTAACTTTTTCTTTTGAGCCTACGTTTACTCCTTCTAATGGAAAGAAATTTTTTCCGTTAACCACAACATTGGTAGAATCGGGAAGTATTTTTAAAAATTGGTTTTGTCCCTCTAAAGAAATTATTTGGTCTTTCCAGCCAAGTTCGCCACCTCTTCCATTAACAGCTTGCAATCTTAATGTGTAATCTCCGCTTAATATGTTTTCAGGATATTTATAATCAAAAGATTTGGTAATTTTTTCATAAGGCGGGATAAAAAAAGTTTCTTTGGGAACTTGCAAGTCAATTAATTGAAGTTTGTAGAACTCGGTTCCCTGAAATAATTTTATAACGTAGTTTAAATCAGACAAATAATATTTCTCGCTGTTCAAAATGCTGAACTCTCCTTTGATTTCACTATTTTCAACTGAATTTATTTTAAGATCTGTTACAAATATGCCCGGAGCCAAATAGGCATGCGTTTGAAGTGGAATAATAAAACCAAAAACTCCTGTAAGCAGGAACAAAAAGATAAACTTATATTTTTTTAGTAACAAATTAGACATGATTTTTAATATTAATAGGAGCAATTTCCTATTGCGACACCACCCACTACCGGAGGGCAAGTTCCGGGCGTAGGGTTGGGGAATTCTGGATTGTGATAATAGGACTGACCATATGCAATTGGATTGTATATTACCCATGTGCCGTCGCCTGAACATTGCACTATTCGCACGAAACCATTTAAGCTAGGATCGCATTTCACAGTGCATCTCGCCCCGATGTTAAAGGTATGATTGTATCCGCCACCACCCCAATAACCACCCCAATAACATTGAGTTACGGCCGGAGCAGGACTGCCTTGGGCGCCTTCTGGGCCGGCAGGACCGGCAGGGCCTTGGTCTCCTGTGTTAGAACAGGGAGTTGTGTAGCTGATCCCATTGGTTCCATTTGTGCCATTGGTTCCGTTGACAGCAACAGAACATGGGCCCCAGTGAGCTAAACCAGTTGAATCTGAAATTAAGCACTGGCCAGCGGTTCCACTGCCATTTCTTATTTTAATTGTTCCGTTTACATCTAATTTAACTCCAGATGCCGGGCTTGTTGTGTTTATGCCAATATTGCCTCCGGTTTGATATATGACAGATTTATCTTGAGTCGTCGCGCCTGTCCAGATTGGTATGTAATTAGCTGTTCCCGGGCCAGTTAACACAGACGAAGGTTGCCAAGTTCCAGTGCCATCAGATTGAGCAGTTAAAATATTGCCGGCAGTAGAGGATGTTCCCAGTTGGAACCCGGTCATTCGCGCGGTTCCATTTACATTTAATATAACTCCTGATGGCAGGCTTGCTGTGGTGCCAATGCCTAAGCCGCCAGCTTTATATTGGTCTGTTGCGCTGATGTTTAAGGGAGGAGGAGCATTTGTTGTGGGAGGGTAGGTTAATGTTGACGGGGTGTTCCACGTTGCTGAAGAAAGAGAAACAATTGCAAAACAAAGCACCAATATGCTGAAAGTTAAGTAAGCTAATTTTGAGTATGACCTTTTTTGCATTTTATTAATTTTTTTTGATTAGATTTTAACAGTTAGACATTGAGCAGTTGCATACAGTCCCTGTATGAGTCCAATCACCGTCGGAACACATATACATTTCGCCGTTAGCCGCGCAGAACGCAGGAGAGCTGATGGCGCAACACACAGCTCCGGAGCTATAAATTCTGGCAGTAGTATTGTTATACCAAAGACCAGTCCCGGGAGAATAATAATAACCGTAAAAAGAACAGCTAAACGTTGTTTTTCCAAAACCTGGAATGCCTTGGGGACCTGTTCCGCCGTTAGTACTTCCGTCTGAACCTGCGCCACCAACACCGCTTGTGCCATTTGTGCCGTTAGTTCCATTGGTGCCATTGGTACCATTAACAGCCGTCGGGCAAGTTCCCCATGAGGCGGTGCCAGAAGTATCTGTTGAGAGCAAGCATTGACCGTTGGTTCCTCCGCTAATTCTGATTGTTCCGTTTATGTCTAAGGTTGCTCCTGGGTTTGTTGTGCTTATTCCAATATTGCTTCCGGTTTTTTGATAAATTACAGAGTCGCTTTGAGTTGTTGTTCCCGTCCAAACGGGTACGTAATTAACTGTTCCCGAACCGGTCAAGCCCGAAGCAGGTTTCCACGTGCCGTTTCCAGAAGAGTCAGAAGTTAAAATATAATTATTACTAGGGGCTGTGGTTAGTTTGAATCCGGTCATTAGCGCGGTGCCATTTACATTGAGTTTAATTCCTGCTGTTGGCAGAGAAGTTGTGCCAATGCTTAAACCACCGGCTTTGAATTGAGCTGGTGATCCGAATTGGTCTATTGCATTGATGTTGATTGGGGTTGGGGCCTCGCAGTTTGGCGGAGCGCAACTTCCTGGCCCAGGCGGACTCCATGTTGCGAAAGAAAGTGAAAAAAGCGAAAGACAAAGAGCCAAGGCGCCAAAAGCCAAACAAATTAATTTCAGTAATGATAATTGTTTATTCATTTTGCTAAATATCTTTACGAACCGACATTACCTGTAGCTCCCACTGGTCCCGGATTACCCTGATGTCCTGGAGGACCCTTATAACAAGTGCCGTTAGTTCCATTTGTGCCATTAGTTCCGTTTGTTCCGGGGGTGCCTGAAGGGCAAGAGCCCCAATAAGCAACTCCGTTGGTGCCTGACTTTAAGCAATATCTGTCAGTTGCTCCTCCGCTGATTCTTATTGTTCCATTAATGTCCAAAGTAGCTCCCGGGCTTGTTGTCCCAATTCCAATACTGCCTCCGGTTTGATATATGATAGAGTTTCCTTGAGATGTTGAGCTAGTCCAGATAGGAATATAGTTGGTTGTTCCTGAACCAGTCAAGCCGGACGTGGGTTGCCATGTGCCATTTCCATAAGAATCGGAAGTTAGAATATTGCCGGCAGTTGTTGACGTTCCTAGTTGGAAACCGGTTACCAGCATAGTGCCGTTTACGTCTAAAATAATTCCAGATGGTAATGCTGTTTCTGTTGTGCCAATGCCCAAACCACCTGCTTTATATTGGTATGTTGCGCTGACGTTAATGGGAATGGCAATGCCACCTTGTGGCGGAGAAGATTGCGGAGTTATCCACGCAGCTAAAGAAAGAGAAACAACTGCAAAACAAAGCACCGGCGCAACAAAAATTAGAGATATTATTTTTTCAGATTGCATTTGTTTTTATATTCAGTCATTATACCATAAAATTATAAAAAGGTGTCAATGTGGATAACTTAATTATTGTAGGACTTGCAAATAAACCAATTATTTGGTATATTAAACAATAAAATAAATTCATAAAACTATGGCAGTTCCAAAACAAGGTCATACAAGAGCGAAGGTGGGTAAGTCCCGAATGCACAAATATATAAAACCGGTGCATTTAAACATCTGCCCAAAATGTAAAAAACCCGTTTTATCACACACGGTTTGTTTAAATTGTGGATTTTACAAAGGACAGGAGGTTATAAATGTTTTAGCAAGTCTTACTAAAAAGGAAAAGAAGATCAAAGAGAAAGAATTAAAACAAGCTGAGCAACAGGAAAAAAAGGACAGCCCAATGACAATGGAAGAGCTTACTAAAAAATAATTTCAAATTAAAATTTATGGCGAGCAGGCATCTGTCAAGAAGCATAGTTTTGCAAAGTTTATACGAGTGGGATTTTTACGACAAAAAGCCGGTTTTGAAAAATATTGTTGAAAGAGACATTAAGGATTTTGGGCCCGGCTTGGAAGATGTTGATTTTATTTGGCGTTTAATTGAAGGAATAGAAAAGCATATAATAGAGCTTGACAAAATTATTGAAAAAGCGGCGCCCGAGTGGCCAATTGCTCAAATATCAATGATTGACAGGAACGTTTTAAGGATAGGTTTATTCGAGCTTCTATATACTGTTGATAAAGAAGAGGTTCCGCCAAAGGTTGCCATAAATGAGGCAATTGAGCTGGCGAAAACTTTTTCAGGGCAGACATCGGGTAAATTTGTTAACGGAGTTTTAGGAACAGTTTATAAGCAGCTGGAAAGTAAATAAAAAGAATATGGAGTTTGAAATTTTAGAAAAAAAATTAGGGACGAAATTTAAAGACAAAAATCTTTTGAGGCAGGCATTTACTCATAGATCTTATTTGAACGAAAACCCGGGCTTGAAATTAGAACACAACGAAAGACTGGAATTTTTAGGAGACGCGGTGATGGAACTAATTGTAACCGAGCATCTTTACAAAGATTATCCGGAAAAAATGGAAGGTGACTTAACTAATTGGAGAGCTGCCCTGGTTAATGCTAAAATGCTTACCAGCGTTGCCGAAGAATTAGGATTTAATGATTTTCTTTTGCTGTCGAGAGGCGAGGCAAAAGAATTAGGAAAAGCCAGAGCATACATTTTAGCAAACACATTTGAAGCATTTTTGGGCGCGTTTTATTTGGATTCCGGATATAAACCGTGCGACGAATTTATAAAAAAATATCTGCTGAAAAATTTGGCAGGGATTATAAAAGACGGTTCGTACAAAGACGCAAAATCAAAATTTCAGGAAGAGGCGCAGGAAAGAACTTCTATAACGCCCAATTATAAAGTCATGAACGAATCCGGGCCGGACCACGAAAAAACTTTTGTGGTGGGGGTGTTTCTGGGAAAAGAATTGGTTGCCGAAGGCAGAGGCTCTTCAAAACAAGAAGCAGAAGAAGCCGCGGCAGAACTGGCCCTGGAAGTTAAAAAGTGGAAATAAATTTCGCTCGGCAACAAACTTTTTTCGGCTAGCAGGAACTCGCTTTGCGCTCTTGGCGCAAGTCGACCTGGGCCTTCAAAAAGCTTGTTGCCTCGCTAAAAAATAATAATAAAAAATATGTTAACTATTAGACTTACAAGAAAAGGTAAAAAGAATCAGCCATTTTTTAGGGTGGTTGTTATTGATAAAAGGCGTTCAACAAAAGGCGGAAGATCTGTTGAAGATTTAGGCTATGTTGACCCTCTTAAAAAGAGAAAGAGTTTTAAAAAAGACAGAATTTTATATTGGATTTCCAAAGGAGCAAAACCTTCGGCGACAATACACAACTATTTAGTTTCAGAAAAAATTATTGACGCCAAAAAAATAAAAGTTTCAAATATCAGCAAGAAGAAACAAGCTGAAATAGCCGCTGCAAAAACAGCCGCAGCAGCAACGCCAGTAGCTCAACCGGCAGCAACCGCAGTGCCCGAGGTAAAGCCAACTGAAGCCCCAAAAACATAACAAAAATTGACAGACTGCATTAAAAGAGTAGAATAAAAAAACCCCGTCATACGACAGGGTAAAGGTCGCAGAATGATTAAAGATAAATGAATCAAGAAAAAATGGCAAAAGAAAATGACAAAGAGTTTCTTGAGTACATTGTCAAGGAATTAGTTGATAATCCTAAAGATGTCAAAGTTGACAGAAAAGTTGACGAAATGGGAGTATTGCTTTCATTGAAAGTAAACCCAGAAGACATGGGCCAAATAATCGGCCGAGAAGGATCAACTGCCAAGGCAATCAGGAACTTGGTCCGCATTGTCGGATTGAAGAACCACGCCAGGGTTAACCTCAAGATTGAGGAACCAGAAGGCGGTCGTGCTCCAAGAGCTGAGAGAAAAACAACCTCAGACGACATAGACAACATTTCTCTGTAACCTGCCCTGAGCTTGTCGAAGGGTTTTACAGAAGACAAAAACCGTGCTAATATAAATGCGCGGTTTTTGTTTAAACGCTCGGCAACAAACTTTTTTCGGCTAGCAGGAACTCGCTTTGCCTCTACGGGCAAGTCGACCTGGGCCTTCAAAAAGTTTATTACCTCGCTTAGTTTTTCCATGATCAAATTTGATGTGATTACAATTTTTCCGGAAATTTTTAAGTCATACATTGGCGAGAGTTTGATTGCGCGGGCTCAGGCAAAAAAGTTTATAAAAATAAATTTGCGCGATTTAAGAAAATGGACAACAGACCGCCACAAAACAGTTGATGAAAGGCCTTTTGGCGGGGGGTTAGGAATGGTTTTGAAAGTTGAGCCTATCTACAAGGCAGTTCAGAAACTACGCTATCGCGGAAAAAGTGAACCCAGTAAAAAAGCCAAAGTGATTTTGTTTACGCCGAGGGGGAGAAAGTTTGATCAAAAATTAGCCTACAAGCTTTCAAAATTAGACCAGATAATTTTTATTTGCGGGAGGTACGAGGGAGTTGACGAAAGAGTGGCGCAAAAAATTGCGGATATGGAAATTTCAATAGGAGATTATGACTTAATGGGGGGCGAACTGCCGGCAATGGTTGCCATAGAAACAATTTCCAGATTGATTCCCGGAGTTTTGGGCAAGCCGCAATTATTGAAAGAAAGAATTTCAAAATTAGGCGGATTTTTAGAATATGCGCAGTACACCCGCCCCGAAGTATTTTGCCCAACACCCGGTGTTGGCAGAAAAACACCGGGTGTTAAAGCAAAATACTGGCGGGTGCCGAAGGTTTTATTATCCGGAGATCACAAAAAAATAGACATTTGGAAAAAACTACACGGCAAAGTTATTGAATAAAAGAAAGATATGTGATATAAAACATATTATGAGGTAGGGCGTGCCCCGTTAGAAGTAACGGCGCTCGCCGACTTCTAACGGGGCGTGTGGCTGAGCAGCAAAGGCAACAGACTGTAAATCTGTCGGGTTCTACCCTTCGTAGGTGCAAGTCCTACCGCGCCCACACTTTGGCCGAAGCATCGGCCCCAGCGCCGATGTAGCTCAGTGGTAGAGCACTCCCTTGGTAAGGGAAAGGTCGCCAGTCCAATTCTGGCCATCGGCTCAAAATCGCTCGGCAACAAACTTTTTTCCGTTGCTGGTAACCCCCTTTGTCTCTGCGGAGACAAGTGGACCAGGGACTGCAAAAAGTTTATTGCCTCGCTTAGAATAAAAAACATGGCAGCAAAAAAACAGCTGAGAAAAAGCTGGAGCTGAAAAAGTTTTGTTCAACCTGCAGAAAGCACACTGTTCACAAAGAAAGCAAACGCTAATTTTATTGTGCGACATAGAACCGGCTGGGGAAGCCGGTTTTTGTTGGCTGGGGGTGCAAAACATTGACAAAAACCAGAAAGCTGATAAACTATAAAAATTACACGCACTTTTACAATTCTATCAGTAATTAACTAATTCCTGCCTGGCGGTAGGAAGCTGTGGGAGTTGAGGGGGCGAGAGTAGATCAAGAAAACGAAAGACAGCAATATGACAAGTAACGAAACACAAACTCTCCGTGAAAAGTTTCCCAATTTTGGGGAATTCATGGATTCATTCGACCCGAGGCGGGCAGTTCTCAATGTGCCCGCTCTCGCAGGCATCGATTACTCGAAACAAATCACCACGCGTCCTGGCGTGGAATTGGGGCAGCTCTCGGGCGTGTTTACCGGCCCGGAAGGCTTGCTGCATTGCATGACCTTTGCCTCGCTCTGCGGAGCGGAAACGGTCATGGCGTCCACCAACCTGCTCCACAAGAAGGTGACGGCAGAAACGATCGAGCTTCTCTCTGTGAAAGAGCTGAATGCGCTCGAGGAAAAGACAGGGGTCAAATTCGGAGTGTTCAGCGGACACTGCGTTTGGTGGACCCGGATGGGAATTTTGCGTGAGCACGGCAAGCAACTGTGCCAGGCGCTTCTTCCGGCCGACGTGCTCGCGATGGGTGAGCGCAAGATTGCCGGCTGGGTGGATGACTACATGAAGAAAGTCATTGATCTCAGCGCCGAGAAGGGCAATCATATTATCGGGGTCTTCGACGGCCCGGTTTCCATTGCCCAGGTTTGCGGCTACGCATGGCCCTTTGGCATTGACAGTCTCCTGCTCCAAGGGTGGGAGGACTTCGCGAAAGAAACACGGCCCGTGCATCAGCACGCCGAAGAAATGGGCATCATGCTTTCCCGCGAGATCCACAACGGCTGTGCGGCAACCTGTGCCGACGAATTCCAACAAATGCTCATTGCCACGGATTATTCGCCGGCCGTTGGTGTCCACAAAGACCCATCGCATTGCGATGAGGGCGAAGACTATCTCGCCCGTCTGAATCACCCGGCCGTAAAGCCGAGGGCAACCTCAACGCACATCAAGAACATGAAGACTTATCGCGGGCAGATGCGCAAGACCGAACCGCGCTGGCAGAAACGCAACAAACGGTTCTGCGAGCATGACGAGGGTGACGTGAATTTGAAGGATTTTACCTTCCATCTCCTGGAAGCGGGCGTCGGTCATCGCTACGCTGCTCTCATGGGCACCGGTGGGTTCTTCGACCTGGCGTCGGAAGCTGAGCACTGGAAGTTGGAGCTGGTCACCGCCGAAGAAATTGCGGCTGTCAAAACAATCGCCGCCGGAGGTGACCGCAGCCTGTGGGACAAAGTGAAGGTTCACGGAGCAAGTGCCCGCGGTATCATGTGGGTTCGCGACAACTTGGTCGTGCGTTCCGCCGGCGTTCCGTTCGACTCTCTGATGGGCAAGACCTAAACCCCAGGGGTCTGCGAGTTTTTTTGAAGTGTTAGTTTATGTCCCTTTGCGATCTACGGATTGCATCGGGACTTTTTTTATAATCATTAATCATTGACATAAACAAAAAAGCTGGTAGACTTAAAAACAATTCGCACTTTTACAATTCTGACAGAATAAACTAATTCTTACCTGGCGGTAAGAGCTGTGAGGAGCGGAAAGTGCGAGAGAACAGAAAGACAACGTTATGGCAACAAAATGGATAGATTCAGCACCTGCATGGGCTTGGGGCCCGCGGGCAAGCAATTCCAAATTCGGCGGTGGCATTATTCTCGCCGGCATCAAAAAGGTGGTTGACCGGCTGCTCGCCGTCAAGAAGCTCAGCAAACGGCTTGGGCTGAAGGGCGACGAAGAAGTGCGGAGCTCCGGGCACATCTTGCTCGAGGTCAAGACGGAAATCAAGAAATACAAAGAACACAACGCCCCCGGGGCGATTAGCTTCAAGGAGCTCAAGGCGGGCATTGCCAGTGGCAAGTTCTCGAAATGGGTGGCCATGACCGCTCCTCAATTTGGGTTCAGGGGCGCTGAACGTGGCGGCATGATCTCGCTGAACAAATCCGACCGCATTATGGCCCGGGACCTGCACATTGAGGCCATTACCCGCTCTCAAGAGCTGGAACAAGCCGGCCTTGGAGCAGGCGTCAACATTTGGTGGCCAGCGTGGACCAGTCGGCGTTTGGGCAACCCGAAGAATCCGCCGATGGACGACAAGGAAGCGCAAGATTTGATGCTGAACTTCTGGCTGGATGTGCTCAAGACCACGGGTGGCACCATGTGGAATGAGTGGAAGTTTGGGGACCCGGGCTCGGACTACCTGATGACCATTGGGCAGGCAATTGGGTTCTGCAAGACTCTGAACCAGGTGCTCGGCAGGCCAGCGATGTTCATCAACAACGAATTCGCCCACATCTTGGGCTCGGGCATCAGCGTGGCCGATGGCGTTCAACAAACCGTGGACGCCGGACTTTTCTGCAAGTTCGTTCATGCTAACTCCGGCCAGAGACTGCCCGTCAGCATTGACAGCCTGCTGAAAGCCGGCGTGGCGCCCGACCAGATTCCCATTCTCATCGATTGGGACTGGGCCGTGGGCGTTGGTGGCGAAGCCACGTGGAAAGACCAACAGGAGGCAATTGGCATCATGGACAAGACCGACCAAGCGGTTATCTATTGCGAACACGATGTCAACCCCAGCGGTTTGGATCCTCTGAAGGTTTTCGAGATGAGCATCCGCAACCGCCAGAAGATGCTCGAAGCTGTCCGCTCACCGCGGGCATAGGTTCCTCTTTGCAAGGGGGCGTCCTTGTATCCAAGTTGGGTACAAGGCTTTTTTTTGTAAACGCATTTGCAAAATTTTAGCTATATATGCTAACATAAATAATATAAAAATAATAAATAATTAAATGGCTGACAAAACTAATAAAAAAATTCTTATTGTTGAAGACGATCAAGATTTTCTTTCTATATTAAAAATAAAGTTCGGGAGTGAAGGATTTTCCATTGTTACAGCAGAGAACGGAGAGCAGGGAGTTGGCGTAGCGGAGAGAGAAAAACCAGATTTAATTCTGTCCGATGTTTTAATGCCTGTAATGGACGGATTGGAAATGGCAAAAAAAATAAGAGAGTCTAAAAATAATACATCAATTATTTTTTTAACCAACACCAACATAAAAGACATTGACGTGGAAAATATAAAAAAATTAGGAGGAGTTGAATTTTGGATTAAGGCCGATTTGCCATTAGATGAAATTGTTAACAAATCAAAAATAAGATTGGGGCTTGTATAATATTACAGAATAAGATTATTGAGAAACGACTCGGGATTGCCCGGGTCTTTTTTTTATCCACACCCTATATTTTTTGACATTTGTTTTATGTGGTATAATAAAACTGTATGATAAAAATACCATGAAAGTTGAACTGCAGAAACTGAAAAAATTTATTTTGGAAGCAGGGCTTATCAAGGGCAACAGGTTTGAAGAAGCCGTGGAAAAAAGCATTCAATCTAAGAAAGAGATTGGAGAAGTTTTGGTTGCCGAAGGTTTGATTTCGGAAAAAGAGTTGATAAAAATTGAGGCTTACCTTTTGGGAATTCCTTTTATAAACTTGCAGGATGAAACCATTCCGAAAGATATTTTGAAAATAATCCCCGAATCAATTGCCAGAGCTCACAACATTGTTGCCTTCAGCAAGAAAGAAAATAATCTTGAAGTGGCAATGCTTGACCCGGAAGATTTGAGAACCATTGAGTTTATAAAAAAAGCAGCTCCTTCTTTGAAAATTCTGGCAAGGCTGACTACTCCCGAAGGAATAAAAAATGCTCTTTCGCAATATCAGGAAACCTTGGAAACAGAATTTGGAGATATCATGAAAGGCGGAGCCGGGCCGATAAAACATATAAAAGAAGATGGGAGCCCCAGGTTTGAAGGCGGGTTGGAAGAGGCCGTGGCTGAAGAAGTTTCAATTATAAGAGTTGTTGACACGTTGTTAAAGCACGCAATTTTGCAGAGAACGTCCGATGTGCACATAGAGCCCTTGGAAAAACAAGTTATTATTCGTTATAGGGTGGACGGCATATTGCACGACGTTATGTCTTTGCCCATAGGTACGGCTTCCGGAATTGTTGCCAGAATAAAAGTTCTCTCCAACCTGAAATTAGATGAGCACAGACTTCCGCAAGATGGCAGGTTTAAAATTGAAACTGAGGACTTCAAGTATTCTGTCAGAGTTTCTGTTTTGCCTGTTTTAAATGGAGAAAAGATAGTTATGAGGTTGCTGGCTGAAGACAATAAGATGTATACGTTAGACGACCTGGGTTTTGCCGGAGATTCGTTAAAAAAAGTCCGTAACAATTTATCAAAAACAACAGGAATGATTTTGATTACCGGCCCCACGGGCTCGGGAAAGACTACAACTTTGTATGCCATGATGGGAATTATAAATACCACGAGCGTTAACATATCAACGGTAGAAGATCCAATTGAATACAGAATGCCCAGAATAAATCAGACTCAGGTAAATGACAAAATAAATTTGACTTTTGCGTCGGGGTTGAGGGCATTGGTAAGGCAGGACCCGAATATTATTATGGTTGGAGAAATCAGAGACCACGAAACAGCCGATTTGGCGATTAACGCCGCGCTGACAGGTCACTTGGTTTTGTCTACTTTACATACTACAAGCGCAGGGGGAGCCATCCCCAGATTGATTGACATGGGGACAGAACCATTTTTACTGTCTTCAACTTTGAATATAATTATAGGTCAGAGATTGGTAAGAAAGTTTTTTGGGGAGAAAGAAAAATATAAGCTTCAGTCAGCTGATTTAGAGAACTTGGAAAGATATTGCGACATTGAAAGAATTGCGCAGTTGTTAAAAGAAGAAAAGATATTAAAACCTAAAGATACCATAAAAGACCTTGTGTTATACAGACCTAAGCCCTCTAAAAATTCTTCTTCAGGATACAAGGGAAGGATCGGAATTTTCGAAGTTTTGGCGGTCAACGACGCGACAAAAGCTTTAATAAACAGGAGGGCTTCAACAGATGAAATTACAGATCAAGCCATTAAAGACGGGATGAGGACAATTATTGAAGACGGATTTATAAAAGCGGCCAGCGGGCTGACTTCGTTAGAAGAAGTTCTGCGCGTTATTACCGAATAACAAAACTTTAAGAAATGCCTAATTATTTTTATACAGCTAAATCTTTAGAAGGGAGGATAGTAAGCGGGACACAGGCAGCTGAAGATGTTCGCGGTCTTGCAGGAATCCTGAAAAATGACGGGTTGTTTTTGGCTAAGGCTGTTTTAAAAGATGCAAAAGACAGGAAATGGTACAACGTCCAGCTTTCAATGAAAGTTTCTTCAACCGAAAAAATAATGCTTGCCAGAAACTTATCCATTATGGTGGCAACAAGCCTTTCTTTGGTGAAAAGTTTTGACATTCTGGCCAACCAGACAAAAAGTAAAAAGCTGAAAGATGCTCTGATTTCTGTCAGAGAGCGGATTAATAAGGGCGAGAGCATGTCTTCATCTTTAGCTCAGTATCCGGATATTTTTTCTGATTTTTTTCTGAGCATGGTTAAGGTTGGGGAGGAATCGGGCACGCTTGAAGAAGTTTTAAAAATTTTGGCATTGCAATTGGAAAAAGAGCACAGATTAAAATCCAGTGTTCAGGGAGCGATGGTTTATCCTGTCATAGTGCTTTCGTTGTTGCTGGTCGTGGGAATGGTTGTCGCAATTGTAGTGTTGCCCCGGTTGAAACAGTTTTTTGTCGGCATGAACTCCCAAATTCCTTTTTACACCAAGATGCTGATTGATTTCGGGGAATTTTCGGTAAAACAATGGCCGGTATTAATTATTGTTCCTGTTGTTTTGGTGGCTCTAATAGCGGCGATATTGCGGACAAAAAAAGGACAGTGGGCGCTGGATACAATTTTGTTGAAGTTTCCTCTTTTTTCCGGTCTTGTCAAAAAAAATAATTGCGCAATTCTAATAAGGTCTTTGAGCTCTCTTTTAGGCTCGGGCGTTTCTCTGGTGAGGTCGTTGGAAGTTTCAGCAGGCACGGTAGGCAATTACTATTTTAAAAAAGCCGTCACCAGCGCGTCTGATAAAATTAAGAAGGGAGAGAAATTATCCGAAGCTCTGGGTAATTTTAGAGATATTTTTCCTTTCGGAGCCATTGAAATGTTGGAAGTTGGAGAGGAAACCGGAAGAACGGCGACGGTGTTAAAAACTTTGGCGGATTTTTATGAAGACGAGGTTATAGACGCCACCGCCAAACTTTCATCTGCCATTGAGCCGATGTTGATAATTTTCTTAGGAGCAATTGTAGCTTTCTTCGCTTTCTCAATAATTCAGCCTATGTACTCTTCTTTGGGTTCTATACACTGAAGATACCTTCAATGTGTCGTTAATTTTTTTAATTTTGGAATGATAAAAATAAAGAGTGCCCGCAAATTTTTTTCCTGCGTCAGAATTTTTATTGGTAATTTATACGGAAAAGATAGTCGGAAAGGCATGTCGCTTGTTGAAGTGATAGTTTGCGTTGCTATTTTTTCAATTTTAAGCGTAAGCATCTATGGGGTTTTTACTTCAATAATAAATGGAATTGTATACTACCGCGAGAAAGCTTCAATATCTTCTCTGGCGGACCAATATCTGGAAATTGCGCGGAATATGCCATATTCTCAGATAGGGACTATAGAAGGCAATCCGCACGGCTCTTTTGCTGATTTGCCGAATCCGATCAGCGCCACGGTAAATGGCACCAGTTATCAGATTTATTACGCCATAAGTTATGTTGATGATCCCGCTGACGGTACTATTTTAGCCGGCACTGATTCTGCTCCGGACGATTACAAGCACGTGAAACTTTATATCAAAAATGCCAGGACTGGCGCGATAAACAGTTTTTTGACTAACGTTGTTCCAAAGGGGCTGGAAGGTATGGCGAGCGGGGGAGCGCTTTATATGCAGGTTTTTGATGCTGTCGGACAACCTGTTTCCAGAGCAACAATACATATCAAAAATACCAGCATTGTCCCGAATATCGATTTGACCAGGACAACCGATGCCAACGGCAATTGGCTGGAAGTCGCTCTGCCTAACAGCGCCAATAGTTATAGTATTACTGCCAGCAAAGAAAGTTATTCCGTTGACCAAACATATCCAATCTCTTCCCAAAATCCCAGCCCCACAAAACCAGATGCCACAATTTCCAACGGCCAGGTGACTCAAGTCAGTTTTTCCATAGACAAGCTAAGCAATTTAGTTTTTAAGACGTTGAATCAAGTTTGCATTCCTATTTCCGGAGTCGGTTTAGAAGTTCGCGGAGCAAAAATTATCGGTACGCCCAACGTATTAAAATTTGACAACGTTTATTCTTCTGATTCCGGTGGGCAGGTTCCGCTTAACCATATTGAATGGGACAGCTACACTCCGGCGCTTACAGGATCTGATTATATGATTTATGGATCTTCTCCCATACAGCAAGCGAATCTTCTGCCAGACACAAGCCAAAGTTTCAGCCTTATATTGGGACCAAAAACAACCAACAGTCTGCTGACTATAGTTAAAGATTCTTCTACGGGAAACCCTATAGAGGGAGCCGAGGTGGATTTGCAGGCATCAACGCCTCCTGCGAGCTACGCCATTACTGCAACTGCGTCCGTAAATGGAACAATTACGCCGTCAGGGTCTGTTTTGGTTAACAGTGGAGCCAATCAAACATTTACCATTGCCGCCAACTCAGGATATAGCATACAAAATGTTTGGGTTGACGGTTCGTCCGTTGGAGCGGTGTCAAGTTATACATTTAGCGGTGTTGCGGCCTCTCATGCTATTTTGGTAAATTTTATTTCTAACGCTTCGTGGCTCACAGGCTGGTCATACAGAAAAAAAATAACAATTTCTAACAGTAACGTCGGCTCAGATCTCAGCAATTTTCCTGTCTTAGTTAAAATTGCGGCTGATTCAAATATGTCAACTGCGTTATCTACAGGTTATGATATCAGATTTGCCGACTCAAACGGCACGGCGCTGTTGCAATACGAACGGGAAAGCTGGTCAGGCGGAGGAGGTTCGGCGGTTACGGCAAATTTTTGGGTGAAAGTTCCAACTGTAAGCCATTCAGCGTCAACGATAATTTATATTTATTATGGAAATTATTCGGCAACCGACAACCAAAATGCAACCGGCGTTTGGGATTCAAATTTTTTGGGCGTTTGGCATATGGGAGATAACGCTAACAATAAAACCGTTTTTGATTCCACAGGAGGGGACAACGGAACTGCGAAAGTAAACACCAGCGGAAAGACAACAACGGGAAAAGTTGACGGCGCGCTTACCTTTAATGGAACCAATGATTACGTGGATTTGGGGAGCAATGTTGGAAGTTTTTCTCTGTCAGGCAATTTTACGGTTTCCGCATGGATTAATCCCGCGTTAGATTCAAGCGATGATGTTGTCTATGGAAATACTTGGAATGGTCAAGGATATTTGCTGAGAGTTGATTCTTCCAATAAAGCGAGATTTGTTTTGAGCAAGGACAGTAGCCATTATAATGGGATTCAATCTTCTGCTCTAAGTTCCGGCTGGCATTATATCACAGGAACGTGGAACGGAACCGTTCCTAAAATTCTTGTAGATGGAATAGATAATTCTCAAACAACAGTGAGCCAGAACACAGTAAGTTCAATCACGACTAATAACGACACAACCATGGGACAAGGCGGTTCAAGCGATAATCATTATTTCAAAGGACCGATTGACGAAGTTCGAGTTTCCAACTTAGTTCGTCCCGGCGATTGGATAAATTTTGAATATCACAATATGTTCGACTCCGGAAATGATTTAACGTTTGCGAACCAGGAAACAAAAGCCGTTGTTTATACTATCACGGCCACAAACGGCGCTAATGGTACAATCACTCCTTCCGGCGCCATCTCGGTTAATGGCGGAACCAGCCAGGCATTCATAGTTACTTCTGCCTCCGGTTATCATATATCAAACATACTGGTGGATGGAAGCTCTGTGGGAACGACCAGCCCGTACACCTTTAACAACATAGCGGCCAGTCATACCATTTCAGCCACTTTTGACGCGACCGTTATAAGCGGAGGATATGTAAGCACGGAGTTTACCAGTGGCAGCATATGGAGCCAGCAAAATTGGGCTGGCGGGTCAGGCCAAGCGGATTTTTCGGACGTTTCAAAGTATTACCAGGACAATGGTAACATAAACATTGGTGGCACGCCTTCAGGAATTCGTTTGATCAAGGTTGGAAATTACTATGTTCCTTCCGGCTCGCTTACGTCTTCTTCTTTTGATACAGGAACAAACGCAACCTCTTATACAACTTTAACTTGGCAGCCGACTTCTCAAGATTCTGCGACCAGTGTAAAGTTTCAGATTGCGACGAATAATGATGACGCGACATGGAATTATGTCGGTCCGGATGGCACAAATCAAAGCTATTATACTGTTCCGGGAACAACAATTAACAGCGTGAATAACAACAGCCGTTATATCCGCTATAAAGTTTTTCTTTCAACAACAGACACGTCAAAAACACCGGTGCTTACAAGCATTAACATCAATTACGTTTCAGGATGTTTCTCGCCCGGTCAGGCGATGTTTGCCGGATTGCAAAAAAGTTCCGGATATCAAACGACAATTAGCATGACAGGATATCAAACCAAAACCATCAGCAACATTAATGTGGACGGTTATAATGTTTTACAAGTCACGTTAAGCCATTAATTATATGGAACAGGAGGCAAGAAAAAATTTTATACATCTCTCGGGCTCGGGATTTACGATTATAGAACTTATAATAAGTATGGTTATTTTTTCGTTTCTTATTATTTTGGTTGCAACAGCCCTCAACGATGTTTTTTCAAATTCCAGCCAGCAACTGTTGTCCTTGAGCAACATAGACCAGGCAAGGTCTACGCTGTCTGTTTTTGCGAGCGAGATAAGAGACGCCACAACAGGAAGCGACGGTTCTTACCCTCTCAACCAAGCAGGCGATTCTCAGATAATTTTTTATTCAAATTTTAATACGAGCAACTCGGCGGTTGAAAGAATTCGCTACTATGTTTCGGGAAACGTTTTGTACAAAGGAGTTATTGTACCCGCAGGCAGTCCTTTATCGTATAATCCGGGCTTAGAAATAGTGAAGCCGGTTATAAGCGGAGTGGCAAGCTCAAGCAGTTCCATATTTTATTACTATGACGGAAATTATAACGGCAACACCAGCTCTCTCTCTCAGCCGGTGAATATAAATCAGGTCAGATTCGTAAAAATAAGTTTGATGATTTTGAACCAGATTACGGCAAAGGATACCAGCTCTTTTCCGATTTCAGTCGGCGCGGCAATCAGGTCGGTGAAAGATAATTTAGGAAATTGATATGAGCAAATCAAAAAAAATAAATCAAAAGGGTTCTTTGATGATATATCTGATAATAATCATCGCTGTTTTTGTTATGGTTATGTTTCCCGTTGTAATGGTTTTTGCTGGCAAGCTCCAATTGCTTAAACTGTCAACTGAAAAGGAGGAAGCTTTGCAAATCGCAGACGCCGGTATAAATTATTATCAATGGCATTTGGCCCATTTTCCCAATGATTACAAAGATGGGACTAACACATCGGGACCTTATGTTCACAACTATATTGACTTGGACACCCAGCAAGCGCTGGGCACGTTTAGCCTGGTGATAACTCCTCCGCTTGTGGGATCTACCATTGTTACTGTTCAATCAACCGGCTGGACAAACGAAAATCCCAACATTAAACGGACCGTTACCGCCAGATTCGGAATTGCTTCGCTTGCCAAGTATGCTTTTTTGAGCAATGATGTTATCTGGATTGGTGGCAACGAAACAGTGAGCGGGCAGTTGCAGTCTAATAACGGCATAAGATTTGATGGGACTGGGAATGCCCCAATACAATCGGCAAAGTCAACTTACACTTGCCCGGCCAACCAGGGTTATCCTTGCCCGGCAGTTGAAAATGGAGTTTGGGGATCGGCTTCTCAAGGCACTCAAAGCTTCTGGCAATTTCCGGTGCCGGCGGTTGATTTTTCATCAATAACTTCCAATCTTGCCACCCTGAAAAGTAGCGCGCAAAGCTCGGGAATTTATCTTCCGCCCTCTAACGAGCAAGGATATTCGTTGGTTTTCAATAGCAACGGCACGGTAAGCATTTATAAAGTGACCAGCCTTTTGTCTAATCCTACCGGCTGGGATACGAGTGGAAATGCCCATAACGAATATGTTGATTATAATATTAGGGTTTTGCAGTTTACATCATCTTTGCCGGCTAATGGTATAATATATGTGGAAGATAAAACCTGGGTGGAGGGAACGGTTAACGGCAGAGTGACAGTGGTTGCCGCCCAATTACCTTACAATTCTTCAACAGCTCCCATAATTTATATTCCGAACAACATTGTCTATTCCGTTAAAGACGGCTCAAGCGTCTTGGGCTTGATTGCCCAGAAAGATGTCGTTGTTACTTATAGAGCCCCGAGCGACATAGAGATTGATGCCGCCATAATTTCTCAAAACGGCGGAGCCCAATTTTTTTATTATCAAGGCGATATCAAAAACAGCATTACAATTTTCGGCGCTATAATGACGTTCTACCAATGGACATGGACATGGGTTGATGGCTCAAATAACAATGTGGCAGGCTACAGCAATACATATAATAATTATGACAGCAACCTTTTATATGCTCCTCCTCCGAGTTTTCCTTTATCCAGTTCCGGATATCAATTATTAAGTTGGACGAGCAACTAATATGAATTTCTGCAAAAAAATATTTTTTATTTTAATTATTGCTTCACTTTTTTATGCGTCGGGTGTGCTGGCGTTGAAGCGGGCTATTTTTCCCGACAGCTCTAAATTACAGCCAATGCCTGCAAACGTCCGGCCCAATATTTCAGGAAACATAAATTCTAAAACCAGTTCCGGAGCCACGGCATCGAAACCTGGTTCCTTGAAAAATCCAACGCCATTAAGTCCAAAAGAAGAAGGTAATCAGGCGCCAAGCAACGCCGGCTTGGCATGGATTATTTTTTCAATAATTATAATTTTTGCAATAATTATATTCACACTGAGGAGGGAGAAAAGTCCCGGAAATCGACCGGATAAAAAATAAATATTTCTCATTTGAATATTAAAGTGGTATAATTTAATAAAATCGATAAAATGTTTAAATTTTTAGATTTAAAATATGATGCCTTCGGTCTGGATATAGATGATATGTCTGTGAAAGTTGTGAAGCTTAAGAAAAAGGGCAGAGGTTTTGCTTTGGCTTCTTTTAACGAAACCAGAATGACGGCGGATGTGGTTAAAGACGGAGAGATAGAAAATGAAGCAATCATGGTAAGAGCTATAAAATCTGCTTGCGATACGGTTAAGGGCAAAAAGTTGGGTACGAGAAATGTTGTTGTTTCTTTACCGGAGCAGAAATCATTTTTGCAGGTTATACAGATGCCAAAGATGGGCGAGGAAGAATTGGCGGTGGCCGTGCCACTTGAAGCAGAAAATTATATCCCCATGCCGATTGACGACGTGTATTTGGATTTCCATGTTATTCCTTCAGTAAAAGATTATCTTAATCACGTTGAAGTTTTAATCGTCGCCACGCCTAAAAAAATTGTTGACTCCTATATTTCTTGTATCAAAAAAGCCGGTTTAACGCCGATAGCTCTGGAGGTGGAATCAAGGGCCATAACCATGGCGCTTATTAAGAAAGACGCTAATTCTTCTTTGCTGGCTTTGATTGACTTTGGAGAGAGCAATGTGAATTTTATAATTTTTTCCGGAAATTCAACTCGTTTTACCTGCTCTATCCCGATTTCGTCCCGTTCCATAACAGAGGCCATATCAGAATCTCTGAAAGTTAATTTTAATGAGGCGGAAAAACTTAAGTTGGAATATGGCCTGGTCGGAAAAAAATCAGAAAAATCGACCATACATGGAGAAAAAGTGTCATCTATAATAACCAAAATTTTAGACGATTTGATTTCGCAGATAAAAAAATATCTGAATTTTTATCGCGACCACTCCTCTTATGAATACCTTCTGCCCGACGGGAAAAAAGAAAATATATTGCTTTGCGGAGAGGGAGCTGAGTTGAAAGGCTTGCCAGAATTTGTTTCCAAAAAATTAGATATTCCGGCAGAACTGGGGAATCCTTTGTCTAATCTTAATTTGGATAAAGACAAAATTATTATAAAAAAAGAGTTGCTGTCGTTCACAACCGCCATAGGCTTGGCATTGAGGCAGGTTGACAATAACTAAAATTTTTAATCGCAATAAGTCGGATATATGATAAATCTTTTGCCTCCGGAAGAAAAAAGAATATTGCTTGAGAAGAGGAAAGAAAAATTAGCCGCTATCTGGGGCATTGTATTTTTGGTCTCTTTAATTTGTTTGGCTTTAATTTTGATTTCAACAAAATACTATATTCTGGCGGAAACCGACGACCAAAAAAACATTTTGACCCAGACCAAAAAAGAAAGTCAATCTTTGGGCTTTGAAGATTTAAACAGCGTCGTAAAAAAGTATAACGTAACGCTAAACCAGCTCAGTTCTTTTTACGAGAAAGAAATTTACCTCAGCGAAGGTTTAAAAGTTATAGAAAGCATACCGACTCCGAGAGGCGTGTACCTGACTGATTTTTCATTTAATAAAGAGGATGACGGGGATATTGAGGTTTCTGCTTCCGGAACCAGTGACACAAGGGATAATTTGATTATTTTTAAGAAAAATATAGAAGACGACAAGAAGATAAAAGAGCCTGTTTTTCCTGCGGCCGACTGGATAAACTCTAAAAATATCAGTTTTTCCGTAACATTTGAAGTTAGACCAAATTAGTTATGGCAATCGATAAAATAAAAAACATCAGCAAAACTTCTAAAATTTTATTGGCTTTCGCCACAGTGGTTTTGATCTTAATTGCGTTTGTCATTTGGCCAACATTAAAATCAATAGAAAAAAATTCTAAAGATTTAATTTCAGCTAAGAACAGCGTGGCCACGTTGGCTGCGCAAAATAAAGAGACGCAAAATTTTAAGAAAGATTACGAAAGCTATAAACCCAATCTGACGAAAATAGACCAGTTGTTTGTTGACCAGGCTGACCCTGTCAACTTCATAGAATTTTTGGAAGATGCAGCAAATAATCATCAGGTTTCTCTGCAAATTTCATTGCCGTCCGGACCCCAGGATTCAACGCAACAATATGCTATTTTTCAAATTGCCTGCAAGGGAAGTTTTTCAAATATTTTAGATTTTATGAAAGATATAGAAACAGGCGCTTATTTAATTGATGTTGAGAGCGCGAGCATACGAAATTCCGCCAATTTTTCCACTGACAAAAAAACCGGCGAACCGGTTGTCAGTTACCCCGCCAATTATTCTCTTAGGGAAATTGATGCGGCGTTTTCAATAAAAGCCTTCATAGAATAGAAATTATGAAACTAACTTTAGACATATTAAAACCGGCGCTTGCAGAGATTGAAAAAATAGTCTGGTTTTTGGGGTACCACGCTTTTTCGCTTATTTTACTTCTTGTTATTATAGATTTTATTTTTGGCGGGGTTGTGTTTTATAATAATGTTTTTATGGCCGAGCAAGCCGAGCCAAAAGTTTCCGGAAGTATTCTTAAGTTTGACGTGAAAACTTATTACCAAGTGCTGATTGACATGCAAGCAAGAGCGCAAGGCAAGGGCAATTTAAAAGTCAGCCAGCCCGACCTTTCTGAATAGTCTGCAACCAAAAAGTATTTTCTAATCAAGAAAGGATCCTGAAATCTCGGACATGACTTTGTTGGAAAAGGTTGTCGGGAATTGGAGCTTTTGACCTTTAAAATTATTGAATAATTTCTCTTTTTCTTTTTGCATAAACCCGGCGAATTCGTT